>CAZSJH010000127.1:0-8511 GCA_964607105.1 uncultured Rikenellaceae bacterium | reverse complement strand
TGTAACCTTTTCAAAGGCAGCTACAACTGACCTGTTGTTTGTTACCCCGCCCTGAAAGAATATATTATCACCTATAAGTTTTTCACCTACAACTTTCTGTAGATAATTTTGTACTATTGAGTAAGCAAGTCCACCAAGCAGGTCATCAAGATATGCACCTTTTTGCTGGTAGGAATTAAGGTCAGATTCCATAAATACCGTACAACGATCGCCCAGCTTAACAGGTTTTCTTGATTCAAGGGCAAGCCTGCCAAATTCTTCCTTGATGTTTATGCCAAGCTTTTCGGCCTGTTCTTCAAGGAAAGACCCGGTGCCTGCGGCACATACCTTGTTCATCTCAAAGTCAACCACAACGCCGTTCTTTATACTTATATACTTTGAGTCCTGACCCCCGATTTCAAATATTGTATCTACTGTCTTGTCATATACTATGGCTGCCGTGGCCTGTGCAGTTATTTCATTCTGTATGGTATCAGCTCCTATAAAATCACCCGTCAGGTATCGTCCTGATCCTGTTGTCCCGGCTGCTATAACCCTGACACGAGTGCCCACTTCATCATAGATCTCACTGAGCCCCCTTCTGATTGCTTCAAGAGGCTTGCTGGCAGTTGGCAGATATCTTCTAGCAATTACATTATTATGCTTATCGATGAGTACAACGTTTGTACTCAGGGACCCGACATCCAGCCCCAGGCATACATCCAGGATGTCTTTTTCCGGTGGTATTGGCTTAACATCTTTATTATATTCCGCTTCAGATAAGATCAAAGGTTCAAGATGGTATGTTTTTCCGCTGCCAGACTTGATATATTTTTCCAGAATAGCTGTGCCCTTATACTTTTTCCCATTTTGACTGTGCTTTAAACTATTATATACTGCACCGATTGCGCCCATGGAAGCATGATGTTCCGGGATGATCAGTTCATCTGGCTCGAGGCCAAATACTTCTGTTATTGCCCTTTTCATACCAGTGTTTGCAGCAACACCTCCCTGGAAAATAAATGGTTTTTCCAGCTTTTTGCCCCTCCCAAGTGTGGATTTGTAGTTACGTGCAACTGCAAAACATAAACCTGCAACAATATCATGAAGTGGCGTTGCAACCTGCTGAAGGTGTATCATATCACTCTTGGCAAACACACTGCATCTTCCCGCTATCCTTGGTGGGTTTTTTGACTTTTCTGCCAGCTCACCAAATTCATTTTCAATTTTTATTCCTATCCTTTTTGCCTGCTGGTCAAGAAAAGAACCTGTTCCTGCTGCACATAGGCTATTGAGCGAAAAATCCGATAAACGTGATGATTCAGGTGCACCGTCAGGCTCAAACTGTATGAGTTTCGAATCTTCTCCACCTATCTCAATTACGGTACGAACATGATTGTATAGTTTTGAGACTGCTACAGATTGTGCGATTAATTCATTTACAAATAAACCCCCTAGCAGTTCCGAGGCTTGTTTTCCGCCACTGCCAGTAAATGAGACAGTTGAAAATTCTGTCAGTCCCAATTCTTTTTCCAGTCTCCTTAATACATTAAGGACTACATTGTAAGGCTGGCCCTGGCAATATGAATAGTCTTCAAATACAATTTCACCACTCTCATTTATAAGTACAGTGTTTACTGATATTGATCCTATGTCAATACCCAGATGAATTGTGTCAGGTGGTATCCTATTCATAATAGTCAGTTTCTCAAATTTAAAAACCAGAGTAATGTATTAATTCCCCATGGAATAATTGCATCATTATGATCGATATCATAAATTTCCATGAATTCAAGATCATTTTCAGGAGTGCCGGCATTTAACAGATTATTGTAAAGGTCAAGGGACTGTTTAAATGGTACACTCCGGTCACCGTTGCTGTGAGTAATTAATAATGGTGTATTTATTTGCCATGGTATAACACTACTGTAGTTTAGTTCATTCCTGAGAGCAATGAAATCATTACCCGTGTCAAAGTTTGATATAAAATTATCTGTAAGCAATTCTGAAATATTGTTCGACAGATTTGAGTTCAGCTCGCTGTTACATAACGACCCGTTAAACAGTTCCGGAATCATACTGGCGTATGGTTCCTTGAAGAAGAGGCTCAGGGGATCATCAATAATACTGTTCTGTCGCCTTGATTCAATATAGTATGGAAGGTAGAAAGGGGTAGGGTAGGTTTCAAGGGTAAACAGGTAATGTGTGAAGTCCATCAGGTCGTAAGCTCCCGCCCCGCAGGAAGCGGCCTTCAGGATATAATCTTTCAACGGGTAATGCTCTGTATTTTTTAGAGTAGCAAGCGTTGCCCAGCCACCCTGAGAATACCCCATCAGGTATAATTCCTTGCTTATACTCAAGCCTTCAAAATAGTCAGTTAATTCTTCAACTGCGAGCAGCATATCTCTCACAGCCTGGACAGTAGACTCAGTATGAAAGTAGGGATGCAGGTATTCTTCTGATTCACCAAAACCTATGTAATCCGGTAAAGCAATTATGAATCCATTACCAGAGTTCATATTGAGGAGAGAATATAGTAAATTATTGTGATTAATGCTGGGGGCATTTGAATGACATGTGTTTGTACCGTTCTGAAAACTTATAACAGGGAATGAACCCTCTGCATCCGGTATGCTTAATAATCCTGAACCAATAATTTCCTCACCCTGGAAAGTAGTTTTGTAGCTAATTGAATATACCTTGATGCCGTATTCTATATTGTCAGCAAGTACAGATATATCAGGATAAACACTTTGAAGTAATTCCAGGCTGGTGATAATGTTAGAACTTGTGTAGGAGCGAAGGAGACTGTAATCTTCAAGGTAAATGTGGTCAAAATTCTCAGATCTCTCACAGGCATAAATCAAAGAAAGGAGACATATGATCGCTATCGGGATGGTTCTTTTTTTCATATTATGTAATTATTGTATTACATACAATCAGTCATTTTTATCCTTACTCGTGCCGTATATATATAGAGAGTGATATAGCGGGTTAAAATTATGCAGTTCACAGGCTGTTTTGATTATTTCATGAATCCTGGGGTCGCAGAATTCAATAACTTTCCCGGTCTCTTTATCAATAAGATGATCATGCTGTCCACAATTATAGGCTTTCTCAAACTGTGCAATATTTTTTCCAAACTGATGCTTTATAACAAGATTGCAGTCAAGGAGGAGTTCAATAGTGTTATACAGGGTAGCTCTGCTAACCCTGTAATTTTTGTTCTTCATAAAGATGTACAGTGATTCAATATCAAAGTGCCCCGACCTGGAGTATATTTCATCGAGGATGGCAAAACGTTCAGGGGTTTTACGATGCCCCTTCTTCTCCAGATATACTGTGAATATCTGTTTTACGGTTTTTTTGGTTTCTTCGTTAACCATATTTAAACCAGATTAAAATAACGAAAATAAATGATTTTTTTATAATACAAAAAGTATTTACTGGTCCCTGTATCGGTTAAGGGTCAATTAAAATCTTCGATTCTTTTTACCCTGTCTACTCCTTCAATATTTACTAGCTTCATTATCAGGTTATTGAGGTCTTTAGTATGATGTACATATACATCTATTGTTCCCTCAAATATGCCTCCATTTACGGTAATAGTGATATTTCGCATGTTTACGCTCAGCTCGCGTGATATAATGTTAGTAATATCACTTACCACACCTATTCTGTCTATTCCTTCCAGGTGTATCTGTGCGAGGAATGAGACCATTTTATGTATGGTCCATTTTACTGCAATCAACCTGTTCCCTTCGCTTGACATCAGCTTTACTGCGACAGGGCAATTGGGTTTATGGATGATTATTTTACCATCTGAGGCAATATAACCAACGACTTCATCTCCCGGGATTGGTTTGCAGCATTTGGCGATTTCATAATCATTTTTCAGGTCATCAACACTTTCCCTTATCAGGTAGGGTACTTTTGTATCTATTTTGTCTTCTCCTGGTTCATCCTTTTTCTTTGATTCTTTCTGGGAACCTGGCATATGTAATTCCCAATATTTAATAATACGGCTACTGGGGTTCTTCTTCAGGATTTTCTTTACATTATCCAGGCTGATGGTTCCATTTCCTATTTTCGAATAAAGGTCGTCTCTGCTTATGCATTGATATCCCGGCAGTAGTTTATTATATACCTCTGAATTATGTGTTACCTTAAGTTCTCTCAATTTCTCTTCAAGGATGCTTTTTCCCCTGTCATTAAGTTCTTTTATTTCTGTTCTCAGTGCATATTTTATTGCTGATTTAGCTTTAGCAACAGTAACATAGTCAAGCCATTCTTTTACCGGTTTGGCTTTATCACTAGTAATTATTTCAACCTGGTCACCACTCTGCAGAGTGGTATTTAGTGTTTGCAGTTTGTAATTAATTTTGGCACCTATTGCATTGTTGCCTACTTCAGTATGTATCTCATAGGCAAAATCAAGGGCTGTTGCACCTTTTGGCAGTGTTATTATATTTCCTTTTGGAGTAAACACCATTATTTCGGAAGAGAAAAGGTTCATTTTAAACTCATCAAGGAATTCAATAGGGTCACTGCTAGGACTCTCCAGCATTTCCCGGATCTTTTTAATCCATTTATCAAGCTCGCTTTCCTGTGAATTATCGCCTTTATATTTCCAGTGGGCAGCATATCCCCTTTCTGCGTATTCATCCATGCGTTTACTCCTGATCTGTACTTCCACCCATCTTCCGTGAGGGCCCATTACTGTCAGGTGAAGGGCTTCGTACCCGTTTGCTTTTGGCCTGCTTACCCAGTCGCGAAGTCTGTCAGGCTTGGGCATGTATATATCAGTGATTATTGAGTATACATTCCAGCATGTAGTTTTCTCAGAGATCCCTTCAACAGGCTCAAAGACTATCCTTACAGCGAGTATGTCATATATTTCTTCGAAAGGGACATTTTTGGTCTGCATTTTTTTCCATATCGAATATATGGACTTAGGCCGTCCCGTAATATCAAAATCAAGGTTTTCAGTTTCAAGACGCTCAATTATAGGAAGTGAGAACCTGTTTATCATAGCCTGGTTCTTTTTCTCACTGTGCTTGAGTTTCCTTGTTATTTCATCAAATATTTTCGGATGCCGGTATTTCAAACTCAGGTCTTCCAGCTCAGTCTTAATTGCAAAAAGGCCCAGCCTGTGAGCAAGGGGAGCATAGAGATAAATAGTTTCCCCAGCAACCTTCATTTTTTTCCTTTCAGGCAGTGAATCCAGCGTACGCATATTATGCAGACGATCAGCTGTTTTGATAAGTATGACCCTGATATCGTCAGAAAGGGTTAACAGCATCTTCCTGAAATTCTCAGCCTGCTTTGAAGTATTCCTGTTGTCGTAGTTGCCAGAAATTTTTGTGAGACCGTCAATGATTGATGCAATCTTGGGCCCGAAGTGTTTCTCAATATCCTCAAGGGTATAATCGGTATCCTCAACAACATCATGAAGAAGAGCAGCAGCAATAGACTTAGCACCCAGGCTAAGTTCAGCATTAACAATTTTAGCTACCTCTATAGGATGGATAATATAAGGTTCACCTGATCTTCTCCTCATATTCATATGTGCCTTGTTGGCAAGGTTGAATGCCTTTGTGACAAGCTCTATGCATTCAGGGGTGTTACACCTGATAAGGTTGTCTTTTAATGCATTAAACTCTTTATTGATCAGTGCGAGATCTTCCTCTGTAAATATATTCTTGTTCCCCATATTCTCATTACAAACGCATAGATGCAAATATAGCGAATATAAAGCTCATTATAAACCTATAAAGAGGCTTAATGGTTAAAAATAATAGTTACGGTGCCGGTTCTGCTAATCGTTTTTCCGTCAGGTGTTTCTGCTTCAATAAACCAGATGTAAACATCTTCAGGCAATCTCCTGTTCCCTGACATTCCATTCCATCCCTCCAGGTGATTATCAGTCTGGAATAGTGTGATACCTGACCTGCTGTTTATTATCATTATATATTTTACAGGGGTAAAGGAAAGAACAGGCTTGAAAATATCATTTATCAGGTTATTGTCAGGGGTAAATGCATTTGGTACGTGTATTTTTACAGGCTGTTCAATGCATTTTATATCCGATGTGCTGGTGGCATCCTGGAAATAAGGGTTGAAATCTTCTTCGGCAACAAGCCTGTAGCAGATATTTTCCCTGCTGGTTTCATACATAAAGGTCCTGAGTTCATCCGTAAAGATTGTATCATTACCCGTTACTGATCCTATCTCCTCAAAATACCCGGTGTTATTCCTGAATATTCTGTATACAGATACTCCTCCCAACCAGTTGTAATATCCATTCCAGGTAAGCGTAAGAAGGTCATCATCCATGTTAAGGTTTATATTAATGGTGGATGCTTGATTTGAATAAACAATTGGTTCTCCACAAGCGTTTAGTGCTGCTAGCCGGTAATATTTTATTCCATCCGGAGGGTCGTTATCAGTATACTCAATAATTCCAACCGTATTGTATGTTTCATGGATTTTTAGAAAGCCTGATGAAATATTGGAGCTTCTTTCTATCCTGTATCTGCTGTATTCAGTGGCAGGATCAATGGTGAATGAGAGTTCGACCGAGCCGTCTTCATTATAGCTTGCATAATCAGCATTTATCCACGCGGGTGGGGCAGGTATGTCAGTATCTATGCAGAAGAGATTCGACAGTGATGATGTGCCGTTTGAAAGGAGAGCTTCAACATAAAAGCAGTATTCTGAATAGGATTCAAAAGACTCAATGCTGAAACTTGTATCAGCTGTTGTCCCTTCAATCACATAATCAGAGCCATTCCTGGAAAAATAAACACGGTATTCATCCACTTCGGGTGAATCAGTAAGATAAGCATTCCATGACAGTTCAATTTTATGCCTGCAGCTATCTATGGCTGCTTCAAGGTAAATTGTATTGAGGGGATTGGAAAAAGGGCTCGTATTGGGAGAAAGAGGATCGTAATAATATACTGAATCAAATGCATTGATAACATAATTTTCAGAGAAGTATGCTGCATTTGAGCCGGTGTTTATATAGGAATTCACATAGGGTGAGAAGACGGTATCAATGGCATAACCATCATTATTGATAAAACGGTATATTATGTACCCTGCAACATCAGGAGAAGGGCTCGGGGTCCAGTATAAGGATGTATGACCGGTAAAAGGATCCACGCTCACAAGATCAAGTACAGGAGGCTCAGGTATCTGTGATTCCTGGGCTGACAGGTAAGCGGCACACGGTAATAAGAAAGTAAATATTATTCCTCTTATAAAATCATTCATTCTAGGGTCTTAAATGCAAACTTAATTAAAAAACAGGCATTTCAGGTTGTTATTGTTTTTATATTTGCATATATGGCAAAACAGCGTGCGATAGACAGGTTCCTTATCTGGAGAAAAAGGAATATCGGTGACAGAACCTTTGTAATTATTTTAAGTGTATTGATAGGTATATCGGCTGGTCTTGGCGCTGTTGTCATTAAGACTCTCGTTCGTTACATCCAAAAAGTCCTGTCCCTGGGTTTTAACCTTGAACATTATAATGGTTTTTTCCTCCTTTTACCGGTAATAGGTATACTGGCTACCGTAATATTCACAAGGTATATTCTGAGGCAGGAAGTGGGACATGGCATACCGGGTGTGCTTTTTGCAATATCGCGAACCAATGGTCATATAAAAGGGCATAATATGTATTCTTCAATTATTTCCAGTGCCCTTACAGTTGGTTTTGGTGGGTCAGTGGGATTGGAGGGCCCTGCGGTGGCCACAGGTGCAGCCATTGGGTCAAACCTTGGCAGCAAGCTGAAGCTGAGTTATAAACAAATAATGACTATGCTTGGATGTGCTTCGGCAGCAGCTATGGCTGCTATATTTAAAGCACCTGTAGCCGCAATTGCATTTGCTCTTGAAGTAATTATGCTCAATTTGTCAATGGCTTCAATAGTGCCATTGTTAATATCCAGTGTTTCTGCTGTGCTCACGTCTTATGTTTTCCTGGGTCAGAACTTCCTGTATAACTTTACATTGAAAGAAGGATTCATTGTAAATGATGTACCGTATTATATCTTCCTCGGGATATTTACAGGGCTTATATCAGTTTACTTTACCCGCGCATACGTTTTTATCGCAGAGAAATTCCAGCAGATAAAAAAGTGGGGGAACAGGTTATTCCTGGGAGGTATTTTCCTGGGTATAATAATTTTCATTCTGCCTGCCCTTTTCGGTGAGGGTTATGAAGGTATTAACAGCGCCCTGTCGGGCCAGTATAATTATCTTTTTGAGGACTCCTTCTATTTCGAATATAAAGACAGCCTGCTGGTACTTATTCTTGTCCTATCTCTGATAATTATACTGAAGATCGTTGCTACATCGGTAACCTTTGGCAGTGGTGGTGTGGGAGGAATTTTTGCCCCTTCTCTGTTTACCGGTGCCCATGCAGGATTGCTTTTTGGTATCCTGCTGAATTATTTCGGCTTTGAGGTCGAGGTGAGTAATTTTGTGCTTGTTGCCATGGCCGGGATGATAGCAGGTGTTATA
>CAZSJH010000126.1:0-8633 GCA_964607105.1 uncultured Rikenellaceae bacterium | reverse complement strand
TGGTTGAAGTAATTGAAAGAGTCAAGTAATTATGGTACAACAGGAAAGTAGACTATCTGTAGCCGATAATACCGGTGCCAAAGAGGTGCTGGTTATCAGGGTGCTCGGTGGAAGCAGAAAAAAGTATGCATCCATAGGTGATAAAGTTATAGTTACCGTTAAAAGCGCAATACCTGCAGGTGAGGCAAAAAAGGGTATGGTTTCCAAAGCTGTGGTAGTAAGAACAAACAAGGAAATACGCAGGCCCGATGGATCATATATCCGCTTTGATGATAATGCGGTTGTATTGTTGAATAACCTGAACGAGGTGCGTGGTACACGTATCTTCGGACCTGTGCCAAGGGAATTACGTGAGAAATATATGAAAATAGTATCACTTGCACCTGAAGTGTTATAAAAATTAAAAGCAATGCAAGAAAAACTACATATCAAAAAAGGAGATACTGTTTTAGTAATAACAGGTGAATCAAAAGGACAGCGTGGTCGCATCCTGGAAGTGGACAGGAAAAAGAAAAGGGCTATTGTTGAAGGTGTGAACATGGTTTCAAAACATACCAAGCCCAATGCCCAGAACCCCCAGGGTGGCATAATAAAGAAAGAAGCTACTATACATATTTCAAATCTGATGTTGGTAGATCCTGCTTCAGGTGACGGAACACGTGCGGGCAGGAGACTGAATAAGAAAAATAAGCTTGTCCGGTATTCTAAAAAATCAGGAGAGGAGATAAAATAATGTATACGACTACTTTACAAAAAAAATACAGGGAAGAGATAGTACCTGCCCTCATGAAGGAATTTGGTTATAAAACCGTAATGCAGGTTCCCCGGCTGGAAAAAATAGTAATTAACCAGGGTATAGGCCAGGCTATTGCCGATAAAAAACTTATTGAAGTTGGTACTGAGGAGGTTACAGCTATAACAGGGCAAAAGGCTGTTCAGACACTCTCAACAAAGGATATATCCAACTTCAAACTGAGGAAGAATATGCCTATTGGTGTGATGACTACTCTCAGGAGAGAAAGAATGTATGAATTCCTTGAAAGACTTATAAGGGTGGCATTGCCACGTATACGAGACTTCAAAGGTATCAGCAGCAAGCTCGACGGCAGGGGTAATTATACCCTGGGCATAACCGAACAGATCATTTTTCCTGAGATTGATATTGATAAGGTGGTTAAAATAATGGGATTGCAGATAACATTTGTTACTTCAGCCAAAACGGATGAGGAGGGTTTTGCCCTGTTGCGCTATTATGGTTTACCATTTAAAACAACGAAAAACTGATATATTATGGCTAAAGAATCAATGAAAGCCCGCGAGGTAAAAAGAGCCAGGCTAGTAAAAAAATATGAAGCCAAAAGAACCAGGCTTAAAGCCGAAGGTGATTATGTGGGGCTGAGCCGCCTTCCCCGAAATTCTAACCCGATACGCCTGCACAACCGTTGCAGTATTACGGGCAGGCCAAGAGGTTATATGAGACAGTTCGGAATTAGCCGTATTACCTTCAGGGAAATGGCTTCAGAAGGACTTATCCCTGGTATTAAGAAAGCCAGCTGGTAATATTAATATTTAAAAATTGAAAAGATGACCGATCCAATTGCAGATTTTCTTACACGAATAAGGAATGCTATTTCTGCCGGACATAAGGTGGTGGAAATTCCTGCATCGAATCTGAAGAAGGATATTACAAAAATATTGTTTGAAAAAGGATATATCCTTAGCTATAAGTTTGAGGATGATAGTGCACAGGGTAACATTAAGATAGCCCTTAAATACCACCCTAGAAGCAAGATGTCCGCCATTAAATCACTGGAGCGCATAAGTCGCCCCGGCCTGAGAAAATATGCCAGCGTGGAAGAACTGCCAAGGGTGCTTAACGGATTGGGCGTGGCTATCCTGTCAACATCTCAGGGTGTTATGACGGATAAAGAAGCGAGGACTCTTAAAGTGGGTGGTGAAGTTTTGTGTTATGTTTACTAAAATGAGGAATATTTAAAATGTCACGAATAGGAAATCTACCGGTGAGTATTCCATCAGGTGTAACAGTGAATGTTACTGATGATAATACAGTGAAGCTTAAAGGCCCGTTGGGTGAACTTTCAGTAAAAATTGATAAGAATATATTGGTGGAAGTAGAGGATAATACGGTGAATGTAAAGCGTCCTTCTGAATCAAAAAAGCATAAGTCTTTGCATGGTTTGTACAGGGCACTTATAAATAACGCAGTGGTTGGTGTGTCTGAGGGTTATAAGAAGGAACTTGAACTGGTCGGAGTGGGTTACCGGGCTGAAGCTGACGGCCAGAGGCTTCTGCTCAGCGTTGGCCTGTCACATGACATAATTATCGAACTGCCGGGTGAAATAAAGGTTGAAGCCAAAACAGAGAGAAGGAGTAATCCTGTTATTACAATCACCAGTGTTGATAAACAACTGATTGGACATGTTGCCGCTAAAATCAGATCACTACGTCCGCCTGAGCCTTATAAAGGTAAAGGTATTAAGTTTGTCGGTGAGCATCTCAGAAGAAAGGCCGGTAAATCTGCAAGTGTTTAATATTTAAAAATTGAGTGATGAGCTTAAGTAAAACAGAAAGAAGGAAGAGGATAAAACTGAGAATAAGGAAAACCATTTATGGCACTTCTGACAGGCCCAGGGTATCAGTTTTCAGGAGTAATAAGCAGATTTATGCCCAGGTTATTGATGATGAAAACGGAAAAACACTCCTGTCGGCTTCATCTAGAGAGAAAGATATTGCCTCTACCAGTAAAGGAAACAAAATAGACCAGGCAGAAATAGTTGGTAAATTGCTGGCTGACAAGTGCAAGGAAGCCGGGATTGAAACTATAGTATTTGACAGGGGTGGTTATAAGTATCATGGAAGGGTCAAATCGCTGGCTGAAGCAGCACGTAAAAGCGGGTTAAAATTCTAAATGTATATGAATAAAGAAGTTAAAAGAGTAAAAACTATTGATCTCGAGTTAAAAGACAGACTCGTTAGTATCCAGAGAGTTACAAAGGTAACCAAGGGAGGTCGTACTTTCAGCTTCTCAGCTATAGTGGTGGTTGGTAATGAAGATGGCGTAGCCGGTTACGGACTGGGAAAAGCCAATGAAGTAACCACAGCAATAGCCAAGGGAGTTGAAGATGCAAAGAAGAACCTTATAAAAGTGCCGGTAATTAATGGTACCATACCACATGTTCAGTATGCCAAGTATGGAGGAGCTTCAGTTTTCCTTAAACCGGCTTCTGAAGGTACAGGAGTAAAAGCAGGTGGAGCTATGCGTGCAGTGCTCGAAAGTGTGGGTGTAAGAAATGTGCTTGCAAAATCCAAAGGCTCATCAAACCCCCATAACCTGGTTAAAGCAACCTTTGAAGCGCTTACGGAAATGAGGGATGCTTATACAGTGGCAAACCAGAGATCAATATCACTGGATAAAGTATTTAACGGATAGAAAAATATCGTTATGGCAAAGATAAGGGTAACACAGGTAAGGTCTAAGATTGGAAGGCCTGAGCGCCAGAAAAGAACACTGGCAGCACTGGGACTGAAAAAAATGCACCAGAGCATTGAGCATGAAGCTACACCCCAGATAATGGGAATGGTGAATGCCATTAAACACCTGGTGAAAGTTGAGGAAATTTAAAGGAATTAAAATATCTGATTGAAATGGACTTAAATAATATGAAACCGGCTGAAGGAACGGTAAAAAAAGACAGGCGCCTGGGACGAGGACAAGGTACAGGCAGAGGCGGTACAGCCACGAAAGGTCATAAAGGGCAGAAATCACGTTCAGGATACTCGAAGAAAGTAGGGTTTGAAGGTGGACAGATGCCTCTTCAGAGAAGGGTTCCCAAGTACGGTTTTACAAACCTGAACCGTGTTGAATATAAGGGAATAAATATTGGCACACTTCAGGCACTGGCCGAGAAGAAAAACCTTGATGTTATTAAGGTTGAAACAATGATTGACGCCGGGCTGATATCAAAAAAGTCAAAGGTTAAGATACTGGCAAAAGGGTCTCTCGATAAGAAACTTGAAGTGCATGCCCATGCTTTTTCAAAAGCAGCAGTTAATGCCATTGAAGCAAAAAAGGGAAAAGTAGTTAAAATAAATTAGGATGAGATTATTTCAGACAATACGGAATATATTCAAGATAGAAGATCTCCGGGCAAGGATTATATATACACTCGGTATTATCCTGTTGTACAGGTTTGGTAAATATGTTACCCTTCCTGGCATTGATCCCGCACAGCTTGACGCTCTTAGAGATCAGACAGCTTCAGGTATCATGGGGCTGCTTGATATGTTCTCGGGAGGCGCTTTCTCACAGGCCTCCGTTTTTGCCCTGGGAATTATGCCATATATCTCGGCTTCAATTGTAATCCAGCTGCTTGGTATTGTATTTCCTTACTTCCAGAAATTGCAGCGTGAAGGTGAAAGTGGCAGAAGAAAAATGAACCAGTATACAAGGTATCTTACAGTAGCCATTCTTTTACTCCAGGCTCCTACTTACCTTGCAAACCTTCATGCCCAGTTGCCGCCTAGCGCCTTCATATTGACTGGAGGCCTGTTTAAGTTATCGTCAGTTATTATACTGACCGCAGGTACAATGTTTATAATGTGGCTGGGAGAAAAGATAACAGACAAGGGAATAGGAAACGGTATTTCACTTATTATTATGATAGGTATTATAGCCAGACTGCCCCAGGCCTTCGTTTTTGAACTGGGTGTAAGGATTGATGGCTCAGGAGGACTGGTAGGGCTCTTGCTCGAAATGGTCCTGCTCTTTGCGGTTGTCCTGGGTACGATCCTGCTTGTACAGGGTACACGCAGAATACCTGTCCAGTATGCCAGAAGAATAGTCGGCAATAAACAATACGGAGGTGTAAGGCAATATATACCCCTTAAGGTAAATGCTGCCGGTGTTATGCCCATTATTTTTGCGCAGGCAATCATGATGTTGCCAATCATAATAGCCGGTTACGCCTCTGCGGAGCAAATGTCCGGTTTTGTATCTGCTTTTTCCAATATGTATGGATTCTGGTATAACTTCGTTACAGCACTTCTGATAATAGCTTTCACCTATTTCTATACTGCTGTAACAATAAACCCGGTTCAAATGGCAGAAGATATGAAGAAGAACGGTGGTTTTATTCCCGGGGTTAAACCTGGTAGAAAAACAGTGGAGTTCCTTGACCAGGTAATGTCGAGAATTACCCTGCCGGGCTCAATCTTCCTTGCCATTATCGCAATACTGCCCTCTATAGCTGTGAAATTTGGTGTCAGCTCGCCTTTTGCACAGTTTTATGGAGGAACATCATTGCTGATCCTGGTAGGTGTTGTACTTGATACATTGCAGCAGATTGAAAGTCACCTGCTGATGCGCCACTACGATGGTTTGACGAAGTCAGGAAGAATAAAAGGCCGGGCCGGGGCTGTATCGGCAATGTAAAAAACGTTCTTTGATGTTACATCTTAAAACAGAGGAACAGGTTGAATTATTGAGGGCGAGTAACCAATTGGTGTCGAGAACACTGGCTGAACTGGCTAAAATAATAAAACCGGGAATAACAACCCTGCACCTGGACCGCTTGGCCGAGGAATTTATTCGGGATAATAAAGCGCTTCCAGGGTTTAAGGGATATAATAGTTTCCCAAATACTCTGTGTACATCTGTTAATGATGAAGTGGTCCATGGCATTCCTTCAGAATATACACTTAAAGATGGAGATATTATATCCATCGATTGTGGTGTGATCCTTGATGGCTTTTATGGCGACAGTGCTTTTACATTCCCCGTGGGAGAGATAAGCGGTGAAAAGGAAAGATTGCTTGAATACACGAGGGAATCACTGGAGGAAGGTACAAGGCAGGCTATTTCCGGGAACAGGGTAGGAGATATATCGTGGGCTGTACAGACCAAAGCTGAGAGCGGAGGTTATACAGTTGTGCGGGAACTAGTTGGGCACGGACTGGGCAAAAACCTGCATGAGGCTCCCGAAGTACCTAATTATGGCAGGAGAGGCAGGGGCCCTAAACTGAAGAAAGGATTGGTGATATGTATAGAACCCATGATAAACATGGGAGACAGGAGCGTAAAACAGATGACCGATGGATGGACGGTGAGAACAGTTGATGGTAAACCTTCAGCACATTTTGAATATGCAGTAGCAGTAGGTAAACATGAAGCTGATAGATTAACGACATTTAAATTTATTGACGAAGAATTGAATAAAAGTATATAATATGGCTAAGCAACCTTCTATAGAACAGGACGGAACAATTATTGAGGCTCTATCCAACGCTATGTTCAGGGTCGAGCTCGAAAATGGTCACGTTATAACAGCTCATATCTCAGGAAAAATGAGAATGAACTATATAAAAATTTTGCCAGGTGACAGGGTAAAGGTTGAAATGTCGCCATATGATTTAACAAAGGGAAGAATAACATTCAGATACAAATAAACAATTACAGTAATGAAAGTAAGAGCATCTGTAAAAAAGCGTAGCGCAGACTGTAAAATAGTAAGGAGAAAAGGACGCTTGTACGTTATAAATAAGAAAAATCCCAAGTTTAAACAGAGACAGGGATAATTTATATAACTTTGCACACATTTTAAATAAAAGGTATATGGCACGAATAGTAGGTGTAGACTTACCAAAAAACAAAAGGGGTGAAGTAGCCCTGACATATATTTATGGTATTGGACAAAGCAGTGCCCGTAAGGTACTGACCAAGGCCAAGGTTGATTTGGATAAGAAAGTCAAGGACTGGAATGATGATGAATTAACAAAGATCCGAAGGGTCCTGAATGAAGAATACAAGCTTGAAGGTGAACTGAGATCTGAAGTTCAGCTCAGTATAAAACGACTGATGGATATTGGTTGTTACCGCGGTATACGTCACAGAACAGGAATGCCCGTAAGAGGCCAGAGTACAAAAAATAATGCCCGAACACGTAAAGGCAGGAAGAAAACTGTAGCTAATAAGAAGAAAGCTGTTAAATAATTAGATTATGGCAAAGAAATCCGGAGCATCAAGAAAGAGAGTGGTAAAGATTGAACCTGTTGGCCAGGCTCATATCCACTCTTCATTTAATAATATAATTATTTCATTGACAAATAATTCAGGCCAGGTCATAACCTGGGCATCAGCAGGTAAGATGGGATTTAGAGGATCCAAAAAGAATACTCCATACGCTGCCCAGATGGCAGCTGAAGATTGTACAAAGGTAGCCTATGACCTGGGTCTTCGAAAAGTTAAAGTATTCGTTAAAGGCCCGGGCTCAGGAAGGGAATCGGCTATAAGGACAATCCATAACTCGGGTATTGAAGTAATGGAAATTGTAGATGTTACACCAATGCCACATAACGGATGCCGCCCACCTAACAGGAGAAGGGTATAAACTAAATGAATAATAAAGCGAATAAAACTTTTTTTTAAATGGCAAGATATACAGGACCAAAATCAAAAATAGCCAGGAAATTCGGGGAGCCGATCTTCGGTACTGACAAGAATCTGGAAAGGAAAAATTACCCTCCCGGACAGCACGGTAATATGAAGAGAAGAAAGAAAACTTCCGAATATGGTGTTCAGTTGAAGGAAAAACAAAAGGCAAAATATACCTACGGGGTGCTCGAGAAACAGTTTAAAAACCTCTTTGAGCGTGCATCACGCAGTAAAGGTGTAACAGGCGAAGTATTACTACAACTACTTGAATCAAGACTCGATAATGTTGTTTATCGGATGGGTATCGCACCTACAAGATCAGCTGCCAGGCAATTTGTTTCCCACAGACATATTACAGTTAATGGTGAGGTGGTAAATATACCCTCTTCATCAGTTAAAGCCGGAGATATTATTGGCGTAAGGGAAAAATCCAAATCACTTGAGGCAGTTCAGGATTCACTGGCTGGTAAAAGACATTTGAGTTACTCCTGGCTCGAGTGGGACGATTCCCAGATGGTTGGCAAGTTCATGAATACCCCTCAGCGCGAAGATATACCTGAAGATATTAAAGAACAGCTTATAGTAGAATTATATTCGAAATAATAATATTTAAGATTGCATATATGGCCATTTTAGCATTCCAGAAGCCCGATAAAGTAATAATGGTTGAAGCGGACAACTATTATGGTAAATTTGAATTCCGCCCCCTGGAACCGGGATATGGGATTACTGTAGGTAATGCCCTTAGACGAATCTTGCTTTCATCACTTGAAGGCTTTGCCATATCGACTATTAAGATCGAGGGCGTCGACCATGAATTCTCAACAATTGCTGGCGTTACTGAAGATGTAACAGATATAGTTCTGAACATTAAACAGGTAAGGTTCAAACAGATGACTGAAGGAATAGACAGTGAAAAGATAGTCGTTACTCTTAACGGTCAGAGTGAATTCAAAGCAGGCGACATGAATAATTACCTGAGCAGCTTTGAAGTATTAAACCCCGACCTGCTTATTTGCTCCATGGAATCGGATGTAAAACTCCAGATGGAGATAAGCATAACAAAAGGAAGAGGATATGTCCCCGCTGAAGAAAATCAACCGGTCGATTCAGAGTTTGGCCTTATAGCTGTAGATTCAATCTTTACACCAATAAAAAATGTAAAGTATGCAGTCGAAAATTT
>CAZSJH010000125.1:4538-8685 GCA_964607105.1 uncultured Rikenellaceae bacterium | reverse complement strand
ACCATTGTTTGATAAGATGACTATTGAAATGCCGGAAGGAAACACCCTTGAGATTCTTGCAGAAGGAAATGGCAGCAAATCTTATTACATTGAAAATATCACCCTTAACGGCGAAGCTGTCAACAGGAATTATCTTACACATGAGTCCCTTCTGAAAGGTGGAAGGCTGGCATTCATTATGTCTGATAAACCAAATAAAGAAAGAGGTACATCACCTGATTCATACCCGTATTCGATGTCGAAAGAATAATAAACCTTTCGTCGTTCGTCGTTTGTCGTTCGTCTTTTATATTTTTGCATCCTGAACAAAATCCTTTATTACCAGGTTTCTAATATATGCCCCGCAAATTATACATAGAAACATATGGATGTCAGATGAACGTTGCTGACAGTGAGGTCGTTGTCTCCATTCTTAAGGATGAAGGTTTTACGGTAACCAGCATGATGGATGAGGCCGACCTTATACTGGTGAATACATGTTCCGTGAGAGATAATGCTGAGCAACGTGTCTGGGGCCGCCTCGACCATTTCAAACATCATAAAAAAAATAATCCCGGCATACTTGTGGGGGTAATAGGGTGTATGGCGGAAAGACTGAAAGAACAATTGCTTAAAGCTGATAAAATGATTGACCTGGTTGTCGGTCCCGACGCTTACAGGGACCTCCCGCGCTTAATAGGAGAAGCATATCGGGGACATGAAGCTGTAAATGTGCTTCTTTCCAGGGAAGAAACATATGCTGACATATCACCCGTAAGGCTTGACAGAAATGGCGTTTCGTCTTTTGTATCGATAATGAGGGGTTGTAATAATATGTGTTCATATTGCGTGGTGCCATACGTAAGGGGAGCCGAACGCAGTCGCGACCCTGAAACCATAGTGGATGAATTAAGGGTGCTTTATGATAAAGGCTACAGGGAAGTAACCTTGCTGGGCCAGAATGTTGACTCATATTTATGGGAAAAAAATGGAAATAGAACAGGCTTTGCCGACTTGCTGGAATTGACAGCCAGGGTAAGCCCCCTGCTCAGAATCCGTTTCTCAACCTCCCATCCCAAGGATATGTCAGACGATGTTCTCATAGTTATGTCACGTTACCATAATATCTGCAAACATATTCACCTTCCTTCTCAGAGCGGCAGCAGCCGTATACTGTCACTGATGAATCGTAAATATGACAGGGAATGGTATATGAACAGGATAAGTGCCATAAGAAGAATACTGCCGGAGTGTTCCGTTTCCACCGATATGATAACCGGTTTCTGCTCCGAAAACGAAGAAGACCACAAAGAAAGCCTCAGCCTGATGCTTTGGGTTGGATATGATTTTGCCTATATGTTTAATTACAATGAAAGGCCAGAAACCCCGGCTGCAAGGAGATATCCGGATGATGTTCCGGAAAAGGTCAAAACAAGACGCCTGAATGAAATAATAGAGCTGCAGAATAAATTATCACTGGAAAGCAAGAAGAAAGACATTGGCAATATTTATGAAGTGCTGGTAGAGGGATTCTCAAAAAAATCAATGAACGACCTGTCAGGCAGAACATCACAGAATAAGGTCGTAGTATTTCCGGCCGGGGATTACAAGCCGGGTGATTATGTTAATGTTAAAATTATGGATTGCACCCCGGCTACACTTATTGGTAATCCTGTCAATTAAATATTCATTTCTTCATACGAAGGAATAAAATTTCCCGTTTTGTTAAGTATAAGCCTTAAATTGTTAACAATTAAAGAAAAACACCTCTGATGAGATATATTACAATTTAATATTTTTGTTAGGAGGTATTTTAAAACAAATAACCAACAAGAGAAATCATGAAAGGATTCAGAAAAGTTTTATTAATGATCATTATCGTTATGCTCGGTGTTTCATCCACAATGGCACAGGGAGAAAACAACTCGCATAGATTTGTGATAAAAACAAACCCGCTGGCAGCCCTTGGTGGACCATTCTGGGTAACAATTATCCCTATTACAGGAGAATACAAGGTGCTTTTTGAAGCCAGAACGTTACCAAAACAATCAATAACTTTGGGAGCTTCATATTTAGGGCCAAGTCTCCTGTTGAACCTTGATGAACTCACAAATGAGGGTGAAGATGTCAGTGGCATTAATACAAGTGGTTTCAGGGGGCAGTTAATGTATAAATTTTTTCTGAGCCGTGACTCAGAAGCACCTGAAGGTTTATATGTAGGCCCTCATTTCTCATATGCAGCCGCTTCTATTTCAAGTAAGGATAATACTTCGGATAAGATAGATATGATGAAAATGAACTTCAATGGTGTTATTGGATACCAGATGATAACAAACGGAGGTTTTGCCCTTGATATATTTACAGGTCTGGGGCTTAAAAGCCGTAAATGGACAGCCAGTGGAGATTCAGAAGAAATATTCGACGTGCCATTTCAAAACAAAGCTACAGCCTCGGTAGCCTTTGGCTTCAGCTTTGGATATGCTTTTTAAATATTTAGTGCTATTATCATAAGGGGATATCTTATTTATATCCCCTTTTTTACTATGTGCAGACCAAGTTCTTTCAATTGCTCTTCAGATATTGTTGCAGGTGAGTCTATCATTACATCCCTGCCGGCATTGTTTTTAGGAAAAGCTATAAAGTCTCTTATTGTTTCCGAGCCGCTAAAAAGTGAGACCCAGCGGTCGAAACCGAAAGCAATACCTCCATGTGGTGGTGCACCATAGCTGAAGGCATCCATCAGGAAGCCAAATTGGCTACGGGCCTGCTCATCAGTAAAGCCTAAAGCCCTGAACATTCTTTTCTGAATCTCCGCATCATGTATCCTTATTGATCCGCCGCCTATCTCAACTCCATTAATTACCAGGTCATAGGCATTTGCCCGCACTTTACCCGGATCTGATTCAAGCATATGAAGATCTTCAGTTTTTGGTGATGTAAAAGGGTGGTGCATTGCATAATACCTATTTGTTTCGTCATCCCATTCCAGCAAGGGAAAATCCACAACCCATAAAGCTTTGAACTGCTCTGTATCTCTCAAGCCCAGACTGTTGCCAATTTCCAGACGAAGTTCAGACAGTGCCGTAAGTGTACCCATCCGATCACCAGCCAGTATAAGAAGCAGGTCGCCCGGTCGGGCAGTCATGATTTCAGTCCATTGCTTCAGATCATCAGGACTAAAAAACTTGTCAACAGATGATTTGAATGAGCCATCTTTATTATATTTTACGTATACCAGGCCTTGGGCCCCAAGCTGGGGTTTTTTTACGAAATCAGTAAGCTTATCAAGCTCCTTCCGTGAATAATCAGAACAACCTGTAGCAACTATACCTCCAATATATTCTGATTTATCAAATACATTGAATCCCTTTCCTTTAGCTATATCGCGTATTTCCGTGATTTTCATCCCGAATCTAAGGTCAGGTTTATCTGTACCATATTCTGAGATAGCCTGTTCGTATGTCATACGAATAAATTTCTCCTTTACATCAATATTCTTTACTGCTTTGAACAGATGAACAGCCAGGCCTTCAAAAGCATTCAGCACATCATCCTGTTCAACAAAAGACATCTCACAATCTATCTGGGTAAACTCAGGCTGTCGGTCAGCACGGAGATCCTCATCCCGGAAGCACCTGACAATTTGAAAATACTTATCGAAACCCGATATCATTAACAGTTGTTTAAAGGTCTGGGGTGATTGAGGCAGTGCATAAAAGCACCCCGGATGCACCCTTGAAGGAACTACAAAGTCACGTGCCCCCTCGGGTGTTGATTTAATAAGCACAGGAGTCTCTATTTCAATAAAACCCTGTGCATCCAGGTATTTTCTAACCTCCTGGGCAACCCTGTGCCGGTGAATTATATTCTGTTTAACAGGTTCGCGTCTGAGATCAAGATACCTGTATTTCATCCTCAGTTCATCACCCCCATCGGTATCATTCTCTATGGTGAAGGGAGGCAGATCACTGGTATTCAGTATATCAAGGCTTTCTACAATTATCTCAATATCCCCGGTAGGCATCTTTGGATTCTTATTGCTTCTCTCTTTAACTACACCTTCAGCACGGATAACATATTCTCTCCCCAGCTTTCTCGCTTCAGCGCATAACTGAGGTTTTGTTTCCATATTGAAGACCAGCTGGGTTTTGCCATACCTGTCACGCAG
>CAZSJH010000125.1:0-4438 GCA_964607105.1 uncultured Rikenellaceae bacterium | reverse complement strand
CAGGATTTTTTTAAAATGAAAAGACAGGATTTGTCTGACGAAATTAATTGATATCTTTAAAAAATAATTTTGGTTTGTAAAAATATTTCCCCGGATGACATTTGATAATAGCAAGACCATTATAGGCTTAAGAATCAGGTTATTCATAGCCACACTGATCATGCTTGTATATGTATATGTCGTGTATTTCGGGAAGCAGCTGCATTTTCCTGTATTTGGTATCCAGGAATTCTATGCCACGCTTATCCTTACAGCTGCATACATTATACTGGCTTTCCTGCCTCTTCTACTGAAATACAAATACATCTACTTCTCAGATGATGGTAAGAATATTATCTTCAGATACTACTCTGTAGGCCTTTTAAGCGGGAAAAAGAATTCGGTAGAAATTCCCAAAAATGAGTTTCTTGGCTATAAAATAACAAAAACCTTCCCGGGCCTGATAAAATCGATACAACTATATCGCCTGATGGGAAATAAAAAAGCAAGCTATTCTCCTGTTTATATCTCCTCGTTATCAAAATCAGAACTTAATAAAATAGCAGGGTCACTTGACAAATATATAAAACAGCATTAATCAGTTCGGACTTATGAGTTTAATCATTTTTTAACATTTTTGCTTATATCAAATTTGAACCATTAATGAATACTTAATAAAATCATCAAAATTTTCTAATAATGAATGTAGATATTGTTCTTAACAACCTCGAGAAGAAACACCCCGGCGAGGTTGAATACCTTCAGGCAGTCAGGGAAGTACTTGAATCAATTGAGGAAGTCTATAATGATAATCCACATTTTGAATCTGCCAATATCATTGAAAGGCTTATAGAGCCGGACAGGATCATCACATTTAAAGTACCATGGATGGATGACGAAGGTAAGGTACAGGTAAACCTTGGGTACCGTATACAGTTCAACAATGCCATAGGTCCATACAAGGGTGGCTTACGTTTCCACCCCAGTGTAAACCTCAGTATTCTGAAGTTCCTTGGCTTTGAACAGATCTTCAAGAACTCACTCACTTCACTCCCCATGGGTGGTGGTAAAGGTGGCTCTGATTTTAATCCAAAAGGTAAATCTGATGCTGAGATTATGAAGTTTTGTCATTCATTCATGCTTGAATTATGGAACTATATTGGCCCTGAAATGGATGTCCCCGCCGGTGATATCGGAGTGGGTGGCCGTGAGATAGGGTTTCTTTTTGGTATGTACAAAAAATTGAAACGTGAACATTCAGGTGTTCTCACAGGAAAAGGTATTAACTGGGGTGGCTCACTTATACGACCTGAAGCCACAGGTTTCGGATGTGTATACTTTGCTAAGGAAATGCTTGCTACCATAAGTGAAAAATTCAAAGGCAAAACAGTGGCTGTATCAGGTTTTGGAAATGTAGCATGGGGCGCAGTCCAGAAAGTCATCGAGATGGGCGGCAAAGTTGTAACACTTTCAGGACCTGATGGTTATGTCTATGACCCCGACGGAGTATCCGGTGATAAGATAGATTATATGCTGGAACTGAGAGCCTCAAATGAAGATATTGTTAAACCATATTCATATGAATTTCCGTCAGCACAGTTCCACGAAGGTAAACATCCCTGGGAAGTTAAAGTGGATATTGCACTCCCATGTGCTACCCAGAACGAACTGAATGCCGAAGATGCACAGAACCTTGTGAATAACGGATGCATCTGCGTTTGCGAAGGAGCAAATATGCCCTGTACGCCTGAAGCGATTGAAATAATACAGAAAAACAAACTACTCTTTGCACCGGGCAAAGCTGCCAATGCAGGTGGTGTGGCCACATCAGGACTTGAAATGTCACAAAACTCGATGAAACTTCATTGGAGACGTAACGAGGTTGACGACAGACTGCATGAGATAATGATCAATATCCACGAAGCATGTGTCAGATATGGTACTACTGAAAACGGTTATGTGGATTATGTTAAGGGAGCAAATATAGCCGGCTTCCTGAAAGTAGCTAATTCCATGCTTGACTATGGTATTTTTTAAACTCCCTATAGTTTTGTTTAAAGGCTGCTCATGTCGGGCAGCCTTTTTTTTTATTTTTATGCAGCAAGGTATTAATTAATTCAAGCCTGTTTTTTATCTTTGGGAAAATGTCTCATGCTAAATGAAAACCGATCAGGAATTAATTTGCACCATTGCGCTTGCTATGGTGCCCGCCGTGGGTGATATTAACGCCAGGAAACTTATCTCTCATCTGGGTTCTGCCTCGGCTGTTTTTAATGAACCTTATAGTAAGCTGATAAAAATACAAGGTATTGGGAAAAAAATAGCATCCCATCTCTGCTCCAAAGAATTTATTGAAAAGGCAACTGAAGAGCTTAATTATATTCGTAAACACAATATAGATATTAAGCGTTATGATGATCTTGACTACCCGGCAAGATTGAAAGAATGCCCCGATTCACCCATGCTTATTTATATTAAAGGTAATGCAGACCTGAGCCAGGATAAAATTATAAGTATTGTAGGGACAAGAAATATCACACGTAAAGGAAAAGATATATGCAGGTCTCTTATTCATGATCTCGCCTGTGAATTCCCCGGATTGATAATTACAAGCGGACTGGCATACGGGGTTGATATTACTGCTCATAAAACCGCTCTGAAAGAAAACCTTAAGACAGTGGCGGTCCTTGGTCATGGTTTCAGGACAATCTATCCCTCAGTCCACCTGGATGTTGCAAAGCAGATCATCTCACAGGGAGCACTAATTACGGACTTCCCCTCTTTCGAGGCACCCGAAAGAAATAATTTCCTTAAAAGAAACAGGATAATTGCCGGGATATCAGATGCTACACTGGTGATTGAATCAGGCAGAAAGGGGGGTGCCATGGTTACAGCTGATATTGCCTTATCATATAACAGGGAAGTAATGGCAGTTCCAGGAAGCCCTGGTGCTCCCCGCTCAGAAGGATGCAACCTCCTGATTAAATCAAACAGAGCAGCACTGATAGAGTCAGCCAATGACATATATTATACCCTCAACTGGTTAAAGTCCAATACTGAAAATAAACAAAAGAAATTATTCCCTGATAGTCTCAGTCCACTCGAGGAGAAAATATTTCATTTAATAAATGAATATGAAGAATTATCCTCCGACCAGATCAGTAAATCAATGGGGAAACCTCTTCACCAACTTTCATCTGCTCTGTTAAAACTTGAATTTTCAGGGTATATCGAAAGTATTCCGGGACACATTTACCGCCTGAGAAACTGAAACCAATACATGGAAGAGGGCCAACAGGTAAAAATATTAACATATTAATAGATATGTTATTAAACACATGTAAAAACGTAAGTGCCCTGAACATCCGTATTTTGATGTTTTCTGACGATATTAATTTTTTTTGAAAGAAGACAGATACTTTGGCTTCTTTTAAATTGAAATTTCTATTTTTAATGTCTCATAACCCAAAGTAACAATATAAAAAAAAAGACTATGGACCCAAGAGTTGAAAAATTCATGGCAAGTATCAAGGCCAAGAACCCCGGTGAGAATGAATTCCACCAGGCCGTGCAGGAAGTTGCCGAAACACTAATCCCTTTTATTGAAGAAAACCCAAAGTATAAGCATGCCAAGATCCTTGAAAGAATTGCTGAACCCGAAAGGGTTATTCTTTTCAGGGTGCCATGGCTTGATGACAAAGGGGAAATTCAGATTAACAAAGGTTACCGTATTGAGATGAACAGTGCTATCGGTCCCTATAAAGGAGGCTTAAGGTTCCACCCCACGGTGACCCTCGGAATACTCAAGTTCCTTGCATTTGAACAGGTTTTAAAGAACAGCCTCACGACTCTCCCGATGGGAGGTGGTAAAGGAGGATCGGACTTTGATCCCAAAGGTAAATCTGATAATGAAGTAATGAGATTCTGCCAGAGTTTCATGACTGAATTATCCCGGCATATTGGACCTAACACCGATATACCGGCAGGTGATATAGGCGTTGGCGGTCGCGAAATAGGCTACCTCTTCGGTCAGTATAAGAGGCTCAGGAATGAGTTTACTGGAGTGCTCACAGGAAAAGGTATCAACTGGGGAGGTTCGGTTATACGTCCTGAAGCAACAGGATATGGTGCAACATATTTTGCCCAGAATATGCTTGAAACAAGGGGTGATAAACTCAAAGGCAAAGTGGTATGCATATCCGGTTCGGGTAATGTGGCCCAGTTCGCATGCCAGAAAGTAACAGAAATGGGAGGTAAGGTGGTTACACTATCCGACTCTTCAGGCTATATCTACGACCCGGCCGGCATAAATGAGAAAAAACTGGCATATGTTATGGAATTGAAGAATGTCAGCAAAGATATCCGGGCTGCCTATGAACAGAACTTCAAGGATTATAAGGACACCGTTCCCCATCTTTTTCATCACAATGCCATCGTAGTGCTGGCCAATGGCCTGGTT
>CAZSJH010000124.1:0-8689 GCA_964607105.1 uncultured Rikenellaceae bacterium | reverse complement strand
ATCCGCCGAGCGAAGCGAGGCAATTCCTCCAGTTTTTTCGAAGGATGAGAAAATATTTTGAGGATCCGCCGAGCGAAGCGAGGCAATTCCTCCAGTTTTTTCGAAGGATGAGAAAATATTTTGAGGATCCGCCGAGCGAAGCGAGGCAATTCCTCCAGTTTTTTCGAAGGATGAGAAAATATTTTGAGGATCCGCCGAGCGAAGCGAGGCAATTCCTCCAGTTTTTTCGAAGGATGAGAAAATATTTTGAGGATCCGCCGAGCGAAGCGAGGCAATTCCTCCAGTTTTTTCGAAGGATGAGAAAATACGATAGTTATTTATCGTGTGTAATATGCCGGTAATTAAAGTTTTTTGTTTATTTTTTTATACTTATGTACTGTGTAATTAATAATGATACAATTGAAAATTGATAAAATTTTAATGCATTATGGAATCAAAAGAAATATTGACTCAGGAGTTCTGGGGAAACGTATTAAATAAATTACTGGATTGGGTTGTGAATCAGGGTCCCTCAATAATCCTGACAATAATCCTACTTTTCATATCACTGAAACTACTCCAGGTGGTTATTCGCAGGCTGAACAAATTATTCGCACACCATGCCTTAAAAAGTGACGAAGTGAGCACCCTGGAAACCGAAAAAAGGATGAAGACCCTTCTGGGTATCCTCAAGGGAATGGGCAGGATAATAATATGGTCGATCTTTTTGATGATACTACTGAAAAAGCTGACCGTCGACATAGGTCCCATACTGGCTGGTGCAGGAATCCTGGGACTGGCTGTGGGCTTCGGTGCGCAGGAACTGGTACGGGATTTTATTTCCGGGTTTTTTATGATACTGGAAGACCAGTTACGAAAAGGGGATGTTGCCGTTATTAACGGCACCGGAGGCCTGGTGGAGAAAATGGAACTGCGTACAATCACCCTGCGTGATTTCTCGGGTGTGGTCCATGTTTTCCAGAACGGGAAGATAAATTCAATATCCAATATGACCAAAGAATGGTCGGCAATGGTATTTGATATAGGAGTAGCCTATAAGGAGGATGTGGATCACGTAATGAAAGTGATGCAAGAAACAGGGGAGAAATTAGTCAATGATCCTGAATTTAAAGATAAAATAATAGAACCACTTGAAATTTTTGGCCTCGACCAGTTTGGAGACAGTGCCATTGTTATAAAAGCAAGAATAAAAACAATCCCGATAGAACAATGGAAGGTTGGGCGTGAATTTCGCAAACGACTGAAAAAGGCATTTGATGCAAGAGGTATTGAAATACCTTTCCCGCACACAACTGTCTACTGGGGAGAAGAGATAAAGCCTCTTGAACTGGAAATAAAAAAATAACTATTAAACAATCTGACCGGATTATTGTCTCTATTTTGTAGGTTTATTTACTTATATAAAAAACCCTGAAATGAAAATTGGTGTTTTAAAAGAGACCGGTGAAGAAAAGAGGGTAGCGTTACTGCCTGAGCATATCCCTTCTCTTCTCAAGCTCAACCTTGAGATAATCATTGAAGAAGGTGCCGGTATAAACTCCTTCAAACCGGACAGTGAATATATTGAATCAGGAGCATCTGTTTCTGATATGGAACAGCTTATAAAAAATGCTGACATTATTATCTCTGTCAATGCCCCGGACAGGGAAACACTGAAAAAGATAAAAAGTGATAAAATCCTTATAGGGACATTTAACGTACTGTCGAACACCGACTTGGTTAAACATCTAAAAACCAGCAATATTACCTCATTCAGCCTTGATCTTATACCAAGAATTACCAGGGCACAATCTATGGATGTACTGTCAAACATGGCCACCGTTGCCGGCTATAAAGCGGTATTAACAGCCGCCGTTGAGCTGCCACGATTTTTTCCGATGTTCATGACTGCAGCAGGTACAATTAAGCCTGCAAAAGTACTGGTTCTGGGAGCAGGTGTTGCAGGTCTGCAGGCAATAGCCACCGCGAGAAAACTGGGAGCAGTAGTTGAAGTTTTCGATGTGCGCTCAGCAGTTAAGGAAGAAGTAAAGAGCCTTGGAGGAAAGTTCATTGAGGTTGAAGGAGCCACTGAAGATAAGTCTGCAGGTGGTTACGCTGTTGAACAGACCGATGAATTCAAACAAAAGCAGGCACAGATGATCCAGGATCATGCTGCAAAATCAGATGTGATAATATGTACAGCACAGATTCCCGGAAAGAAAGCTCCCCTGCTGGTAAAAAAAGAAACTGTGGAAATAATGTATCCCGGTTCTGTTATTGTTGACCTTGCCGCTTCTACGGGAGGAAACTGTGAACTTACGGAGAATGATAAAACAATAATATATAAGGGTGTCCGGATCATCGGGCAGTCTAATTTCCCTTCCACTATGCCCTCCGATGCAAGCAAGATGTACGGGACTAATCTGATAAACTTCAGCAGGCTTCTATTTGATGAGGAAGGAAACTTCAATATTAACATGGAAGATGAGATTGTCAAAGGCACCTGCCTTACACACAAGGGAGAAGTTATCAACGAAAGAATTAGAACAATTATAAATATTTGATATAATGGCTGACATATTGATATTTTTCTATTCAAACAAGGAAGCGATATTTATCATTGCCCTGTCAATATTTCTGGGCATAGAGGTAATTTCAAATGTTCCATCAGTGTTACATACTCCACTTATGTCAGGAGCAAATGCTATCAGCGGGGTAATTATAATTGGTGGTATCATACTCCTTGGCCATTCAGATCTAAAATTTTCAGCTGACCTTATTCTCGGTTTGCTTGCTGTACTGATGGGAACACTGAATGTTGCCGGTGGATTTGTAGTGACTGACAGGATGCTTGAAATGTTTAAGAAAAAACAAAGAAACTAATTGATGGAATCAATACTAACCACCACTGATGGTATAAATTTTACCATGGGTGAAGCAATACTTGAACTCAGCTACCTTATTGCAGCAATATTATTTGTTATAGGATTAAAGATGCTCAGTCATCCCGAGACTGCCAGGAAAGGAAACCTCTGGGCTGCTGCCGGGATGGTTATGGCCATGATTACCACCCTGTTGTTACATAAGGACCCGGATGGCAACCATATTTCCTTAATAAATGGTATTGTCGTAGTGTTGGCAATATCTGTTGCCGGCATACTGGGATGGGTAATAGCCAGGAAGGTAAAGATGACAGCCATGCCCCAGCTTGTGTCATTATTTAACGCCACGGGAGGAGCAGCCTCAGCACTGGTAGCTTTCCTTGAATTTCCTAATGTAACAGGTACCGGAGTGATTATTGTAACGCTTCTCGGACTTACCATAGGCAGTATTTCTTTCAGCGGAAGCCTTATTGCATATGGAAAACTGGATGGTATGGTCGGCGATATACGTGCATCATTCATGAGATATGTAAACATTTTCCTCCTCATGGTGGTGATTTCCCTGATTGTTCTTATAAGTTCAGGCCTCCTGGGCATTGAGCATCCCTGGTTAACTGCAGTCATAATCCTTGCTATTGCCCTGATTTACGGAATACTGTTTGTGATGCCCATCGGTGGGGCCGATATGCCGGTGGTAATATCACTTTTGAATTCATTTACAGGAATAGCAGCAGCAATGGCAGGGTTCATATATAATAACCAGGCTATGATACTCGGTGGTATACTTGTAGGTGCTGCAGGTACAATATTAACGGTTCTCATGTGCAGGGCTATGAACCGATCATTGCTGAATGTATTAATTGGTGCTTTTGGTGGAGGCATAGCTACCGGTGGCCAGGAACAGGGAACAATAAAGGAGATCAGTGTGAGTGATGCGAGCATACTTCTGGCCTACTCACAGAAGGTGGTTATAGTGCCGGGTTACGGGCTGGCAGTAGCACAGGCCCAACACATAGCCAGTGAGCTGGACGGGCTGCTGACTGAAAAGGGAGTTGACGTGAAATATGCCATACACCCCGTTGCTGGTAGAATGCCCGGGCATATGAATGTGCTCCTTGCTGAAGCTGACGTGCCTTATGATAAACTTGTGGAAATGGATGATATTAATCCAGCACTGCCTAATACCGATGTTGTAATAGTAGTGGGAGCAAATGATGTAGTAAATCCTGCTGCCGAGAACGATCCCTCAAGCCCTATATTCGGAATGCCGATAATAAAAGCACATACCGCAAAAAATATTATTGTTATGAAGAGGGGTATGGGTAAAGGCTATGCCGGTATAGAAAATTCTCTTTTCTTTAATGATAAAACAAGAATGCTCTTTGGGAATGCCAAAGACTCAATACAAAAACTGGTTACTGAGATTAAATCACTTTAAGCAATAAACAAACATACAACTATGAACAAGATCAATTTGTTAATCATTATACTGGCTACATTTTCCCTTGCTTTTAAAGCAGACAAAGCAGCATACAGATTATATAACAGTGAAGGTAAAGAGACCACATACGCAAAACTTATTAAAGATGCATCCCAGGCAGATATAGTATTTTATGGTGAATTACATAATGACCCCCTGTCTCACTGGCTGGAAATGGAAATAAGCAGGGACCTGCATAATATAATAAGTGATAATCTCATACTGGGAGCGGAAATGTTTGAAAGGGATGATCAACTGGTACTTAATGAGTACCTCAATAAAATGTATGAATCCGATAAATTTGAACCTGAAGCAAAGTTATGGAAGAATTATAAAACCGATTATAAACCGCTTGTTGAGTTTGCCAGGAAGAATAAGCTCCTATTTGTTGCCTCCAATATCCCAAGACGTTACGCATCTATGGTAAACAGGTCAGGATTCGAAGTTCTCGATAGTCTGTCTGAAGAAGCAAAGGAATATATTGCTCCTCTACCTGTGATATATGACCCCGAACTTAAGTGCTATAAGGATATGCTCAGCATGGGAGAAGGTAATGGCATGCAACACGATGGCCCACTCAATACTTGAGCACTGGGCTGAAGGTAAAATATTTGTTCATTTTAATGGTTCTTATCACTCGAGGAATTTTGAAGGTATTGTATGGTATCTGCTCCAGGAAAATCCTGATTTGAATATCCTGACGGTTGAAACCGTAATGCAAGATGAAATCTCGGAACTTGAGGAGGATAACACCGGGATAGCTTCATATATCGTATGTGTACCGAAAAGTATGACTAAAACTTATTGACGATAAACAACTAACGACTAAAGACTAACGACTAAAGACTAACAACTAACGACTAAAGACTAACGACTAAAGACTAACGACTAACGACTAAAGACAAAGAAGAAAGTATGTAATTAACCTAAAATACTGGCAAACAATACTTTTATCTTTGTCCTTTTGTCTTTTGTCTTTTGTCTTATATTCAGTCAACTCGTTCCCTGATCCATTTTAGTATAATCTCAAGTACTTCAGGGCTCATTGTTTCCTCTATCTCACCGTATTCATTGGGCAGGCCGGTATCAGCGTGCTGAAAAAGATGATTCAGTTCAGGAAATACCTTTCCTGTAACATCTTCGTGACCTGCATTTTTCAATCCATTCACTATTGCATTAATATTTTTTTCAGCCATAACCTGGCAATCCTTATCCCCGTTGAGAGCCAGCACCGGGCACTCTATTTCCGGAAAATATTCTGCCGGGTCGCTCTTCGTAAAGTAACGGAGCCAGGGGTATGAAGCCGGGTTTATGGTACTTTTAATGTTATTCAAAACCTGTTGAATGGTTTCTTCACTTTCCCCCTCTTCACTATAAAAATCAGATACAATATTATTTATATTATTTATGCCAACATCAGGATTCTCGCATTCCTCCAGAATCGAGTAAATGGTCATGTTGACCTTCATACTTTGCTGCAGCACGTCTTCAGGCAAATTATTCAGCCGGCTTATATATTCTGTCTGATCCTGAAGTATTGTCTTCCCTGTCACCCCCGGTCCGGCAAGGCTGACAATAAAAGCTATATCATCATTTTCTGCAGCGAGTTTGAATGCAATCAGGCCTCCCTCGCTGTGTCCATTCACACCTACCAGCTCATTATTAATATCCTCTCTTCCCAGGAGGTACTCAAATGCTGATCTTGCGTCAGTTGCGAGGTCAGCTGATGTAGCACCTGCAGGGTTGCCACCCGACTCTCCCACTCCCCTGTCATCATAGCGCAAAACAGCAATTCCGCCACGTGTGAGATAATCAGCCAGCACTTTAAAAGGTTTATGGCCAAAAATTTCTTCATCCCTGTTCTGACTCCCTGAGCCTGAAACAAGAATGGTTGCAGGGAAAGGACCTTCTCCCGTGGGGATGGTGAGAGTGCCGCCGAGGTTAAAATTACCGCTTACAGAAGGAAATGTAACATGCTCTTCCCTGTACGGATAAGGAGGCACAGGTTCCTGTGGCCTGTTCATTTTAAATTCCCCGGCCTGTTTTATCATATTAAGCTCATAGCTCATCCCTGATTGCGTCCAGGTTCCTTCAATGCTTGTATCATTTGCCATCACACCTATATATTCACCATATAACATTGGTGCTTTTATATTAAGACTGTCATCTGATAAGCTCACTTGCCCCATGGGGATATCCTTTGCCCCCTGGTCAGGACTGTCCATTGTGGCTGTATAGTTACCTTCTTCATTGATACTGATATTGAATACAATTCTCAGTTCCACCGCGCCAACAGACAGCCTACCCAGCCAGCTACCTGTAATATCTGTCTCCTGGGCCTTCAGGAGGGACAAAATCATCATTAAGCATGCCAGAGTAAAAATAATTCTTTTCATGGTTAAACATTTTTATCATTAACAATTCAAATATAAACAAATGAGCGTAGAAAGGCATCGCATTCCATATTACATTCTAAAGCAATCTTTGGTTCTCCGAAGCCTTACTAGTCTAACTAATCTGGTCACGGTTCAGAAGAACCTCGCCGGCAAAGGAAGAGACATAGCCTAAAAATTCTTAAATTTGACATTCTTTTACCTATTTAAATATGTCAGGGAGCTTTAAAAAAGACATCCAGTACTATAAGTTCTGTCTTTATGGTTTCTTAAAGAATCAAAAATTTTACGAGCCGTTCTTTCTGTTGTTTCTCCTGAGTAAAGATATCTCCTATTTCCAGGTCGGTTTACTTTACAGTATCAGGGAAATAACAATAAACCTTCTGGAAATACCGGCCGGAATGATAGCTGATTCAGCCGGGAGGCGTAAATCAATGCTTCTTTCTCTTACCCTTTATATTGCTTCATTTATTGTCTTTTATTTTTCCACTGGCTTTACAGTGCTTATTATAGCAATAATAATATTCGGTATTGCTGATGCCTTCCGCACGGGCACTCATAAGGCTATGATTTTTACCTACCTGGAAGCTCATAACTGGTCACACCTTAAGGTTGACTATTACGGTCATACAAGGTCATGTTCCCAGTTTGGTTCTGCAATATCCTCACTCATAGCTGCAGCAATAGTTATCATCACCAATAACTATTCAATGATATTTGTTTGTGCCATTATACCCTACATTATCAATCTTATAAATCTCGCCACATACCCCGCGTGGCTGGATGGTGAGCAGAAGGAGTTTAATCCCAGGAAGTTCAGGCAAAATTTCAACAGGACAATAAAGTCACTTGGGCAGGCTTTCCGAAATAAATGGACAGTGAGGATATTTGTCAATTCATCGCTTCCGAGTGGATATTTTAATTCTGTAAAAGATTACCTCCAACCGCTAATACTCTCACTGTTTGCTTCATTACCAGTACTTCAATCCTATAGCCAAAAGGATAAAAGTTCTGTATTAATAGGTCTGATTTATTTCTTTGTGTTTCTGCTCACATCACGAGCCAGCAGACTTGCGGGACGTTTCTCCAAAAGATCAGGATCTGTTTTTAGAGGAATGAACATAGGCTTCCTTTTAATGTCCCTGGCAGGAATACTGACAGGAATATTTTTTCATACCGGCATTGAGATTATTGCTGTATTAACATTTATCAGCCTATATCTGCTGGAAAATTTAAGGCGCCCGTTAGCTGTTGCAGGTATAGCCGATCGCATAGGAGACGAATCGCTTAGCACATTTCTATCTACTGACAGTCAAATGAAATCAATATTTACAATGGTACTGGGCCCATTGGTAGGATTTCTGGCAGACCAGGTATCACCAGGAGCGGGGATAATGATAGCAGCTTTTATTATTATGCTTGCTTTCCCCCTGATCAGGGTCAGGAAAGAAGTTGACAGGATGGAATGATAGTTGAAGAAGTTGAGAATGAGTTTATATTTGAAAGTCATAATGGCTATAACCTGAAACATGAAACTTGAAACCTGAAACATGAAACCTGAAACATGAAACCTTTGTTATTAGGTATCACAAATAGAATATATTTTTGAAGGATAATGTTTAAATTTGGAAGAACTAAAATTGATAATAAATGAAAAAAGGTTGTCTAATCTGGATCACAATAGGTGTTGTAATTGCACTGATTGCAATTGGTATTGTGTCATGGGGTATTAATACCTATAATAAAATTGTATCACTGGAACAGGGCGTTATAAGCCAGTGGGGTAATGTTGAGACTCAGTATCAGAGAAGAGCAGACCTGATTCCTAATTTTGTGAATACCGTTAAAGGTGCAGCTGCTTTTGAACAGGAGACTCTAACACGTGTTATTGAAGCCAGATCTAAAGCTACACAGGTCACTCTGGATCCTTCAAACATGACAGCTGAGAATATGCA
>CAZSJH010000123.1:0-8747 GCA_964607105.1 uncultured Rikenellaceae bacterium | reverse complement strand
ATTATAAGGAAGATTTTATTTCCGGCAGGTTCAGTCGTTCAACTAAATCCTGGAAACGGGGATCATCGGCAAGTTTATCATAATAGGGATTATTCCTGACCCATGGGATAAAATCATGCCTTAGCTTATACGCTTCTTCAATCCAATATATGGCTTTCTCCTTATCTCCCAGGGCAGAGTAAATATCTGCAAGTCCCCAGGTATGCCACCTCATATTTTGAGCTTCCATCTCGGTAGCTACCTCAAGAGCTTTGTCCCTTTGTCCTGCAAGGGCATAGGCAACACCTAATCCGCTTGCAAAACCGGAGGTAGGAGCATATATTTTCTTCAGTGTGTCAATAGCTTCTTCATACCTGCCCTGCTCTGCATAAACCACTCCCAGGACATAATATGCCATTGGATAGTTGGGGTTTATCTCCAGCGCATCCTCGGCATAGCTTATTGCTTCCTCATAACGACCGAACCATTGTAACATCCAGCCAAGGTATCCGGGGCATATTGGAGCAAGGGGATTTATCTGCATGGCTATCCTCATCTCATCTGCGGCTTCATCAACCTGGTTGGTCAGGGCAATATACCATCCATATGTATAATGTGCCGGTGCGCTGTTTGGATTAAGGTCGATAGCTCGTTTCAGATGGTGCTCGGCTTTCACAAAATCATAGTCATGGTAAAGATATGTTTCAGCCAGTACTACGTGAGCATCGGCAAGGTTGGGATGTAGTTCATCAGGGTCGAGCTCTATAGCTTTAAGTGCATAAGCTTTGGCCATGTTAAGAGAGGCAATACCCGCGCCATGCCCTGCGCTACCATAGCCCAGTGCCAGTCCTATATATGGTTCAGGATCAGCAGGATCAATTGCAATAGCCTCTTCAAAATATTCCACGCCTTTATCAAAGCCCTCCTGGGTCAGCTGGCTCATATAATACGATCCACGCGCACAGGCTTTCCTGACCTCCGGATTAACAATCCTGGCTAATATGGTTGCTTCTTCCTCTTCAGTTGTTTTCACCTCCATTTCCTTGAGTATCCGGCTAACCAGGTCGCTGTACATATTAGCCAGTTCAGAGAAACTCCGGGTGAATGAAGAACGATACAGGTATTTTTCATCCGGGAAGGCTTCGAGAACCATTATTTCTACCTGCAGATTATCCTCAGTCCCCTTTATGGAAGTTTCAATCAGGTTATTAACGCTCAGTTTCCTGGCTATATCCTGTACCGGTTCTTCACTGTTTCTGAACTGTAGCGTCGTTTGTTTTGGCCTGACGATCAGGTTACTTATACCCTGCAGCTGACCGGTCAGGTCACTCTGGATCATATCAGCAACCCATCCCATCTCCGGATCACCGGTAAAATTGGATACAGGCATCACAGCTATTGACTTGTTTATTGTCTCATCCGTTGATATCCTTTTTCCGGCTTTTGGTGACAATTTTGGAATTACAAATATTATTACCAGGATTGCCAGTATGCCTATGGCTAGAGGAGCAATTATCTTTCCAGACATCCATTTTGGTCTTGCATCTCTTCCTTCCATGGTTTTAGCAGGTTCATCAATGTATCCTGCCTGAGTCCTGGTCTGGTAGGTTTTGGTGATCCTTTTTTTCTTATCCGGATGAAGCCCGTAAATAATCTCCTTAACGGCATTCGCCACCTTATTGATCTGATCGCGGTAATAGGTTTTATTAAGATTCTTGTCCGGATTATCGTGAGGTGTTAAAGGTCTGTTCACCCCGGCACTCGAAAAAATGAATTCTATTGAACGGAGCCTGCAACCAAGCTCTTTTTCAACCAGTTCAGTATCTGTTGGGTCCAGATCATGGATTTTTACAGGTATTATCCTGCTGCATACATTACCATTTGGCAGCTTTATATCCCTTCCAAATTGATCTTCCCCTGCCATTTTGTTGAATGCAACAAATTCATTCTGCCAGGCAAAACTTTTAGGGTCACAGTAGGTTTGAGATATTATCGGTATAAAAACCACGGACTTAAGTTTTGACTCGAGGCTTTTATCGACATTATGGGTCTCCAGTAATCCATCGAATGGATTTTCATCGAAATAGATGGATACATCTTCTTTAAAAGTTGCATCCAACTCCCGTTGGAGATTTTTGACAAATTCAGTAACCCAGCCGTCGTACTTGTTGTCTTTCTGACGGTAACTGATAAAGATGTCGTATTCGTATCCTTCTATTATACTAGCCATATCAGGTTTTATAGTTTATTGCATTAAAGATAGAAAAGAATGGAGTATCTGGCAAAAAAATTATAGAAAGGGATAAAGGGAGAATAGGAGAATAGGAGAATAGGAGAATAGGAGAATAGGAGAATAGGAGAATAGGAGAAGGGGGGAATACTGCTTGAGATTTACATTAACTTGATTTCAGCCCATTTCAAGCTCAGGTTCCTTATCCCTGGATATTAAATACCAGATACCATTTTCAATTAGAGCTTCCTTCCCTATCACAAAGAACAATTCCCTGAAATATGCATTCTTTTCATCCGGCTTCATCTGTGAACCATCGAGTTCATTTATCTTTGCTCCTGCCCTTTTATAAATAATCTGCATCAGTTCATACTGGTTCAGCAGTTGTTCATATGCTTTGGTTTTGATATATCCCCTGATCAGAGCAAAGAGACCCAGCATTATCGGAGCTATGACGAGCATTATATTAAGCATGAAGAAATACGCCAAAAAGAAATTACCCAGGAAGAATATTGAAAGGAACAGAATTATTGCCATGGCGAGGGAAACATTGGAAACCTTGTGGTAAAAAGATATACGCTCTCTCATTCTCCTTACTGATGTGTTGAAGTACTTAAGTTGGTCCTTAATCCAGAATTCAGTAAGATCATTAATAATTTCAGAATTAATTGATCTAACCCTGTAGCATGTTCCATACAGAGCTGAAAGGATATGTTTAACCCATGTAAATTCTTGCCCGTGTATTCTTAATATATATTCCGAGACATTCTCATTTATCCCGGCCATATTCCAGAAGAACTGTATTCTCAGTGCTTCAGCAAGGGTTCTGTTATTCAGGTATTTCTTGTGGTCCTTCTTTAATCTTGAATAAATGAACAGTGCCGTGGCAGCTGCCAGAACAAACATTGAAACTGCGAGAATAAGTCGGTTAAACCATATATTTGAATATATTTCAAGTGTAAATACAAAAAATAATCCCAGTGTGAACATCCAGCCGGTAATGTGAAGGTCTCGTTTTCTCGATTTTACTGCTTCCTGATCCAGGATTGCGTACCATTCCATCAATAACTTATCCGCCAGCTCCAGTTTTTCATTTTTGCTGAAAAGATATGATTTTGCCTTATTAAAACCTGTCCTGGCGAGAGTGAGCGAATCACGATTAATCTCTTCAATTTTCTTCAGTGCATTCTTAAGAGTATTATCTTTTAGCACAAGATTAAGAGAAAGATACTTTTCCTTGCTAGAAGGTACCGAAATATCGCCAGCTGACTGCTTCCTTTCACTGGGTAAGATAAAGACGGTACCATCATACTCAAAAGTACTTTCAGCAACTGTATCATCATCACCGGTTATTTTATATCTTACAATATCAGCTGTTCCGCCTGTTTTACCTACCTTACCATCCCAGAGTGCTATCAATATAAGCGAACTGTCAGCCACCAGCTTACCTGTTTTAAGGTATTCCTGGGGCCTGTCGGTGTTCTTATCTCCACTACCAACTATAAAGGTTCTTTTTGCCTGCCTTAACAGTTCATCAAATTCCTGATCAGAATAATCATTAAAATCCTCCTTATATTCTTCTGCCGCAAAGGGCATGGGAACAATCAGTTCGAACCTGTCACGGTATTTCTCATTTTCCCTCTTCATCTTAAGAAAAATATTTGCGACAAACCTGTCTGCCCCTTCAGCTATTGATGAAAAAAGATGTATGGGTGAACTTGGATACCCTTCGGCCAGTTCCCTGAACAGTTTTTCGATTTGTTTCCTGTGCTCATCCGTGATAATTACATCCAGATGACCTACGACACCAACAGTAATCGGGATTCTTTTTGATATTAGCATTGGTTGATAATTTTGACTTTACAATTCAAATTTAGACTGTTACATAGCTGATCTTTCAGCTTATTCCCTGTTTTACGTTCTGCGATGGATTAAGTTGACCCCATACTTATATTTACACAGGCTTCTCCAGGTCAGCTTACTATCTGACGAAATTTACGAAAAAATACTTATACATGGGTTGCTTTAACATAAGAAGCAAATATCATGAAAATCAGAAAAAGACACAATCACTATTCGACAGGAAAATATTTCCTGTGGATTTTAGTCTTTTTAGCTTTCACTATGTCATGCCAGGAAGACGAAATGTTAAGGGACTCTGTCGCTGAGACTGAGTATAAGGGTTTACTCGCACTGCTCGGTTCAGGTTTCAGGTTAGTTCATCAGCCTTAATGGATTGGTGAGTGGCTTAACCCAACACCATCAAATCCCTTCAAAGGGGGATTTATTCATGAAGGCCGCATTCTTTGGCAGAGCTGGATTCCCACCACCATCTGCCTGCACGAAAGTCCTCATCTGGTTTGATGGCACGCGTGCATGGCTCACAGCCAATGCTCACGTAGCCCCTTTCATGTAAGATATTATATGGGACATTATGCTCTTTGATATATTCTTCAACTTCGATTAACTCCCAGTTGAGCAAGGGATTATACTTATAAATCCTCCTGTCTTCATCAATCTCGATCATCTCAAGCCCGTCACGGCTGGCCGACTGGTTTGCTCTTATACCCGTGACCCAGCACTTAATACCCCTGAGAGCCCGGTTAAGGGGTTCTACCTTTCTTATGTGACAACATTCTTTCCTGTTTTCTACTGATTCATAGAAGCTAAATGGCCCTTTTTCTGACAGCAGTTGTTCCACAGAGGCAGTTTCAGGGAAATAAGTTTTAATGTTCCTTCCATATTTTTCAATGGTCTTGTTAAATACCTTATATGTTTCCTTAAAGAGTCTTCCTGTGTCCAGAGTTACTACTTCAATGTTAATGTCATTTGAAAAGATCATATTAGTAATAACCTGGTCTTCAATACCAAAACTACTTGTAAAGACTATCTGGCCCGGGTATTGGTCAGCAAGGATGCTCAATCCTTCTTCAGGGCTCTTATTCCGTACCATGGTCAGCAGTTTATTAGATCTCTTTTCCATTATCAGTCTCTCCTAAGTATAATCTTTTTTATTGATTTCTTTGATTTACGTGTTCCCCTTCGAATGATTACCATCATCCTTCCCCACCGTAAACGTTCCCATGCTCTTTCATGGAAGAAATATAGCAACATTTTAATAAATGCTTCAGCAAGTGCTATTCCTGTAGCTTTCTGTGCCGCATATGGATCTCTGTAAAAGAACATGTAAGCCAGGCCAAATGTAGTTGCAGAAGCAATTATACGCCATGTGATAGCTTTAACAATACTTTTTATAGGACGGTCGCGGGTAAGCCTCTGCTTTCTTATAACTGGAGGAGCAGGTACGCTCTTATGATGTGGTTTTCTGACATTGACTGAAGTAGAGATATTGTTACCCATACCTGATTTTTCTCCCTTTTCTAACTTACCTGTAATCACTTCCATAGCGGAATTAATTTAGAATTAATCTAAATGCAAATGAAAAGAATAAGCATTTATACAACAATAGGGTAAAAAATGGTATTTAAGTAACTATAAATACTTATATGGTTGAGAGGGTTGAGAGAGTTAATCTGGGTTTTATACATATTCACTTATTTGTCGAGAAACGGAGGATTAAATATCCTGTGAGCCCTGATATAAGTGAACCGACTATGATCCCAATCTTTGCGGAGTTCACCACGGCCGGGTTATCAACGAAAGCAAGGTTTGAGATAAAAATTGACATTGTGAATCCTACACCGGCAAGAAAGGCTATTCCGGTTAGGTGCCATCCATTCATCCCTTCAGGCATAACGGTAAGTTTCAGTTTTCTGCCAAGCCATGTGAATAATGATATACCAATTGATTTTCCTGCAAACAGGCTTATTATTATAATAAGTATGATTGAGTAGTTGAGATCTGTACCTGTACTCAGGTTGACACCTGCATTAGCGAAAGCGAATATGGGGATAATAAAATATGCAACCCAGTTATGAAGGTTATGCTCAAGGTGCTGAAGTGGTGATTGCACCTTGCTTGTCCAATCCTGGAGGTCATCAATATATTCAACCTGCTCTTTTGAAAGGACAGGGCTTTTTCCATCTCCTGCCAATTTGAACTCGTCAACTATATTACACAGGTTTATAGCATAAGTATTAACATCTATTTTTTTCCTTATAGGAATAGTGAAAGCAAGCAATACACCTGCGACGGTTGGGTGAAATCCTGCTTTCAGGAACAGGAACCACACGACCACGCCCGCTGCAAAGAAGAGGTATTTGGAATAGATACCCCTGTTTGAGAGGAGTATAAGTATAATAATTATTGCCAGTGCAATAATAAGCAATACCCATTTTATTCCTGTACTGTAAAAGACAGCGATCAGGATTACAGCCCCAATATCATCTACAATAGCAAATGCGGCCAGAAATACCTTAAGACTTATAGGCACCCTGTTCCCAAGCAGCTGTAATATGGCAAGTGAAAAAGCAATGTCTGTTGCTGCTGGTATGCCCCAGCCATGTGATGTGCCCGGATCCTTATTGAGGATAAGATAGACGCTTATGGGTATTATCATGCCTCCCAGGGCAGCGAAAATGGGAAATGAGGCTTTTTTAATATTATTCAGGTCCCCAATGATAACTTCACGCTTAATTTCAAGCCCTATCAGGAAAAAGAAGATAGCCATCAAGCCGTCATTAATCCAGAGTAACAGTGGTTTCGAAAGTTCAAAATTTGGCATCTGTATCCCAAATTCATACTGCCAGATTGAGTCATACACATGAGCAAGGGGTGAATTTGCCCATATAAGTGCTATGATAGTGGCGCCAAAAAGTAATATACCACTGAAACTTTCAATTCTAATGAACTTCTGGAATGGGTTGATTATCAGCCTATCAATCATCAAAAAGGAATTTAATTAGGAATTCAGAAGTAATTTTAACTATAGTTGATATTAAAATTAATTAAATATCTAATAATTAACAGCTATCCTGAAAATATTAATACTTACCGGATCAATAGTGAGCGTTTTTATATTGGATAAGCTAACAGGTCCTTCAATAACAACCTGTTCAGGCCTCCCTGGTTCGTTATATGCCATGTCGTGAGGCGCGCTTATCGACCAGTGTTCAGCCACCACACCTGCTTCAGCATTTTTAACGCCAACTGTCAGCATCACTTCTTCCCATGTCGGGTTTATTGCTGAGATTACAAGTGTGTCCCCTGAATTATTCAGGGTTGCTGCAATATCGAGAGGTCGTGTTTCACCGTTAACCTTTACAGGAATGGTTCCGTAAATGGCATGGTATAATTTAAGCACCTTTCCTGTTGCTGCCATTACCGAATGAGTGGTATTTGTTTTTATACAGCCAATAACATTGACAGTCTGGGCGTAATTAGCCATGTATATAATATCTGACTGGCGTGAAAACTCATTCATGCCTGCTGCGATTCCTAGTGCATCCCGCATAAAATATCTTGTTCCTAGTTCACCATAGATATAGGGACCGTACCAGTAATTATATTCATCGAGGCATATTCTAATATCCTTACCGTCAAGAGCAGGTATCTCTTCCCTGTATTTGCGGTGAGCATCAGCCTTTGACCTTATGGCATCAGGTACTTGTCTGACATGTGTCATCAAGCCTCCTCCATGCCAGTCCTGACGATAAAAATGCTCACTGATCATATCCATATTATCAGCGCAGTTAGCCAGGATCATTTCATCCCATGCTCCCACCTCACCAACTGCTACAAGTGTTATATCCGGATCAACCGATCTCATGGCATCAGCAAAATTGTTATGCTTTTCGACGAATTCTTCGGTTGACATATGTCCCAGTTGCCAGCTTCCATACATTTCATTACCTATCGACCACCAACTAACATTCCATGGCTCGGGATCGCCGTTTTGAGCCCTCAACCTGCCCATAGGAGTTCCCCGGCCACCGTTACAGTACTCAACCTGCTGCCGGGCCTGCTCGACGTTTCCCAGGCCTGCATTTACAGCTATATAAGGTTCTGTGTTTAACAACCTGCAAAAATTAATAAATTCATGCATCCCGACATCATTATGTTCAATACCTGTCCATGCCGGGTTTTTCCTTGGAGGTCTTTTATCACGTGGTCCTATGCCATCTTTCCAGTCATAACCACTTACAAAATTTCCTCCGGGCCACCTGTAAACAGGTGAGTTAAGCTCTTTAAGGAGATCCATCACATCCTTCCTGAACCCGTCTATATTATCAGCAGGCATAAGGCTGATAGTCCCGATATAAAGATCTCCTTCTCCTTCAGCTTTGATTTCCACAGACGCATTATGAGTAAATATTTCGGAGGTAAATATCAGGGGATATTCAACATAACCCAAACTTAATGAGTCGATCATTATTTTTTCAATATAAGTACCTGAAGAGAGCGTAACAGAGACATTTTTAATATAAGGACCAGTCTTGATAACTATATGCCCCCTGTATTCCATGCCATCCTTCAGTCCCAGTTCATCCTGGATCAATGAAACTTCATCATTGGGCTTGATAGTAAGAACAGGTGTAAAATCTCCAACATATGAGTCTAATCTTTCTGACCTGAAAAG
>CAZSJH010000122.1:0-8823 GCA_964607105.1 uncultured Rikenellaceae bacterium | reverse complement strand
AAAATGAAAATTTGCATTCATAGTGATGTGCAATACTGAAAACCACATAACCATAACTTGCTAATTCTTCCATCAACATGGTATTTTGAGCAAAATGCTCACCCCAACCATGATTGAATATTAACACAGGATAAGTTTTTTCCTTTTGTGACAGAGGAGCTGCCCGGCTGGAATTAGTAGTAATTTCTTTAAAAATTTCAGGGAAGGAAAAATATTTTACTATAATATCAGAGTTATAAAAATAGGGTGAGGTATATGAGGGTTCCGTATCAGTTGGATACCATACCTTCACCGTAATATCTCTGTATTTCTCTAAATTATTATCGAACAACTCTTTTCGGGAGCTATCTGTAAAACACAAGTAATCGAATCCAACCCCAAAGTCTCCAGATGGTTCTGGTAGTGCCTCCGGTTGCGCCATACTTGAATTTAATGTTGAGGCTAAAACTAAAAGTGCCACTGTAATTTTTTTCATGTTTCCCTTTTTTATTTAATTAAATCCAACGGTTCAGTGTTTATGCTGGTTTGGCTCTATGCTTGACAAAATGAGTTTGATTAACATATCTTTCAATCTACAAGTTAAGCAAGTCTGTTTTAGCAGGCAATTTTTTCTATAGAGACAGGCTGGCAAATGGCATAATGTTAGTACCTGTAAAACCACCTGAATAGTCAGCTTTCTTAAATAATACAGCCGGTGCAACTTCTAGCTCTGGAAGCTGCGTCTTTTTTCTTTGGAAATATCTTATTAAATTGAAAGATGTAATTACTGGCAAAATAAACCCGGGGGGAACCCGATACTTATTATCCAATTTTTTACTCACCATATACAAGAATTATGAAATCGAAGAACTCAATTAACCGTAGAAAATTCATTGGTTCAGCTGTCACTACGGCGGCTGGCATTACGTTGGTTCCCAGACATGTACTGGGCGGGATCGGATATGTCCCACCTTCCGATAAAATAACAGTTGCCAATATAGGTTGCGGCACCCAGGGATTACGAGAGATGCCCGGCCTGTTACAAAACCAGGATATACAGGTTGTTGCTGTTTGTGATGTGAATAAATTTACAACTGATTATCTGGACTGGTCTCCGGAAGGCCTGCGAAACTCTATCAGAAATACTCTTGACACACCTGACTGGGGTTCAAATTACCAGGGTATACCCGGAGGCAGGGACATAGGAAAGGAATATGTCGAGACTTATTATGGCAGAAATCAACCTTCTGGCACCTATAAGGGGTGCAGATCGTATGAGGATTATCGGGAGCTGCTTGAAAAGGAATCTGATATAGATGCAATTAAAATCATGACCCCGGATCATCATCATGCATATCTTGCGATTGCAGCCATGAAGAAAGGGAAACATGTTATTACACATAAACCCATTGCCAACCGTATGACTGAGGGACGACTCGTTATTGATACAGCACAAAGATCAGAAGTGAAGACACATTTGCTGGCCTGGAGTGAAAGACCGCAGTATGGATTGATTCTGAAATGGATCAATGACGGTGTAATCGGTAATTTGAAAGAGATACACAACTGGTCATACCGCCCGGTATGGGAACAATGGCCAACCAGGCCCAAAGAATCCATGCCCATACCAAAAGGCTTCAATTGGGAGTTGTGGCTGGGACCTGTGCCCGATTTACCTTACCATCCTTACTATACCCACAATCGATTTCGCGGATGGTATGATTTTGGAGGAGGGAGCATCGCAGATATGGGACATTACAGCCTTTTCCCCTTATTCATGACCTTTGGTATTGACACACCTCCCATTAGTGCAAAAGCATATGGGACCACCCATCGATATGTTGATGGCAATACATATAAATGGGTTGAGAATGATGTTTCATTCCCATTATCAAGCCTGATACAGATAGAATTTCCGAAACAGAAAAATCTTCCAGCTTTTGATCTTTTCTGGTATGATGGAGGTATGAAACCCTTTATACCAGACGAACTCAAAGAGGATAAACGTGATATGCCAGAGGAAGGGATGATGTTCGTGGGAGATAAGGGAAAAATACTGGCAGGATTTCGTGGTGAAGATCCGGAAATTATTCCTTCGAGATTTATGAAGTCATACCAGGGAGAAAAAGAACTTCCTGAGAGGGAGCGGGGACCTAGCTCAAATAACTGGGTGGCAGCAATAAAAGAGGATAAAGAGTCACCCGGCAGCTTTAAGTATGCCGGTACTGTTACCGAAGCCATAAACCTGGCAGCTGTAGCTCTGCGAGCAGGTAAAAAGGTAAAATATGATTCTGAGAATATGAAGATCATCAACGATGAAACAGCAAATAATTATTTGACAAGGGAATACAGAAAAGGTTGGGAGCTTTAAATAAAAATGAATTATGAAAAACACACAAAAAAAATATTCAAGAAGACACTTCATTGAAAAAACTGTCATAATGAGTGCGGCCGGGCTGCTAGTACCAGCTTTGGATATGCAGTCTAAAGCCATAGCAAGCCCTCGTATGACACACGATGATATCTCACTTGCCCAGTGGGCACTGGTACAGGAAATAAGGGATGGGAAATGGAAGAACCTGGATTTCCCGCGAATTGCCAGAGAAGATTTTGGCCTGAACGGAATTGAATTTGTTAATACATTATTTGAGGTGCCTACAATAGATTATCTGAATCAATTGAAAAGAAATGCAGATGATAATGGAGTAACCATGGTATTGATTATGGTCGATGCAGAAGGAGATGGCTGTGAACCTGCACCTGAATTGAGAAGACAATTTGTGATAAACCACAGGAAATGGATTGATATAGCAAATTATCTGGGCTGTAAAGCCATAAGAACCAATTGCAGAGGCCCGGAGGATGTAGATAAGAATGAGGCTTTGAAGTGGGCAGCAGAATCATATAACATGTTGCTGGAATATGCTGTGCCGGCAGGAATTAGTGTATGTATTGAAAATCATGGGGGTGTATCAAATGATCCTGACTGGATGATAGCACTCCTGAAAGAGGTGAATAACCTCTACTTCGGCTCATATCCCGACTGGCGAGGGCCTTCTGATAATTTCGATAATGTGGATTATCTCGAAAAGATGCTGCCCTGGGCTGTGGGGATGTCTTATCGTAACCAGCCAACAGAAGAGCTGACGGCAAAAATGATTAAGTTATGTCATGATGGGGGTTACAGGGGATGGTACGGCATCGAATCAAGTGGGAGAGATGCCATTATGCAGGGCAAGGAACTTCTGAAAAAATACCTGGAGATCTGAGTGTGGTTTTAAGCAGGACCGTGTTAGCTACTGTCATTTATTACTTAATTATTTCAGTGGGTAATTTTTCCTCATTCAACTCCCCATCTTTAATAGAGACATAATAATTATGATTATGAGAGTTAAGGGATACCGATTTAACCATTTTGCCATTTATAAAAAGAAGGCCTGAATTATCATCACATGCAAAACCAGGTTTTAGCTGACGATTTAAGATTGCCTGTTGGTAGAGTGGTCTTCTTGCAGGTTCTCCATTATAATGCGGGGAGTGACTATAATCCAGGAAGCCCAAACACTCAATCAGTGATAATTCCCTTGGTCTGGAGTCTGAATATCCACCGGTAAACCAGCATAAGGATCCAGCACTACCTCCGGCGAGAATAATTCCTTTCTCATAAGCCATTCTTAGAAGTGTATCGATCCCCTGTACTTTCCAGATAGCCAGCATATTTAGAGTGTTCCCTCCACCAACGATAATAGCATCTGATTCAAGTATCTGTTATGCAAATGTCTTTTGTTCAGGCGATGAGCTGATAAAAGTTTTTAAAACATCAGGCCTGAGAGGCAAGTCGTCGCATAATTTATACCAGTAGCCAATAACACGTTCATCATCAGCTGCTGCAGTAGGGAAGAAGCATATTTTGGGCTTATTTTTGTGGGTCAGTCCAATAACATATTTGATAAAAACTCTGTCTAGACCATCACCATAGACAAAGATTGTTTTATCAACATTTTGCTTGTCTACCCTTGCTTTCTTTGTTTGGTTTTGACATGAACTTATATTAAAGGTGAATAATGTAATAAGAAGTAAAATCCAGGTTTTTTTCATAAGTAATATCTTTTAATTCAGTTTATTAATTTTTAATTATTAATGAACTAACATATATCATCGACAAGCAATTCTCTTTCAGGAATAGGTAAGATGGCCCAATCGTGTTGCATTTTCTGGTATTCCTTAAGAACAATCTTCTCTTTGCCGGGCCCAGGCATTGATTTTAATTTTATGCAATCAGCCCTGAACAATTCTTCTGTACCGTAAAATACTATTGTTTTGGGGATATCTTTAAAATCCCCATTAATTGGCGATAATAAATAATAATCCCGATCGTCACCATTTGAATATTTCAAGCCTGCAGTTCTGAGCATTTCGAGAGACAGGAGGTAATCTGAATTCTCCAGATTTCTGATATCCGGATTTGACATTGTCATATCCAGCCAGGGTGATAATAAAATATTCCCGGCAGGAAGTATTTTATATTTTTCTTTAATTAATTTTTGGGTGAAAGCAAGTGCCAGACCCCCACCTGCAGAATCTCCCATCAATATAAAATTGTCTCCATGATACTTGCTGATCAGTAATTCGTATGCGCCTTTCAGCATTGCGAATGTTTCTATGTAATTATGTTCAGGTGCCAATGGATAATCAACAAGAGTCATCCTGCAAAAGCTCTTTTTCACTATTTTTTCAGCCAGCCTCCAATGGTTGGAAGCTGCTTCAAAAATATAGGCCCCTCCGTGTAAAAATATAATATGGTTCTTCGTTGATTTCTCTCTGCTCTCAAATGTTGCTATAGCCTTAGAGTTAACGGTTTGAATATGTAGAGAATAAGATTGTTTTATTCTTTTGGGAATAAACCCTCTCCCCGATCTCGGTATTTGATTATGTGCCCTTCTTTCAACTATCTTTTTAAAGTTTATCACTTTCAATATCCAGGTTAATATTTTTGATTGGAGACTTGGTCTCATTCCGTAATTTATTTCTGCTAGCGGTCTGCGTTATGGTTAGTGCCGTTAACAGCTATAAAGTTAGTTATTGGTGGTTTTGGTCAAAGTTAAAAAGTATTTATTTGTCCCCCCAAATTAGCCAGATATCTTTTCCTTTTTCTTTTTTTAACTGTTTTACGAAGTCGATGTGGTACTTGCATATAAATTCGACGTATTCAAAGTCATCCAGGTCCTGTTTATTAGTAAGAACATAGTTTTTTTGTCTACTTCAATCCCAGTGCTTCGCAATAGCCCTTGTTTGGATAACAATACTCAAACTTACTGTTTTCTACAAATTGGTTTAATATATGCTTTATCTCTTCCGGTTTTATTCCTTCAATACTATCTTTCAGAGCCCTTATCTTAGCAAATGAGCTCCTGTCACTCTCCGCGTATAGTACGAAATTATCATAACCTGTGGGTTTGTCATAGTTCATAGGACCACGTAAATTGTCCATTTTCTTGTAAGGCCAGAACGTCCAGTGAATTTCATTACTGTCTAAAAGTTCCCTGAAGTCTTTAACCCATTCATCTTCATTCTCACCACTTTCGCCCATAAGTATCGGTACATTATGCCTCGCTCTAAAGTCAACATACTGTTGTATTTCCTGTTGTTCGGGAGGCATCCGGTACTTGTGAAAAGTATATACCAGCTTATCATCAAAAGGTTCAGAGAAAACCGAAAAGTCGGTTTCCCAGACAGCCCCACCCAGGAATACTATATGGTTTTTATCTACCTCTCTTATTGCACTTGTTATTCTCTTATACAAAGGCTCCAGCTCAGGTTTTAGATTGTCGTTGTCAAAGTATTGAGGGATGGGCTCGTTCAATAAGTTATAACCGATTATCGTAGTATCAACAGCATACCTCTTTGCGATGTCCTGCCAGATGTCGCAGACCATCTGCTTCATTCCTTCATCTACCATCAGCCATGGATACCCATCACTATTGTCTATATTATCACCTGTTTGTCCACCAGGCGCAGCATGCATATCAAGTAATACATAAATGTTGTATTTCTCACACCATTGGATAACCATGTCCAGATACTTATATCCATGCATATCCCTTCCCAGGTAATCATCATGGCACATCAAACGGTAATCAAAAGGCAGGCGTATTATATTTACCCCGGCCTCTGATAACCATTTAATATCAGGTTCAGTGATGTAATTTTCAAGGAACGAATCCCAGAAAGCCGTGGCAGCACTGTTACCAATCAATTCTCGTATAGCCTGATCTATTTTGCGGGGTGAGTTGCAGTTACTCATCTTGAACATGTAACCCTCCGGTAGTAACCAGTTCCCCAGATTCACACCTTTAAGATGCAATAATTCACCCTGTGGTGAGTATATCTCTTGGCCATCTGCGTAAACGTATTTATTTTCCGGTTTCTGACATGATCCAACCAGAAGTAGCAAGAATATTAATACCCTGACTTTCGATCTCATGATTTTAGATTTAAGCTTATTACAAAATAGGTAAATTTTTCTAAAGGGATTTGCTCCCGGGTAAAAATCCTGTCGTCTGTGCCAGGCTCAGACCTTAATCGAACCACGGAACCCCCTGGCACTATTGATACCACTGTCTGAATTGTATTGGGTTGCGTACTGTTACACATTAAGTGTAGAAACTGGTATGAGGGGTTTACAGGTCAGGCAATAAAAAGGCTTTTGCTTGAATATTCAGGATCGCATGTCAGGTTTCCCTTCAATTTTCTCCATCCTGCTTCATCACCAGGCGTAGGAATATGTGTCAGATGAATTTCGCAGTCAGATATGTTTTTGAGTTTTTCCAGAGCCATTTTCGCTGCGGGATTAGATAAAGCGCTTATCCCGAGTATAATCAGTGTTTCATCCAGATCGAGACTTACCATCCTGCCTTCCAATATATCTCTTTTCAGGTAAGTTACTGAATCAATTATACTTTCCGGTAGCAAAAACATATTATCAGGGAGTCCTGCCAGGTATTTGGTAGCATTTAATATCAGGCTGGAAGATGCATGCATTAATGCAGAGTTTTTTCCAGTTATAATTGTGCCATCGTGCAATTCAATAGCGGCTGCGCAAAAGATACCATCATTGCCTTTAACTTCTTTTTCAGCATTTATTGCAGCCTCTCTTGCGGGTAACACTACTTTTCGATCTTCAACTTTTGCTCCTGTTTTATTCATAATTTCAACAGCCCGGTTAAGGGTATCTTTATCTACCAGGCCCAGGGCATATTCTACAGCGCACCTGAAGTACCTGCGGATAACCTCCTGGTGTGATGCTTCTGTTATCAAACGATCATTCACTATACCTGAACTGGCACGGTTCACTCCCATATCGGTAGGGGATTGGTATATAGACTCAGTTCCTGTTATTTTTTCTATGATCCTCTTCAGCAAATGAAACGCTTCAATATCACGGTTATAATTCACCACCTTTACATTATAGGCTTTCAGATGATGTTCATCGATCATCACTTCATCTTTAAGATCAACTGTGGCAGCTTCATAGGCGATATTAACTTTATGATCGATTGGCAGGTCCCAGATAGGGAATGTTTCAAATTTAGCATATCCTGCCTTGTTCCCGTTTTTATACTCGTGGTAAAGATTGCACAGGCAGGTGGCAAGTTTGCCGCTGCCCGGACCTGGGCCGGTAACAATTACAATCGGTTTTTTTGTTTCGATATATTCGTTTGCACCATAACCCTGGTCGCTTACAATTTTATCAATATCTGTAGGATATCCCTTAGTTGGGTAATGAACATATACTTTAATACCTCTTAACTCGAGCTTATTCTTAAAGACCCTGGCGGGTGATTGATTTTCATAACGGGTAATTACAACAGCTTTGATCATTATTCCCCATTCCCTGAAATCATCAATGGTCTTTAATGCATCAGCATCGTAAGAAATTCCAAAATCAGCCCTGATTTTTTTTCTTTCAATATCACCAGCATTAATACACAGAATTACATCAATCTTGTCTTTCAATAACTGCAAAAGCCGCATCTTAACATTCGGGTCAAATCCAGGCAGTACCCTTGCGGCATGATAATCATACAAAATTTTACCTCCGAATTCCAGATACAGTTTATCATTAAAACGGTTCACTCTTTCAAGAATAGCGGCTGTCTGCTCCTTAAGGTATTTCTCATTATCAAATCCAAGATGATCTGCAACTTCCATTTTGCTTCCTTAGAATTTTATCTTTAAAAAACTTTGCATAATTGCAGAGTACGCTAAAATTACGAAAATCTTGTGAAATACCTCACAATGTTAGTCCCGGGCATTTGGGATTAACTATACCGGGTCTTGTATACGATTGAATTTATTATCAAAAACTACCAGCTTATATTTTGAAGTATCCCTTCACTTTATATAAAAATCAAATGCAATTTTAGTCCATGTTTCCATTCCTTCATAGGATTCAGCTAAATTGAGTTTTTCAATCCAATCTGCTGTCATTTTATCCGTTTCATTTATATATACATCTTTATTTGATACATGGATATTATACAAAAGACCAATATGAAGACTGCCAACTGAAATTGTATCATCATTTATAAAGCCAATAAATTCAATATCCTCTATATAACAACCATTTAATAATTTAACCTCTTCAAAAAATTCTCTCTTTAGTTCATCAATTAAATACTGTTCTTTAGACTCCATAGAGTTGCTTGGATTTATATGACCTCCTACACCTAAAGAGAATTTATTGTGCAACCTTTTTTCTGTCTGCTTAGAAGTCCTCTGAAATAAATAAAATGATTCTTTATTTGAGATAATTGCATATGGAATTATTTGCTTAAAGGAAGG
>CAZSJH010000121.1:0-8847 GCA_964607105.1 uncultured Rikenellaceae bacterium | reverse complement strand
AGCCCGGATGATGATTATTATAATATAGATGAATATACCGATTAAACAACCGACTATGGCTTTGGTAATCCTGATTTCAATGTTGACGAATGGTTGTCAAACCTGGTGATTAGGTGGGAGTTCCTGCCCGGATCAACTGCATACCTGGTTTGGTCGCAATCGAGAGATTTCTATAAGCCAGATGGTAAATTTGAAGTATGGGATAACCTGCACGACCTGTTTACAGATAAAAAGGCTAATAATATTTTCCTGGTAAAATTATCTTACAGGTTTGGCCTGAGGTAAAAGGCAGGGGAAAGGGGGAATATGCTTGCTGGTTGCCCGTTAGAAAAAAGGACATGATGAGCCAATCTTAAACTTCTGATGCCCTGGCAGAACGTCACTACTTTATAAACTTTTAAACTTTATCAACTTTATAAACATTATCAACTTTATCAACTTATCTCATGCAAAACCACGGAGGGATAGTATTTTACCAGACCACAAACCTGAAACGAATCAATAAATTCTATACCGAAAAGGTGGGGGCAACACTCTGGCTTGACCAGGGAGGCTGCCGTATTTACCGTTTTGGAAATATGCTCTTCGGCTTCTGCCAGAGAGAAGAAATAGACACAGGAGCCCTGCTGACATTCTTTTTCCCTGCAAGGGAGCTTGTTGATGAAATCTACAGTAGGCTTGAAGATATTGCGGATTCTTCACCAGTGGATAACTCAGCTTACAGGATCTATCATTTCTATGCAAAGGATCCAGATGAAAGACCTATTGAGTTCCAATACTTCTGGGATGATATTGAGGAGATAGAATAAAATACAGCCTTTGATAATACAGGTAAAAAATGAGAAAAAATATTACCGACTGGCTCATATGATATATTACCCTTATTTACAAATAACTAAATAATAATAATATGAAACGTTTTTTATTTTTAACCGTACTTATTTTTCTTATCCCCGTATACTATATTTCAGCCCAGGAACTTCCGGTTCAGGTTGAATTTCAGAAAGCAATTGAAAATGGGACGAGGACAATGAATGGCCTGCCGGGTCCTGAATACTGGATAAATCATTCTGACTATAATCTGGAAGCAGAAGTTATGTTTGAAAACGATACTGTCTGGATAAAAGGGACTGCGAAAATCACTTATTATAATGAAAGCCCGGATGAACTAAATATGATTGTGCTGCGCAGTTACCAGGATATGACTGCCGATGCTGCATTACGCAATTACTATATCTTTCCTTTTAATGAAACAAGGCAGGTAAGTTACAGTGATCTTCTGATTGATGATGATACAATACCATCACAGATGCTTATGCAGAGGAGAACATCAACCAATCTAATAGTACAGCTGGATGAACCACTTAAACCGGGTGAAAGTATTAATATGAAATTAAGCTGGAAATACTATATGCATCCTAATATAAACATCAGGCAGGGAGTGTTTGAAAATGATGCTGTCTTTATTGCATACTGGTATCCCCAGGTTGCGGTATATGATGATATCTATGGCTGGGATATGACCGATTACGCAGGAATAGTTGAGTTCTATAATGATTTCAATAACTATGATGTGAGCATTACAATGCCAGCAGGTTATCTGGTATGGGCTGGAGGCATGCTACAGAACCCGGCAGAAGTCTACCCCTCTGTTCTCCGGGATAAGGTAGACAATGCTTTACAGAGTGATGATATAGTTAATATAATCACAACAGATGATCTTCCGGTAGACCATGGAAACAGGGATAAAGTAACCTGGAAATTCAAAGCTGAAAATACTCCCGACTTTACATTTGCCGCCAGCAAAACACACGTTTGGGATGCATCAGGCCTTGAGGTTGAAGATGGCAGAAGGGTTCTCATCTCAGCTGTTTACCCGGATTCAAGCAAGCATTATCATAAGGCTGCACAGTTCGCCAGGAATGCAATTGAATACCTCTCTTTTGAATGCCCCGGAGTAGCTTACCCATGGCCATCAATGACGGTCTTTAACTGCGGTGAAGGCTCCGGAGGAATGGAATCACCCATGATGGTTAATAATGGTGACCAGTCCGTGGAAACGTATGCCTATGAAGTAATATTCCACGAAATATCTCATTCGTACCTGCCTTTCTATACAGGTACCAATGAAAGAAGGTTTGCATGGATGGACGAAGGATGGGCTACCTACCAGGGAATAAAGTGGAGTAAAGCCGATTCATCAGGAACTGTAGGTTCTTTCAGGCAGGTTTTCAATATAGTTGGGGGTACTGCCAATGACCTTCCCCTGATGATCCCTACATACTCGATATTTGATGGGCTTGCATCAAATTTTAACAGCTACGTACGTTCTTCCCAGGCATTCATGACAATAGAAAACCAGCTGGGCATCGAACAAATGAACAAGGTATGGAATATTTATACTCAAAGATGGCATCATAAACACCCTGCACCCTGGGATCTTTTTGCCATATTCGAGGAGGTGGCAGGTTATGACCTCTCCTGGTTGATCAAACCCTGGTTTTATGAATTTAAGACACAGGAACTGGAACTTGCCTCTGTAGATACGGAAAAAGGGACGATATTGATCAGAAATACCGGAGGCTTACCGCTGCCTGTTTACCTTGAACTTGAATACCAGGACGGAAGTAAGAAAACAGTACACAGGAAACCTGCGGTGTTTAAGTCATCCTTGGAATTAACCATTGAAATAGAGGATGCCGCCAGGCTTAGTTCTGTTAAACTCGGTAATCCATATTTCTTCGACAGGGATCTTACAAACAATAACTGGCAAAAAGAGTGATGAGAACCGAGCAATGAGAAACCCAATAATTCATCATTCCATCATTGACTCACCCAGCTGGCGCGGTTCTCCCACCTTCGCTGGCGCGGTTCTCCCACCTTCGCTGACGCGGATCTCCAGATCCGTGCCGCGTGGATTCATCGAGCTCGTCACCTTCGCTTGCCTTGGCAAACTCATTCATACATTTCGCATATACTCAGCATATATAAATAAGTATTACTTTTATCAATTAATAATATAAACCAGAAAAACATGAACCTTAGAAAACCCGTTTTACTCCTTGCAGGCCTGTTTATTCTATTCACCGGCCTTATTAATGCACAGGACCCTATTGAATCAATTACTAAAGCCGAAATCAGGGACCATATCTTCTTCCTTGCATCAGATTATATGAATGGAAGGGTCGGTCCCTCGGATGAATATGAAATAGCGGCACAGTATGTGGCAACACAATTCGCCGCCGCCGGACTTCTACCGGTAATTGAAAATATAGATGGCAGTAAATCATATTTTCAGGGGGTACCATTTATTAAAACAAGCTATAGTAACAATATAAGCTGGACATTATTTAGAGAGGGAAAAGAAATATCCCTTGAACACAAAAAAGATTTCAGAATCCTTTTCGGGAACAAGCTCAAGCACAATAAAGTGGAACTGGTATGGGTGGGTTATGGCATTGAGGAACCAGATCATAAGTGGAATGATTTCAGGGACCTGGACGTAGAAGGTAAGATAATAGTATGTATCAGTGGTGCCCCGGTGAAAAATGGAAAGTCTGTCCTTCCTGTTGAAGTTCATGAAAAATATACAGGAATGAGTGGATTCCAGTCAAAGGTTTCAGCACTTTTTAGCAAGGGTGCTACGGGGATAATACTTGCTGATCTCGACGGATCAACCGGTATGCCCTTCGAGATGATACCCAGCGAGTTTGAAACTGAGAAATATATATACAAAGGTTCTGAAAATAATGATAGATCAGAATCAGTACCATCAATCTATTATGTAAAACCCTCTTTCATAGAAAGCCTGATGGAGGGTAATAAATTCAATCCCATGAAGGATCCTGATAATATCCTTAAGAACTATAAGCCGCAATTACTTGAAGGTATCTATCTGAATAGCAATATTGAGATACTTAATGAAGAGATGATAACTGCAAAAAATGTTGTAGGTATAGTGGAAGGAACCGATCCTGTTCTGCGTAATGAATATATCGTGGTGGGTGCTCACCTGGACCATGTAAAACCCCTGAATGGTCAGGTATGTAACGGAGCCGACGACAATGCCAGCGGCTCAACCGGTGTTATTGAGATAGCCGAAGCCGTGGCCATGAATCCATGCAAGCGCTCTGTTGTTTTTATAACCTATACCGCCGAGGAAATGGGACTAATAGGATCAAGACACTTCGTAGGCAGCAATGTTCTGCCGTTGGAGCAAATCAAGTTTAATCTGAACATGGATATGATAGGTCGCAGTGACCCCGATAACAAAGATAGCCGGGCTCATTATGTTTTTACGGACAAAAAATATATTGATCAGCTTGAAGAATTCATAAACGAACTTAATGAGGGCGTAACTGACTTTCCCCTTATCTTTGACAATGATGATAATTTACCCGGTGGCAGCGACCATCAGAGTTTTATAAGTCAGGGCATACCAGCTTTCTTCTTTTTCTCAGGAGTGCATGAGGATCTTCACCAACCCGGAGACGATCCGGAAAAGATAGACTATGACAAGGCTGAAAGCATCTGCAGGCTGGGATATCTCATTACAACAAAGCTGGCTAACATGGATGCGGTTCCGACCTTTGAATAAATACCTTATGATTGAAGATTGCCGTAGGGCAATCTTCAATCTAAAATCTTCACTCCCTTTAGTTCTTCTGAAACCTCCCGGAGCTTCCTGGCAGCTTCCCTGTCATGTGAAACACCATTCGATTCAACCCTGACCGGATAACCTTTCATTTCACCGAATCCCGAAGGACCGTAATATTGACCTCCTCTGACATCGGGGTCGACCGCCGCCCTGATCTGTGGCAGGGCTCCCATGCGGGCGGTTGAAAGTAATTAAATTCTAATACCTTTGTGTAAAGGACCTTGAGTCAATAATAACAAAAACCCGTTACCATGAATAAGTTTGCTATAGGAAATTATTCTTTGTTTTCCCTGATTTTACTCCTCGGCCTTTGGGGATCATCATGTACAGGTGAGAAAAACATGATAATAGATGACGGTCTTATTGTCTGCCCGAAAACTAAACCGGATCAACTGGTCAGGATGCAGGTGCTTACCGACAGAATTATTCATGTCACCTCGATACCAGGTGATGAATTCCCTGAAACAGAGAGCCTCATGGCTGTCAAAGATACACTGCCCGAAGTGGATTTCAATGTTGAAGAAAATGATTCAACGTACGCTCTGAGTACTTCTATCCTGAAAGCTTACATTTCAAAGAATACAGGCGAGGTATGGTTTACAGATCATAATAATACCATACTGGCAGAAAAAAAAGGTGGGGGTAAAACCTTTAAGGAAGTTTCTATTGACGGTGAAAACTGCTACGCCATAAGGCAACAGTTTGAATCACCAGGTGATGAGGCCCTTTATGGACTTGGTGCCAACCAGACATCTTTTATGAATCTGAAGGGTAAGAACCTGGACCTTTACCAGTATAACACTATGACCGGAATACCTTTTTTAATCTCAAACAGGAACTATGGTATCCTCTGGGATAATTACTCAAGAACAAAATTCGGCGACACCAGGAACTATAAAAACCTGGGTGAACTGAAGCTATACAACAGTGAAGATAAAGAAGGTGGCCTGACCGCCACTTATTCATACCGTAATGAAAAAGGGAGAATATTCACCACCCGCGAGGAAGATGAGATTGATTACCGCTTCATCCCCGACCTTGATAAATTCCCTGAAGGATACGATCTCAGTAAGGGTTATGTTACATGGGATGGCTACATACAATCAGATACACAGGGGGCACATGACTTTGTTTTCACCTCGGCCGGCTATGCCAGCCTACGGATTAATGACAGCCTGGTATTCGACCGCTGGCGCCAGGCCTGGAATCCTTCATATAACAATTTTGAGCTTATGATGGAGAAGAATAAAAAATATCATGTAAGGATTGAATGGACCCCTGATGGCGGTCAGTCATACGTAGCTCTCAGGTACCTGGATCCGCTCCCGGATGATGAAAAAGAGCTTATCTCCATCTATTCGGAGGCTGCAGACCAGATAGATTATTATTTCATTGCCGGCAGTAACATGGATGAAGTAATAAGCGGCTACCGTACTATTACTGGAAAAGCACCGGTTATGCCCAAATGGGCAATGGGATTCTGGCAAAGCCGTGAACGATATACGACACAGGAAGCACTCCTGTCTGTCGTTTATGAATTCAGGAGAAGAGGTATCCCGATAGATAATATTGTCCAGGACTGGCAATACTGGCCGGTTGATAAATGGGGCTCTCACGACTTTGACCCCGAAAGGTTTCCTGATCCTGAAGGAATGATCAATACCTTGCATGATTCTCTCAATACAAAAATAATGATATCGGTATGGCCGAAATATTACGTGGGGACCGATAATTATAAATTCATGAACAGTAAAGGATGGCTTTATACCAGGAACGTGGAGAAAGGACAGAAAGACTGGATAGGTTATGTCTCTACTTTCTATGATGCCTTTAATAAAGATGCACGCAAAGAGTTCTGGAACCAGATAAATAAAAAGCTCTTCAGCAAAGGTGTGGATGCATGGTGGCTGGATGCCACTGAGCCTGATATTTCTTCAAACCTGCCCATGGAAGAACGCAAGGCGCTGATGAATCCTACAGCCCTGGGCCCGGCCACAAAATATTTCAACGCATATGCACTTGTTAATGCCATGGGTATATATGAGGGTCAGCGTGAAACCAGCCCTGACCAGAGGATATTCATTCTTACACGCTCTGCCTATGCAGGCCTGCAACGCTACTCAGCAGCTAACTGGAGCGGGGATATAGCAGCCCGGTGGCATGATTTTGAGGCACAGATACCCTGCGGTCTGAATTTCTGTATGTCAGGGATACCCTGGTGGACAATGGATATCGGTGGTTTTGCTGTGGAAGGAAGGTATTATAACCCTTCACCGGAAGATATTGATGAATGGAGGGAACTTATGACCCGTTGGTTCCAGTATGGTGCCTTCTGCCCCCTGTTCAGGGCACACGGACAGTACCCATACAGGGAGATGTTCTATGTCGCACAGGAATCCCACCCGTCTTACCAGACAATGCTGGCATTCGACAAACTCAGGTACAGGCTTATGCCGTATATATACTCACTGGCAGGACAAACATGGCTTAACGATTATACTCCTATGAGAGGTCTTGTTATGGATTTTACAGCAGACAGTAAAGTATATGACATAAAAGACCAGTATATGTTCGGACCTTCACTGCTGGTAAATCCCGTTTATGAGTATAAAGCAAGGAACCGGGATGTTTACCTGCCGGCTTCAACCGGATGGTACGATTTCTATACGGGAGAATATTACAATGGCGGGCAGACCCTCGATGCTCCTGCACCATTTGATAAAATGCCCCTTTTCGTAAGGGCCGGATCCATAATACCCTTCGGACCCGAATTACAGTATTCGACAGAAAAAGAAGCTGATACCCTCAGCCTGTTTATATACACAGGTTCGGATGGGAAATTTATACTTTATGAAGATGAGAACCTTAATTATAATTATGAAAAAGGGGCTTATACTCTTATACCAATAGTATATAATGACGAAGCAAAAACTCTTACTATAGAAGAAAGACAGGGTGAGTTCGCAGGGGTGCTGCAAGAAAGAACTTTTAATATATTCATAATATCACCCGGCAGTCCACTGGGTGCAGACCCTGATGCAGAACCTGATAGTACGGTTGAATATGAAGGATCTTCAATTGAAATTAAATTATAAATAATTATTCTGATAATATAAATGCGTAAATATATAACGGTATCTATTTTATTCATGATGATCCTCCATGCAGCCTGTACGAGAAGGGAGGTTCGTTATAGGGTAAACTTCGGTAATGACTGGAAATTCATACTGGCCGATAGGGATGAGTTCAGGGAACCCGGGTTCGATGACTCCGGATGGAGAATAATAAGCCTGCCTCACGACTGGAGCATTGAAGGTGAATTCAGCGACAAACATCCGGCGACTGTCTCAGGTGGAGCATTGCCTGGTGGTATCGGCTGGTACAGGAAGACATTCAGCCTGGACAGCAAAAAAGCCGGAAAACTGTTTAATATAGAATTCGATGGTGTTTACCGAAATAGTGAAGTGTGGATTAATGGCAATTACCTTGGTAAAAGTTAGCGATAAAGGATTAATCCTTAACGGAAAACCTGTAAAGATCAGGGGTGTATGTAATCATCACGATCTTGGTTGCCTGGGAGCAGCAGTGAATTCAAGGGCTATGGAACGCCGCCTGGAGATTCTCAGGGAAATGGGGTGCAATGGCATACGTACTGCTCATAATCCACCTTCGCCCGAACTGCTGGAGCTTTGCGACAGGTTGGGTTTTATTGTTATGGATGAGGCCTTTGACATGTGGAAAATAGGAAAAACGGAATATGATTACAGCCTTGACTGGGATGAATGGCATAGCAGGGATTTTGAGGACATGGTACTTCGCGATCGCAATCACCCCTCGGTCTTTATCTGGAGCATAGGTAACGAGGTTATGGAACAATGGCAGAGAGACAGCAGTGGTGAAACCATTGCCACTGAACTGGCAGGCATCGTCAGGGTCCTGGATGATACCAGACCCATCACCTCCGGATGTAATGATCCTTATCCCCACAACCCTGTCATTACCTCGGGAGCTCTTGACCTTATTGGGTACAATTACAATGACTCGTCATTCGTCAAATTCCCTCAGACCTTTCCGGGTCAGAAGTTCATGGCTACAGAGACTACTTCTGCCCTTGCAACCAGGGGCAGCTATGACATGCCTTCAGATTCAATACGAAGATGGCCCGTAAGGTGGGACCAGCCCTTCCATGA
>CAZSJH010000120.1:0-8911 GCA_964607105.1 uncultured Rikenellaceae bacterium | reverse complement strand
CCTGCATGGCAGGTAATATAGCCTGCATCATGTAATGCCTCGGCCAGGGTATAGCAGCTATCGGCCAGGATCGTATTATTTTCCACAGGGATTATTTTCCTGTCCCTGCTACTGCCCCTTTCCGAACTACCCACTGTATATATTCCATGTCTGGGAGCCCACTGGCCGGTCATCATACAGGCCCTGCTGGGAGCACAATTAGCAGCCGTAGCATATGCCTGGGTAAAGATCATCCCTTCAGCAGCTAGGCCATCAAGTACCGGTGTTTCGTAGTACTCTGACCCCATAAACCCGGCATCTCTCCAACCCATATCATCAATATTGATAAGCAGAATATTGGGTGCAGTATCCTTATTTCCTGTGCCCTTGCATGCAGCAAGAAGGATTAAAAAAAAGAATTGTAATAATATAAATCTACCAGTCATCTGGAATATTTACCGAATGTAGAAACGCCAAGTCCTGTGCCTTCACTTTTCTTTTACATCTAATCTTTTCCTCATAAGCGGATCCTAATGGGATGCAGACGCTGTTGCCGACATGGCTGCTGTTGCTGCAATACTGGCAGTAATTTCAGTCTGGATCTCCATTATTGCCTTGCTTATGTCAGTTGCAAATGCATTACTACGGATGATCTCAACAAGTTTCTTTCTCACATTTCTTCTTTCAGGTCCTCCTTTTGAGATTACTTTATGCATCTTACATGCGTAGATAAGTCCAAGAACCATCATTTCATGTTCTTCGGGAATCTTATTATATAGTATGATTTCTTTGTACCTGTTTATGAGATTTATCCTGAATCCCGGCCTGGCAATGTAATGCAGTTTGTATGATATACCTATGAACCTCTTATTTTCAACTTTTAAAATGCCATTCCTGACAAAATATTTTTGCATCTCCTTTCTGTACCTTGCAGACTTATTGCCCAATCTTCTAACCCATATCTTAATATTACGTTGTCGGCTTGATTCAGCAATAGTCTTAAACATCCGGTCAGATGCAGTATTTCCTGTTGGTGATGAATCTTTAGCGGCTATTATAATATGATCCTCAATTGATATCTTCCTTTCAAGTGACAGGTCCATTAAAATAGCCCCAACCAGGCCGTAAGTAAGATAATTCCCCAAAACCAGGTATCGACCTGTATCAGGGTTAAGTGATAGACTGATAAATTGTTCTGTTACTTTTTGCTCCATGATAATATCTGGTTACTCGTTACTGGTTACTGGTTAATAGGTCTTTTTGTATTAATTCATGGCCCAGCTTAAAGAGCCTGTAAAAACATTCAACGAAAGATCCCGATTAAATAATTAAACGATTCAATCCCGAATCTTCGATTCGAGGATCCTCGAAAAAGCAAGATGCTTTTTCGGGACAATTCAACAATGTCTCTAAACCTCTCAACCCTTGTCCGCCATAGCCCTCTGGGCGAAGGCGGATCTCAGCTTCTAGATCATTCCATCATCTGCATAGTATACAATTTTGTATACAGCCCATCTTTGTTCTTAAGAAGTTCATCGTGTGAGCCCTTTTCCACAATACGTCCTTCATCAATAACTATGATTGTATCAGCCCTCCTCACCGTTGACAACCTGTGAGCTATCACTATTGATGTCCTGTTCTTCATAAGGTTCTCAATAGCATCCTGCACAAGTCGTTCCGACTCTGTGTCGAGTGCCGAGGTAGCTTCATCCAGTATAAGAATAGGCGGGTTGGCATGCACAGCTCTGGCTATACTGATGCGTTGTCTCTGTCCCCCACTCAGTTTGATTCCTCCCTCACCGACAGTATATTCATATCCACCGGGTGTCTCCATAATAAACTCATGGGCATTTGCCACTCGTGCTGCTCTTTCAATATCTTCAGGAGAATTATTATCAGACCCGAATGCTATGTTATTCCTGAAACTGTCATTAAACAGTATGGCATTCTGGCTCACGATTCCCATTTGCCTCCTCAGATCACATAGTTTCATATCACGTATATCAATGCCATCAATACTTATGCTGCCCTTATCTACATCCATAAACCTGGGTAAAAGGTCAGCAAGTGTTGATTTGCCTGATCCCGATTTACCTACAATTGCCAGAGTCTTTCCTTTTTGCACCGTAAAGGATACATCCTTAACTACAAGATCCTTGCTATAGGCAAAACTGACATTCTCATAAGCTATCATTTTATTAAATGATTTGAAGGGGACTGCATTTTCCTTTTCAGTAATTTTTTCTTCAGCATCAAGTATATATTCAATACGTTCAAGCGAAGCCATTCCTTTCTGGACATTAAAGTAAGATGTCGTTATATTCTTTGCCGGGGGAATCAACTGGGAAAAGACCACAAGGAATACAATGAGCTGGTCGGATGTCATTTCTGTTGAACCATTTAATACTATTACGCTTCCAAAATACATTACCATCATTAAAGAGATGGTCGAAAGGAATTCACTTATTGGTGACGCCAGGTATCTTTTTCTCAGAACTCTCCTGTAGATCTTCGTAAAAATCTCATTTATCCTTGAAAAACTTTCATTCATTTTATTTTCTGCATTGAAGGCCTTTATTATCCTCAGCCCTCCCAGTGTTTCTTCCACGACGGACAATAATTTTCCCAGTTGTTGCTGTCCCTTGAAGGATTTTGCCCGCAGGTTTCTACCTATCTTCCCAATAATCCAGCCACTCAATGGCATCAGAAGAAGTGAGAACAGTGTCAGTTTAAAGCTTATAATGAAAAGAAAGACCAGGAAGATAATGATTGTTACGGGATCCCTGAGAAGCATAATAAGTGATCCCATCACCGATACCTGGATTTCCTCCACATCATTCGATATACGCGTCATGACATCTCCCTTCCTGGATTCGGTGAAATAGGAAACCGGCAATCTCAGCACCTTATCATACAGTTTCTTACGCATGTCCCTCACAGTGTAGGACCTGAGGTATGCAAGAGCGTTATTCGCTGTAAAGACAAAAATATTCCTGAAAAGGCTTGCTGTGATGACAAGCAGGCACACACCGATCAGGGCTGTACCCGGACCCATTTTATCTATATAATGGCTTATATAGTAATTAAATATATCATTGAACCAGTCTTTTGAAGCTTCGAAATGCCCTGGATGAGGTGTATCAGGTACCACGCCAAACAAAATTTTCAGAAAAGGGCTTATCAGGGTGAAAGTAAACAGGGAAAATATTGCAGCCAGAATATTAAATAATATATTCTGACCTGCAAACCACTTATAGGGCAATATAAACGACAGAAGGACCCTGAATCTTTTCATATTCATTCCTTTTACTTACCGGTATAGTTAAAAGGTGTAATAGACTTTAACTCATTTTTAATATCGGCTCTCACGTTAAGATTCTCTATAAAATCCAATAGGGATTTACGTGTTATTCTTTCATTTGTACGTGTTAATTCTTTCAGTGCCTCATAGGGTTTGGGATATCCTTCCCTCCTGAGGATTGTTTGTATGGCTTCGGCAACAACCGCCCAATTATTTTCCAGGTCACAATCTATCCTTTCCCTGTTCACTATCAATTTATCCAGTCCTTTGAGTATTGATCTTATAGCTATCTGAGTGTGAGCAAACGGCACCCCTGTATTTCTCAATACAGTTGAGTCTGACAGGTCTCTCTGGAGCCTTGATATGGGCAGTTTTTCGGAAAAATGTCCGAATATTGAGTTTGATATTCCAAGGTTTCCTTCCGCATTTTCAAAATCTATAGGGTTAACCTTATGGGGCATTGCAGAAGAACCCACTTCCTGGCTGCTTATTCTTTGTTTGAAATAATCAAAAGATATATAAAGCCAGATATCCCTGCAAAAATCAATCATTATGGTATTTATCCTGCGTATTGCATCCGAAAGGGCTGCAAAATTATCATAATGATCAATCTGGGTGGTGGGCTTTGATCTATGCAAGCCCAGTGATTCAGTGACAAATTTATCCGCAAACCTATCCCAGTCAATAACTGGATATGCAATATAATGGGCATTCAAATTCCCACTGGCACCTCCGAACTTGGCAGACCATGGCACTGATTTAAGATTCTCAGCCTGTACCTCAAGTCTCTTTACAAAAACCATCATCTCTTTACCCAGTCTTGTTGGTGTTGCCGGCTGTCCATGGGTTCTGGCGAGCATTGGAATATCATTCCATTCCCTGGCCAGTTCTTTTAGCCTGGATACCAGTTTGTCAAGCAGTGGATAGAATACCTGCTCTGAATAATCCTTCAATGAGAGTGGAATAGCAGTATTGTTTATATCCTGTGATGTAAGGCCAAAATGAATAAATTCTGACCAATCACCCAGCTTAAATTCATGGAATTTTTCCTTTAAATAGTATTCAACAGCTTTTACATCATGGTTAGTTGCCAGCTCAATTTCCTTGACACGGCTGGCATCACTAATACTGAAAGACCTGTAAAGTGATCTTAACAGATCGAAATTCTCAGCTTTGAATTCTTCTAATTGTGGCAAAGGTATATTACATAGAGCAATAAAATATTCCACCTCTGACTTAATCCTGTATTTAATAAGGCCGTACTCGGAAAAATACCCTGCAAGATCCTTAACTTTTTCCCTGTATCTGCCGTCAATGGGTGAAATAGCTGTTAATTTATTGAGGTCCATTTTAAAATAATTAGTTCCTGATTATGACCGGATGTAAATTTACTACATTACAGGGGGAAATAAAACTGAAATTTTGTAATTTCGGGCATTTAAGCCATGAATCACTTAATCACCTATGTTTGAAATCAGGATATCGGCAGTAAGGTATTCAAATACTTATCCCCTAATTTACGGCTTGGAAAATTCCGGGATCAAGTTCAACGCAGAAATTGAAATTGACCACCCGGCAGATTGTGCAAGGAAGATTGTGGAAGGTAAAGCTGATATCGGTTTAATACCTGTAATAGCAATTCATGAAAACCAGTCCCTGTCGATAATAAGTGATTACTGTATTGGTAGCAAGGGCCCCGTCAGGACAGTATTATTGTTAAGCAATAAGCCACCAGATGAACTTGATACCATTTACCTCGATTACAGGTCAAGAACTTCTGTTGCTCTTATAAGGCTTATAGCCAGAAAGTTCTGGGAATGTGATTTTAACTGGGTGCAGACAAACCCTGAGTTCCGTTTCAATGATATTGCTGATAATGAAGGACTTATACTTATCGGGGATCAGTGTTACGAGATGGAATCAAATTTTAGTCACAGAACGGACCTGGCAACTGTATGGAACAAATACACCGGACTGCCTTTTGTTTTTGCATGCTGGGTATCAAATAAAAATTTCAGCAGTAATTTTATTAGCAAGTTCAACAAAGCCATGAGCTATGGTGTTACAAATATTGACAAAGTAGTTGATTATTACGGAAAAAGGGGAGCCATGCCTCCTGAGGTGCTAAAGGATTACCTCAACAATAATATCGATTTTTTTCTTGATGAGGAAAAAAGGATAGCCATGCAAACCTTTTTTAAGTATCTTGATGATCTTAAAGAAACCTGATATTTCATAAAAAATAGTGTTATGAAACGCTTTCTTATCATAAGCTTCTTTCTTCTTGCCGCCTTTTCCGTCATAACTGCAGGGCTAAGGGCACAACAGGTACCCTCTGCTGAAAACGACGAGGTAATAGTCTATAAATTTGATATTAAGAAAATGATTGCTGCTCCTGTGTGGAGAACAACGAAGTTAAGCCTTGAGGAAGCCAGTGAGATGGGAGCCGACTATATCTTAATACATATGAACACATATGGAGGACAGGTAGATATTGCCGATTCTATAAGGACGGCAATACTTAATTATCCAAAACCTGTGCTGATATATATTGACAACCAGGCTATCTCTGCTGGAGCACTTATATCAATAGCCTGCGATAGTATCTATATGCGTCCGGGAGGAAGCATAGGAGCAGCCACTGTTGTTGACCAGACAGGCCAGCAGGTACCTGACAAGTACCAGTCATTTATGAGAGGAATGATGAGATCAACTGCAGAAGCACACGGCAAAAAGCCCGTGGTAGTGAATGGCGATACTTCATATATATGGCACAGGGATCCGGCAATTGCAGAATCAATGGTCGACCCCAAAGTATATGTTGAGGGCGTGAGTGATACAGGGAATGTTCTGACACTTACCACAAATGAGGCCATCGAACTCGGTTTTTGCGAAGGACAAGCCCTTAATTTAGGAGAGGTATTAATGATTGCTGGGATAGAAAATTACAGAATAGAAGAATTCAAGCCGGGTGGAGCAGAAAAAATAATACAGTTCTTGATTAATCCCGTAGTGTCAGGCTTATTAATAATGATTATTATTGGAGGTCTTTACTTTGAACTACAGTCACCGGGTGTGGGCTTTCCTCTCGCAGCAGCAGTACTGGCAGCTATATTGTACTTTGCGCCCCTGTATCTTGAAGGACTGCAGGCAAACTGGCATATAGTGGTTTTCGTGGCAGGCATAATCCTGGTTCTCGTCGAGATATTTGCCATACCGGGATTCGGAGTGACCGGGGTCCTCGGTATTGCAGGAATAATTATTGGCCTCACATTTACCATGGTTGACAAGATTACATTCGAATTCGGACCCTCGCCGGATGGAACAGGCATACAAACAGCATTAGCATCATTTGCCATAGTTTTCCTGTCGATGTTCCTGGCATTTATACTCTCATTATGGCTCAGTAAGAAACTCTTCTCGCCTAATAACCTCCTGGGGAAGCTGGCACTACAGAAAATACAGAACGTAGATGAGGGGTATATCAGTTTTGACAGTAAGAAACAAAAATTACTTATAGGTACCAAAGGAAAGGCTTATACTGTACTCAGACCATCAGGTAAAGTAATTATTAACGATGAGATTTATGATGCCCATTCAGAAATAGGCTTTATTGAGAAAGGAACTAATATCCGAGTAATAAGAGACGAATCCGGTCAATTGTATGTATTGAAAGATGAGTAAACAGTTATGAAGGGATACAGGATAAGAGATTATCATCCGGTGGACTATGAAGCCGTATCAAAAATATGGCTGGAAACGGGAATGGAAAGACCGGAACGCGGAGATGATAAGAATACAGTCGAAAGGTGCATTAAAACAGGAGGCTGCTTACTAATACTTGAAGATGAAGAAACCAATGCCATAGCAGGTACATCATGGATAACTTATGATGGCAGACGATTATATCTGCACCACTTTGGTATATCGCCCGGATACCAGGGGAAAGGACTTTCCAAATACCTGCTGGAAGAGTCTCTGCAATATGTGAAAAAGACTGGATACCAGATAAAACTGGAAGTACACAGTTCCAACAGGATAGCAATAAATCTTTATCAGAAATATGGGTTCAAGTACCTGGGTGATTACAAAGTATATATTATAAGAAACACTGATGATATAAAATGAATATAATTTCATAAAACTTTGTTAAAAGTAAGGGTATAAGATACCGGCAGTCGAAATTTTATGTAATTTTAAAGTTGAGGGTTAATTTAGAAAATAAGGATAATGAGCAGAACAATGACATTCAATAAGCTAAGGGAGATCAAGGACCAACTTCCCGAAGGCGGAGTAAAAGATATAGCCAGGAAGCTGGATATGAACGAAGAAACTGTAAGAAATTATTTTGGAGGTTGGAACTATGATGAAGGCGAAAGTATAGGTATCCATCTAGAACAGGGACCGGATGGAGGTCTGGTTAGATTTGATGATACTACAATACTTGAAATAGCCGAGAGAATGATATCCTCTGATTAATGAGCTAATATCAGCCTAAAGCTGCTGTAAAATTATTTTCCAGCTCTGTCTCGTAAATTATTTTTTATTACTTTTCAGGTGAATTAAATCCTGAAATAATGAAACATTCTATAATCTTTATTCTTGCTGGATTATTAATACTAGCATCCTGCAAACAGAATAACGAGGTAAATATAAACCTCAAGTACGATGATAACCTGAGCCTCGAATATCATGAAGTGATAGACGCCTACAGACAACTGGCCAACCATTATCCCGAGGCCAGACTGGTCGAAATGGGCAAAACAGATATCGGTAAACCTCTCCACCTCTTTATGATATCAGGCGACCGCGACTTCGATCCGGTATCGCTAAGAAAAAAGGGGAAATGTATAATCCTGGTAAATAACGGCATCCATCCGGGTGAGCCTGAAGGTATTGATGCCAGTATACAGTTCTCATGGGACCTTTTAAGGAATAAGAATGACTTGAAGAAGTACCTTGACAATGTTGTTATAGGAATTATCCCGGTATACAATATCGGGGGTGCCCTTGACAGGAGCAAATATTACCGTACCAACCAGAATGGTCCTGTCTATAATGGAAGGAGAAGGAATGCCCGTAACCTTGACCTTAACCGCGATTTCGCAAAGCAGGAAACTGAAAATGCAAGAAGCTTCGTTAATATCTTTCTTCATCTAAATCCTGACGTATTCCTTGACACACATACAACTAACGGTTCTGACCATCAATATACAATAACGCTGATAGCAACACTCTACAGCAAGCTTGATACTGCCATGGGTCAATTTTTCAAGGACAAAATGCTGCCTGAATTGTATGACAGGATGGAAAAAAATTCCGAGTATGATATGATCCCATATGTACAGATGAGTAACTATTTCGGAGATATCAAAGACGGCATAATGGCATATAATGACGACCCTTTCTATTCTACAGGCTACACCGCTCTTTTCAATTGTTATTCTTTCATGACAGAGAACCTTGTTTATAAATACTTCCCTGAAAGGGTAAGATCAGTTGTAGATTTCCTGACACAGTTAACGGCACTTACATATGATAATTGCAGTGAAATAAGGCAGCTGAAAGATGAAGCAGACAGGAAAATCAAGCAACAGGACATTTACCATCTTGACTGGGAGATTGATATGT
>CAZSJH010000119.1:0-8973 GCA_964607105.1 uncultured Rikenellaceae bacterium | reverse complement strand
ACGTAACAATTTAAACTAACTGATATGGCAAAAGTAATTAAATTTGATATCGAAGCACGTAACCTTCTTAAGGAAGGCGTTGATAAACTAGCTAATACTGTGAGAGTAACTCTTGGGCCGAAAGGAAGGAATGTAGTTCTTGAGAAAAAATTCGGGGCACCACAAATAAGTAAGGATGGAGTTACCGTGGCCAAGGAGATAGAACTTGAGGATCCTTTTGAAAATATGGGAGCCCAGATGGTGAAGGAAGTAGCTTCCAAAACGGGAGATGATGCAGGTGATGGTACTACAACGGCTATAGTGCTTGCACAGTCAATTATAACTGTGGGCCTTAAAAACGTGACTGCAGGTGCCAATCCGATGGAATTGAAAAGAGGAATTGACAAGGCTGTCAGGGAAGTTGTCAAACATATAGCAAAACAGGCAAAGGTTGTTGGTGACGACCTGAATAAGATTGAACAGGTAGCACGAATATCTGCCAATAATGACGAAGCAATTGGAAAACTTATTGCAGAAGCAATGGGTAAGGTGAAAAAAGAAGGTGTGATCACAGTTGAAGAGGCAAAGAGTACTGAAACAACGGTAGAGGTTGTTGAAGGAATGCAGTTCGACCGTGGTTATATATCAGCCTACTTCGTTACAGATACTGAGAAAATGGAGACCGACCTTGAAAATCCTTATATTCTTATCCATGATAAGAAAATATCAACTATGAAGGACCTTCTTCCTATTCTTGAAACAACAGCACAGAATGGAAGGCCATTGATGATTATCGCTGAAGATGTTGAAGGAGAAGCTCTTGCCACATTGGTTGTCAACCGCCTCAGGGGGTCATTAAAAGTTTGTGCGGTTAAAGCTCCCGGATTCGGTGACAGAAGAAAGGAAATGCTTGAGGATATAGCCATCCTTACAGGTGGAACAGTAATCTCTGAAGAAAAAGGCCTTAAGCTGGAGCACACAACTCTTGATATGCTTGGACAGTCAGAAAAAATATCTGTTGATAAGGAAAATACGACTATAGTAAACGGCGCCGGACAGAAAGATGCAATCGCAGCTCGTGTTAACCAGATAAAGCAACAGATCACAAACACTACTTCGGATTATGATAAGGAAAAATTGCAGGAAAGACTTGCAAAATTGTCAGGTGGCGTTGCCGTTCTTTATATCGGTGCTGCTTCTGAGGTTGAGATGAAGGAGAAAAAAGACCGTGTTGATGATGCACTGAGTGCAACCCGCGCAGCAGTTGAGGAAGGTATTGTACCCGGAGGCGGTGTAACATATATTAGAGCAATTGAAGCGCTTGAAAAGCTGAAAGGTGATAATGAAGACCAGAATACTGGTATCGAAATTGTGAAACGTGCAATTGAGGAACCTTTGCGCCAGATTGTATTTAACGCCGGTAAAGAAGGAGCAGTTATTGCACAGGCTGTTAAAGAAGGTAAGAATGATTACGGATTTAACGCACTTATCGATAAATTTGAGAACTTCTATGATTCAGGTGTTATCGACCCGGCTAAAGTAGCCCGCATAGCACTTGAGAATGCAGCATCAATAGCCGGGATGTTCCTGACGACTGAAGCTGTGGTTGTTGAAGAGAAGGAAGATGAACCAATGCCCAACCCTGGAATGGGAGGCGGCGGAATGCCCGGCATGATGTAGTAGATTCGGATCAGCGTTTGATTTAAACAGATTCTCTATTAAGATCTGACAAAAGAAAGATAACATTAAAGGAGGGGTGTTGCTCGGGCAATACCCCTATTTTATTCGGAGCACCCTCGCAACTTCTTCTCACACTATCGTCCATAGCCCGAAGAGCGAAGGAGGAGCTTACTCTCAACTTATTCAACTATTAATTATATATTTGCGCTTATTCTAAGGAATGAGACAGGCGATGAATGAAATAAGGAATTTTTGCATAATTGCTCATATTGACCATGGTAAAAGCACTCTTGCTGACAGGTTGCTTGAGAAGACGAATACCCTTAGTGAAAGAGACAGGAAAGACCAGGTACTGGACGATATGGATCTGGAGAGGGAAAGAGGCATTACAATAAAGAGCCATGCCATACAGATGGGATACCAGTACCAGGGATCTGAATATACCCTTAACCTTATAGATACACCAGGACATGTTGATTTTTCCTATGAAGTATCGAGATCAATAGCGGCATGCGAAGGAGCACTGATTGTTGTTGATGCAACACAGGGAATACAGGCGCAGACAATATCAAATCTTTACATGGCTATTGATCATAACCTTGAGGTAATACCTGTGCTGAACAAGATGGACATGGCCAGTGCTATGCCCGATGAGGTAAAAGATCAGATCGAAGATCTTATTGGTTGCAACAGAGAAGATATTATTGAAGCCAGTGCTAAAACAGGCATGGGTGTTGATGCCATACTGGAAAGGATAGTAACATCCATACCTGCCCCTCTGGGAGATCCTGATGCACCGCTGCAGGCTCTTATCTTTGATTCGATATTTAATTCCTTCAGGGGGATAATAGCATATTTCAAGATAGTTAACGGGACATTGAGAACAGGAGACTCTGTTAAATTTTATAATACAGGGAAAAGATATAATGCTGATGAAATAGGTGTGCTTAAAATAAAGCAGGAACCCAAGGATTATTTGAGTGCAGGCAATGTGGGATACATTATTTCCGGGATAAAGGAATCCAGGGAAGTTAAAGTAGGGGATACCATCACACATCTTGAAAGACCATGTGAAAAGGGAATAGCAGGTTTCGAAAATGTTAAACCAATGGTGTTTGCAGGAATATATCCTGTTGATGCAGATGATTATGAGGATCTGCGCTCATCTATTGAAAAACTCCAGCTAAATGATGCCTCACTTTCTTTCATTCCTGAATCATCTGCAGCTCTTGGTTTTGGTTTCAGATGCGGCTTCCTGGGACTTTTACATATGGAGATAATCCAGGAGAGGCTTGACCGAGAGTTTGATATGGATGTGATAACTACCGTTCCTAATGTATCATATAATGTACATACAACAGCAGGTGAAATGATTGAGGTCCATAACCCATCAGGACTACCCGCTATTACAAATATTGACAGGATCGAAGAACCTTATATTATTGCCCAGATCATAAGTAAATCAGAATATGTGGGTAATATAATGACTTTATGCATTGATAAGCGGGGGACTTTTAAGAACCAGGTTTACCTGACTAGTGACAGGGTGGAGATTACTTTTGAACTGCCACTTGCAGAAATAGTGTTTGACTTTTATGATAAGTTAAAGAGCCTTTCAAGAGGCTACGCTTCTTTTGACTACCACTATTCATCTTATAATAAAGCTGACCTGGTCAGGCTTGATATTTTGCTTAACGGAGAAATGGTCGATGCACTTTCAACCCTTATTTACAGGGGACATTCGTATGATTTCGGGCGTAGGATGTGTGTTAAACTGAAAGAGCTTATTCCGAGACAGCAATTCGATATAGCTATACAGGCAGCCATAGGAGCTAAAATAATCGCCCGTGAAACTGTTAAAGCAGTACGAAAAGATGTTACTGCAAAATGTTACGGCGGTGACATTACAAGGAAAAGAAAACTTCTTGAAAAACAGAAGAAAGGAAAGAAGCGAATGAGGCAGGTGGGTAATGTTGAAGTACCACAACAAGCTTTCCTGGCCGTCCTGAAAATGGATTGAAACATCGGCTTTCTATTCACACAGCAGCCTGTAACCCTTCCCATGTACATTAAGTATAGTTATTGAGGGATCAGTTTTAAGATATTTACGGAGCTTTGTTATGTATACATCCATGCTTCGTGCATTGAAGTAATTATCATCAACCCATATTGTGCGCAGTGCAAAATTCCTTTCAAGTACCTCATTCTTATTCTTACACAGAAGCTTAAGTAGTTCTGATTCTTTGGTTGTAAGCTTATGAGGGCCTTCGTCAGAATCCAGTATCTGTGTAAAAGGATAAAAGGTAAATTTCCCCAGTTTATATTCATCAGGCTCCTCATCTGTATATGATTTTGTTCTTCTCAGGATAGCTTCTATCCTGTATAACAACTCTTCCATTGAGAAGGGTTTTGTTATATAATCATCGGCACCTGCCGAGAATCCTTCCAGCTTGTCTTTCTCCAGTGACTTGGCTGTTAAAAAGATGAAAGGTATATCTTTTTCAATTTTTCTTATCTTCCTGGCTAGGCTTATTCCGTCTATTTCGGGGAGCATAATGTCCAGCAGACACAGATCAAAAGTCTCAGTTCTGAAAGTGTCAAGTGCTTTCTTTCCATCTGTGAGATGTACAACCTTGTAATCTTTTGCTTCCAGGTAATCGGTCAGAAGTGACCCCAGGTTAATGTCATCTTCAGCTAATAGTATTTTTGCCATGGTCAGTTATTTTTTAGGAAAACGGATATCAAAACGGGTTCCTTTATTTATCTGGCTATGAACAAAGATACTAGCATCATGCTCATCGACTATCTTTTTAACGTAACTCAAGCCCAGACCAAAGCCCTTAACATTATGGATATTACCAGTAGGAACCCTGTAAAATTTATCAAAAATTCTTTTTATATCATCTTTTTTTATTCCAATACCATTATCCGAAATGGAAACCGTGAGATTTTTTTCATCATCAGTTGTTTCAATTTTTATTTCCGGATTGCCGTTTGAATATTTTATTGCATTATCAAGCAGGTTGGATATCATATTAAACACGTGACTTTCATCTATCTTAAGCTGTGATTCCTTTGCGTTTAACTCCTTTTTGAGTATGCCATCTGTATCGGATATCTGCAACCTGAAATTATCAATAGCATTATTAATTATGCGGTGGATATCCGTATAAGCCATTTTCAACTTCATTGTACCCTTGTCAAAGGCCGAAGCCTGAAGTACTTTCTCAACCTGATATTTGAGCCTTAATGATTCATCATTCAGTATACCTGATATCTTATCAAGGTTTTTCTTTTTTTTCGAAATACTGCTGTCTCCCATCATTTGAGAGGCAAGTGATATAGTAGATATGGGTGTTTTTAACTCGTGGGTCATATTGTTAATAAAGTCATTTCTGATTTCAGATATCCTTTTCTGGCGGAGTATAATCAATATGTTGCCAACTGAGAAAATAATCAGGAAGAGGGTGACGATAATAGAAGAGATTCCCATAAATCCCACCTGCTTGAACAGATAGTTCTTTTCCTTCGGGAAGTACAGGTAAATCATGTTCTGCCCCGGAACGGGATCATTTGGGAATAGCTGCCTGATATATTTATTGGCATCCGAACCCATATCAAATCCCTTACTGCTATAAACAGGATTTCCAGATGATGTAATAGCAAATTCATAATCAAGGGAAATTCCAAGCCTTCCGAGCATCTGATCAATCTGCTTATTTACCCTTTCGGGGTCAACCCGCTTGGACAACTCAGGGGTATGGGCTATTATCTTCCCCATGATGTTTTCAAGAAGTACTGTTTTGTTCGTTATCCTGTCGTTTATACCTGCCCTGAGACTTTGTGAAGACAGTTCGGGTATTTCTTCTTCAGGATAGAAGAACTCATCATCGGAATAAAAAAGTATTTTTTGCCCTTCCCTGCTTATGGTAAGGGCAGCAATTACATCATCGTGATCTTCCAGAAGGGGGATGTTCGATTCAGACCTGTATCCGCGCAGCTGGCGAGCGAGAACCGAACGGGAAGGCACAATGGCAACAACAGAATCAACAAGAGGCATGTCAATCTCTTCAACTATTCTTTCAATGGTTTCCTGCTGTTCCATGTCAAGAACAACAGCATTAAGTGCATTATTAACATATACCCTGAACTGTTGGTTCTTTGCTTCTATCGAATTATTGATCCAGTATATCTGAATCAGCATCAGTCCTGACAGTACAATAGAGATAATAACAGCAAGTAATATAATAGTCTTCCTCTTCATCTTTTATTCTGATATCATCCTGATATATACTGATTTTTCACTGCTCCTATTATACAAAAGTATTTCTTAAAATTAACATTAAGAGCTTTTTAACTAAATTTAACGTCATTTTAAGATTATTCTGTAACATTATTTATGCTAATGGCACAAGTTTTGTTCCATATTTAATGCAAATGATCTTTGAAAATTGAAATTAATCAAAAAATCTCTGGTAAAAATAGATTGGCACGATATTTGAAAATTATATATTGAGGTTTTTTTCATAGGTTAGATTAGTTAGTTTTAGGTTAAGAAAGGACATGGAGGTGAGCCATCACCTCCCTTTCTTTGAAAAAAACAGGAGTACACTTTTCATAACTTAGGTTTTAGGTTTTAGGGTTAGTTAAGAATGAGTGGATAAATATATTCGCTCATTCTTATTTTACATTTTTATAAGAGGAATGCCTTTACAGAAAATTCTTTTTTGGAGATGTCGGGACTGAGGTTTTCTATTCATGGTATAGCCTGAAGAACTGACTTATCTATTTGGGTATCTTTATCAATTCTAAAGACCCAGGTTATCTCCTTTATTTTCCTTATTTTATTAATAATCTGTTCTATTGCTCGCTCCGAATCGATATCTTTAATTCTGAGTATAAAATCAAAGGAAGGAATTTTGGAAAAAAGTTTCTCCCTCCCGGAGTCATTGCTTATTAGCTCATACACTGTCTTACTGTACTTTGATTCGGAAGTAAATTTTGAGAACTTTGTTTCTTTGTTGTCAATGGTTTTAATCACCGGAGTACTGCTTTTGAGATTCAGTCCCAGTTCCATGTTAAGGATAAGGGATATCTTGTAATCCGCTTCAGCTGATGCAAGCCCAAGGTATTGATCTGGATCATGATCATCAACAATCAGCTTATGCCTGGTCTTTTTTGGTGGAGCTTTCATCTTCTGGATTAATGACTAATAAAGATAGTAAAAAATCAGATCTTAATAAGCGGGCCAGTCTTATTGATTTTTTTCAGCGCCTGGAGTGAAGCCTTTTGTTCAGCTTCCTTTTTTGAGCTACCCGTCCCTTCTCCAAATATTTCGTGGTCAATACTTAGTATTGTACTGAAGACATATTTTTTATCATTGAAATCATAGTCTTCATTATAATTAAAACTGATTTGCTTCTTCATTTTTTGAGCCCACTGGAATACCTGGCTTTTATAATCAGTTTCGGTATTCATAACACTGTTGAGATCAATGTGATCAGATAATATATTTTTGATTATGAATTTTTTAGTGTTTGAATATCCCTTATCTATAAACAGTGCTCCAATAATGGCTTCCAGTGCATCTCCATATATATTTTTTGATGAGGAATTATTGCTAACATGGCTTATCAACAGATTATCAATGTGTATTGAAAGGGCAAGCTTATTGAGGGTGCTTCTGTTTGCAAGCCTGGATCTCAGTTTAGTAAGTTCCCCTTCAGGAGCTTCAGGATAGAGTCTGAAAAGGTATTCTGACAGGACAGCGTCAAGGACTGCATCACCAAGGTATTCGAGGCGTTCATTATTAATAGCGCCGCCCCCGGACATTTCTAATGAAGCCGAGCGATGGATTAAGGCGATTTCATAGATGGCCAGCCTGGATGGTTTGAATCCCAGTATTTTTTTTAGGTCGGACCGGAATGACTTTTTATCAAGGATTTTTGTATTCTTCCCTGTTTTTTTATGATTTACTGACAAACCGGGTATCAGATTTTTTTGATAATAATAGAAGCATTATGTCCCCCGAAACCAAATGTATTGCTAATAGCGCTTCTTATTTCCCTTTCCTGTGCCTTGTTAACTGTCAGATTCAGCTTCTGGTCAATATCTGGATCAGGAGTAGTCTGATTAATGGTAGGAGGGACAATATTATTCTGGATTGCCAGTATGGAGGCAATGGCTTCTATGGCCCCGGCAGCTCCCAGGAGGTGCCCGGTCATTGATTTGGTAGCGCTTAAGTTAATATTGTATGCAGCCTCCCCGAAAAGATTAACGATGGCCCTGGTTTCTGAAATATCACCAAGTGGTGTCGCAGTACCATGCACATTAATGTAATCTATTTCTTCTTTCTTAAGGCCTGATTCTTCGAGGGCTATTTTCATTACTTTATATGCTCCTATCCCTTCGGGGTGGGGAGCTGTAATATGGTAGGCATCGGCTGTCATTCCAGTTCCGCATATCTCAGCGTACATTTTTGCACCTCGGGCTCTGGCATGATCATAGTCTTCAAGGATAAGAGCTCCTCCGCCTTCTCCCATCACAAAACCATCGCGGCTGAGATCCATGGGCCTTGAGGCGGTTTTATACTCTTCATTATTTGTCGACATGGCCTGCATGGAGTTGAAACCACCAATTCCAGCCTGGTTTATTGAAGCTTCCGATCCTCCGGCAATAAATACTTTTGCCTTGCCCAGCTTTATCAGGTTAAAGGCATCAATAATAGCATGCGTTGATGAGGCACAGGCAGATACAGTGCCATAGTTAGGCCCCTGGAATCCGTATTTGATAGATATATGGCCTGCAGCAATGTCCGAAATCATCTTGGGGATGAAAAAAGGGCTGAAACGGGGAACGTAGCCCCCCGTAACAAAGCCCGTAATTTCATTAAGAAATGTTTCTATCCCTCCGATGCCAGAAGCCCAAATTACACCGGCCTGATCTTTATCTATTTTATCATGATCAAGGCCTGAATCCTGAATTGCTTCATCAACGGAAATAAGAGCGTACTGGGCATAGACATCCAGCTTACGGGATTCCTTACGGTCAAAATAATCAACAGGTTTATAGCCCTTTATCTCACAGGCAAACTTCGTTTTGAACTTTTCAGCATCAAAACGTGTGATCCAGTCCGATCCACTGGTGCCGGATTTCAGTCCTGTCCAGTATTCCTCAATATTTTTACCGATCGGAGTTATGGCCCCAATACCAGTAACTACAACCCTACTCATGTTTTTGATTTCTCTGGTTATGCAATATTATTTTGCATTTTCCTCGATGTACTTGATGGCTTCACCAACAGTGCTGATGTTT
>CAZSJH010000118.1:3593-8987 GCA_964607105.1 uncultured Rikenellaceae bacterium | reverse complement strand
CTGATGTAACAGCCAGAATAATCAGCGAATATATCATTCCCTTATATTCTCTTATAATAAGGTAAATAGGTGCTACTATGAGCATCATCTGCCACACAATTCCAATAAGAGAATTGAACATATCACGTTTAAAAGCCCTGTTCCTTTGAAATTCCGGGTTGTCCTTGATAACTTCCCTGTATACCGGCTCCCAGAAACCCCAGGGTCTCACGCTGGTATAAAATCTTTTTAGCACCTTCATGTCGTCGTGAGGGGTGAGAAAGCATCCCAGAAGTGATCCTGCAGTTGACACCGGCAGAATAATCAGTGGGAAGGCCAGTATTATTGATAGATCAGGAAATAGTTTAGGCAGGGCCAGTGACGCAACAAGGCCAGCTATCATACCCCAGAAATATCCATATCCGTTAAATCTCCACCATATCCATTTAAGGAAGTTGGCTGCGGCATAACCTCCAAAGAGTGCGGCAGTGATCCATTGCAATAAGCTGTTGATAGAACTTACAAAGAAACCCACCGTTATGCCAATTATAACCATCAGCACTGATGATAGGTAACTCAGCCTGACAAGCGTTTTCTGGCTTGCATCAGGCTTAATAAAGCGTTTATATATATCATTTACTATATAGGCCGGACCGGCATTCACATTGGCTGCAAATGTTGACATGAATGCTGCAATTAAACCTGCAAGGATAATACCCAGTACACCTACAGGTATGAAATTACTCAGTGCAAAAGGAAGTACTTTTTCAAAATCAATGGTTCCTTCATTTAAAAGTGCATCAGGATTAAAATAAACAAGGGCAATGACTGCAAGCCCGGCTATCATCAGATACCTGGGAATAAAAAGTGCAGTGGAAACGAACCAGCTCATAAGAGCGGATTCTTTTGGGGTACGCGTCGCCAGAACCCTCTGCATATCATATCCGGGCACAGGCCCGGCTATGCTCACAAGTATACCCCTAAATATTACAATCATCAGGAATATAGAAAACAGTTCATAACCATCGGTATGTATCTTTTCATTCAATATGCGGTTTATATCTGCCGGGAGTGTTGACCAGTTAATATCCAGTTTCCATCCAAATGACAGGCTCTTCCACCCATCTGGGACCACAGCATCAAGTTGTTCAGGGGAGACTATTTTCAGGGCTATTATGCCTATTATAATGCATGATATGGTCATAATAAAAAACTGCAATACTTCAGTAAGCACCACGCTGTACATTCCGCCTTTTACAACATAAAGGGTTGTTATACCCATAATTATCAGGGCATACATTCTTTCAGATGATATATAGAGGCCGAGGACTGTTGCTGAGAGATCCCAGGGGAGGAACATAACAGAAAATTTGCCTATCCCTTCAAAAGCATAGGCTATGAATCCTATTACTGCGACCAGGGCGAATACAACAACTGATATATGGGACATTTTTGCTCCCCTGCTTTCTCCAAACCTGGTTTTAAGCCATTCTGCTCCTGTAAGTACGTTAGACCTTCTCATCCATACAGCGAGGAATATCATTAGTATTACCTGGTTCCATACCGGCCATAGCCATGGGATAAATGCACTCTTAATACCGTAAATGAACATGATGGCCACCATCCACATTGTGCCGGTGATATCAAACATGCCTGAAGCGTTGGATAGCCCCAGCATATACCATGGCAGGCTTTTACCTCCGAGGAAATATGAATCCAGGCTCTTACTCGCACGTTTTGATATCCAGAAGCCGAGTACAACAGTCAATACCAGGTATCCGAAGATGATGGAGATGTCGATTGCGGATAGTTTCATCTTATAATAAATAAGATGCTAAAATAGCAAAAAGCTTGAATTAATGGAACCTAGCCCCGAGCATTGGGGACGAGCTCGCAAGTGCCCAGTGATCAAGCCATCATCGTCCCAAATTAGCCACATTAAAAATCTCATCCCTTATCTCCGTTCCCGCGCGTATATCGCTCATAACAATTTCTGAACTCCTGTCATTACTGAAATTCTCAGCGGTCATATGGCTTATAATGAATTCCCCATTACCAACTTCTTTGACATCCATGATCTGTATTGTCTTAAAAAGTTCATCATAGCTATCATAGAAATCCATTCTACTCACTACATAATTGTTCTTATTTATTGTACTTATCTTCATACTGTAACCATATTCATCTTCCTTTTCCCTGTTAACAGGCTTGCTTTCAATTAGATAATTATTTTCTGATTCGTCAATAATTTTATGGCTAAAATCCTCTGTAGGAGGTGCTGACATATCAGCATTTGTAAATTCCGACCCCATAAAGCTCTTACCTTTTTCCGAACTGACTATCCTTCGTGTACGGTTTATTGCAGGGAGATAAATCCACATATCATCCTGCCCTTCGTCATAATCATATATCAGCATTGTTGTACCCTCCACATCGGCAGGGGAGAGGAACTTAATAAGTCTTTTTTCTGTTTGGTCATCATAACTTTTTGATGCCGTGATATTTGAACGTTCACGTACCCGCCCTTTCGAATCTACTATATTAAGAGATGCCACAGCCTCAAATGATTCCACTTTCATGGCATCCCTGCTTTTATTCATAATTTCGCGGGCATTGCTTCCCTGAGCATTTATATATAAAGGTGTCATGCAGAGAAGTGACATTATAATTGCTTTCTTAAAGTTCTTTTTTCTCATTGTATGTTTCTTATTATTTGGTTTATACTCAACGAAGGAAGGTTTAAATACAAGCAGAATTGAAGGTATTACGAAAAGTGCGCTTATAAGGCATACTCCTATGCTTATCAAAACAAGGTATCCGAAGAAACGTATGGAGGTGAAACCCGAGAAAACCAGCACTGAAAATCCTACCATTACGCTCAGGGCATTATATACTATACCCCTGCCTGTTGTGGTTACGGTCTTTATTATTGCATCCCTGTGATTTAAAAATATCAGTTCTGACTTATAACGCCAGAGGAAATGTATTGTATAGTCGACTCCCACACCAATCATTATAGATGATAACAGAGCAGTTGCCGGGTTAAGTGTTATTCCCGTGATACCCATGAATCCCAGAAGAAAAATTACAGATGCAAGGATAGGTATTGTTGATATCAATCCTCCTTTAAAGGATCTTAATATTAGTGTAAGTAATATAAGAACAACAGCAATTGCAAAAATCAACGAATTAACCTGACCCGTTAAAATTTTCTCCGAGAATTGCAGCATTATGTACGCATATCCCCCGATAGTGACATCAATATTGTCATTTTCTGCAAGGGCATTTATTTTATCAACTGTATTCCTCACCAGGTCGGTTGCAGGGTTATCGAATCTCACCATCAGGTGAGCTCTGCTATAGTTAAAATCGACAAGGCGGTCAAAATCCTCGGGATCGCTGCTCATATTATATATTTCGAGTATTTGTGCCACAGCCTGCCTGCTTTCAGGTATACTGTTATAACCCGTTTCATCCTCATTGTAAAGAGCTTTAGTCATTTCCTTTAATACTGTGGCTATGGAATAGGAATCACCCACACCTTCCATTCTTTTAATTTCTCCCGTCCACCTGTCCATGGTATTCAGAAGTGCAGGTTCCTTTATATCCCCTTCGATCATTACTGAAATACTCTGTGCACCTCCGAAATTTTTGTTAATAATGATTGATGCCTGTTTTACAGGATGTTTCGCGGGAAAGAAATTTTCCTGGTTCCCATCGACCTTTATAAAAGTAATGCCCACTGCAAATACTATTGTCAGTAGGGCAGAAATAAAAATAACGCGTTTAGGTCTTGCTGTTACTATGCGGGATAATTTTGCCAGAGACCTGTCAAGCAATGAATCTGATATTTTTTCACCTCCGACGAGGGGTTTTGATTTTGGCAATAATGAAAGCCAGGCAGGCAGAAAGAATATGGTAAGCAGTACTGCGAATGCTATGCCTGCCGATGAAAGGATTCCGACATGCCTGGCAGGTATTATTACATGTGCCAGTAAACCGAGTACTCCTGCGATAGTAGTCAGCCCTGTAAAAATTACAGGCAGCCTGAGTTTCCTGACCATTTTCCTGACTATCATGTCATTACTGTCAATATTATTCTCTGAAATCAATTCCTGGTATTTTGCTATCATGTGTATACCATAATCATTAGCCACGGCAATCAGTAAAATGGGGACAATAAGGCTCAGAATTGATAACTTCCATCCCAGCAGGGGTGTCAGTCCCATGGCAAAAGCTATAGACAGGATCACAATAGTAAAAGGCAACACCATTCCTTTCCACTCCCTGAAAGCAAGCCAGAGAAAGCCGAGCATAATAATAAGCGCTATAGGAACCAGAGTTAAACCGTCACGTCTGACATCCTTCATAATAGCCTTTCTAATATATGGTAATCCTCCGAAATATACCTCTGCAGAACCGGGGTTGTCCTTAATAACTGAATCAATTTCTGCCAGTATTATATTCTCATCTATTTCCTTGGAAATGGTAGCTGCAATGGCCGACATCTTAAAATCAGTGGAAACAACAGTACCCATAGCCAGTGGATTTTCTTCCAGCTGCTCCTTAAGAATTTCTATATCCTCATTGTTTTCCGGGAAACGGCTGATGGCAGGATCAACAATCATCATTCCCTGTTCTCCATATATTCTCCTTGTGTTAAAAAGTGAAATAGTATTATCAACCGACTTGAGGTCTTCAAGCTGCCGGCCGGTCTTCCGGATTCGCCTGAGATTGTCAGGAGTAAGTATGCAACTGTCCCTGTAAACTATCATTATCATATCCTGTAAACCGAACTCCTCTTCAATCCTGTCGGTATTAATACTGGATTTCATATCAGAAGGGATATAATTCCTGATATCTGGATCAGTCCTCATTTGAGGTAGCATTGCCAGGCCTCCCAGGCCAATGGCTACGGATATTATTATCACCAGGTATCTTAATCTTATTGTTAACTTTGTCATATATTTATTAATCAAAAATCTATTCTCAGTCCGGTATATATTGAGTTAAGTTTATCATTAATCATATCGAAAAGGGTATCTCCCGAGCCATTATAAATTTCGGCACCAGCGATAATCTTAAGGTTATCGGCAGGATCTATTTCCAATTCAGGGTTTATCATGTATTCCTCTGCTGTTATATTATATAGTATGTTTAAAGAAGGGTTGATGACAGCTAATTCTTTCTTGTAAGCCAGTCTCAGTCCTGCATAATGACTGTATTCATGCAGCTGGTAGTTATATAGCCTGTTAAAAGCCCCTAATTGTAGCCTGGTATATTCAAATGCCTGTTCAGGAGGCATGGGACCCAGATCAAAAAACGATGATTCATCTGGTAATACAGGATCAAAGGCTGATTCTTCATAGTTAAGTAGATGTTTACCACTGTATTCAAACAGGACATGGAGATCAC
>CAZSJH010000118.1:0-3583 GCA_964607105.1 uncultured Rikenellaceae bacterium | reverse complement strand
AAAAAATGTTCAAATCCCACTGCCCATTTTATCTCGGGTAGCATCACAAATTCTTTCTGCCTGTAATCTTCATCAGGATCTGACCAGATAGCCTCTGTCCGTAATATATTATTAGCCAGCATAAATTCCATGCTTGCCGACAGCGATTTTGTTTTAAATGATTTTTCTTCAAGACTTACAGCCGGACCATTATTGTCTCCCTGTATAATAAGTGTATCAAGGCCAAGGCCGGGTAAGTGATTATAACCATCGAAAAAACTAATATCCATATTAAAATTTCTCAGGAAGAATTCTGCTCTCAGTCCGTAGGATAATGACCCGTTAACATCTCCTTCATAATCCTTAATTTCTATGAGATCAGGCATTTCCATAAACTCTGTATAGAGCACTGAAGGTCTGAAACGGGGTATAAGCACTGCCTGTAAAGAAATATTTTCTACAGGGTTTATGCTGAAATTTACGGATATATTCCCCAGATCCCTGTCAGCCGGATCAAAAGACCTGAAAAGGTCATTGCGGGGATTGAGAATATCCTGAAACCTGAAAAAATCCATCCTGCTCCATTTTAATATTTGTTTTCCAGCCCTGAGTTCAGTATATGGTGTGTACCAGGCTGCCCATGCTTCCCTTAGAATGGGTTTATTAATAATCTCACCATATTCTGAAGCATAGCGGTATCTAAAATCAGCAATTGCTTTATAAGTGGTGCCATTGCCGGCCTCAGCCCTAAGGTTAAAATCAGCGAATGAAACGGGAATTCCAGGTGAATCATCAGGCTTATTAATATATATGCCACTCCTGACGAATCCCCCGAGTTTATATTTATTACCGGATGATCCCGGGATATCATCAAAAAGTGATTGAGCCAGAAATGTGTTTGAAAAAAATAAAAACACTATTGTGAAAAGTGCAGATGCCTTCCTCATTCTTAATACTGTTTGTACAAAATTAGAGAATGGAAAGGAGTCTATCGCCCGAGCCGCTTAGAACATACCCTCAAATTAATAAGTATTGGTGCTAACCGCGTATTACGGACTTTCATCCCTCAGTTTTTCAAGGTATTGAGTAGGGGTAAGCCTGGTAATGTTTTTAAAGATGGTGTTGAAAGTTGATTTTGAATTAAAACCGGAATCGTATGCTATGGCCAGCAGAGTATAGTTTTTAAAAGTAGGATCTTTCATCCTTGAGATTACTTCTTTTACCCTGTATTCATTAATGAAGGTGAAGAAATTTCTTCCATGCAGGTTATTTAGAACCTGTGTAATATGATGCCTTGCTATGCCTGTATGTTGAGACAGATCATATATGGTGATATTTCTGTCAAGATATGGTTTTTTTTCTTCCATATATTCAAGGATGAGATCAAGGTGTTTCTTCGCCTGGACTTCACTTAACCCACTGCGGCTATATTTTTTCCTGCTATTATTTTCTTCACTAGTTGCTTCAGTAGTTAGCTTTTCTACTACTTCTTTTTTTGAAGTATGACTCAAAGTATCATCAGTTCCTATTAATACATTGGCCAGAATAGGTTGTTTAATTGCATAGAAGCTATAGGCAAATGAAAATATCGCAATGAATATAAATAAGGTATAATAAGGATCAAAAGGAAGAAAATCGACAAAAATATTAATACCACCGAAGATGAAAAGTATGAAAAAGGCAGCATAAAAGCTGATGCTGATAATCTTTAACCAGTTGAGCGTTATTTTACCAGAAGCATAGGAAACGAGGTCTTTCAGGTGCCGCTGGTGTTTACTGATAGTGATGAAAGTAAAGGTACTGTAGACTGTAATTGACAGAAGAAAGCAGACACTGTATACTATCCTTAAAGAGATATACTTATCAGCTACTAAAAATCCTCTGAGATCAGTGAATACCTTGTCAGCCCTGAAAATGACAGACACTATAAAAAAAATCACAAAAGGTATAAAATGGAGGTAGTTGGTTATTTTGAACTTCTTCGCGGGCTCTGTCATATACCTGACGTAAAGATACAGGATGGGTCCGTAAGTAAAAGCAACAAAAGGAAATGAGTAAAAGGTTATAATATTGATCTTTACGACCGCGAAGATGAGATCGAAGAATATCATGAAGAGGAATGCTGCCATCAGCCTGTCAGGTATACTTATCGGTTTCTTTGTAGCAATAAGCAAACCTGCAAAGAATGTCTGCGAAATGCCTATGTACAGTATAGGTTCAATTACCTCCATATGATTCTTCTTTTAACTGGAATACTGAGTGGCCAACTAATTTTCATTCATTCATCTTTGATCCTCGAAGCCAGGCACTGGTCATAAATCCACACCAGCAAAGGTGGGTAATCCATCATTGCCCGATTCCATCATTCCATATGTTATAAAGATAACAAGAAGTCAACAAATTTTATTGTATTTTTGAGTTTTGATATAAAATTTACGGGTTGTAGCTTTCAGGCCCCGGGATAGTAATTTTAAACTAAAGTCATATGAGCGTTCTTCTTAATAAAGACTCGAGAGTATTAGTTCAGGGTTTTACAGGCAGCGAGGGAACATTTCACGCACAACAGATGATAGATTACGGAACTAATGTTGTTGGAGGCGTAACACCTGGTAAGGGAGGAAGTAAACATCTTGACAGGCCTGTGTTTAATACAGTTGAAGAGGCTGTTATTGATACAGAGGCTGATGTTTCAGTAATATTTGTACCCCCTGCCTTCGCCGCTGACGCTATTATTGAAGCTGCTGATGCCGGAATAAAACTTATTGTAGCCATTACCGAGGGGATCCCGGTATCGGATATGGTAAAAGTCAAAAACTCTTTAAACGATCGAAACTGTCGGTTGATTGGACCCAATTGCCCCGGAATTATAACTCCTGGTGAAGCGAAGGTTGGCATTATGCCCGGGTTTATTCATAAGAAAGGCGGGATTGGAATCATTAGTCGTTCCGGCACACTGACATATGAAGCTGTTGACCAGGTGACACGCCTGGGAATGGGACAATCAACATGCATTGGTATAGGTGGTGATCCAATCGTTGGAACCACAACCCTCGATGCTGTGAAGCTGATGATGGAAGATAAGGAAACAGAGGCCATTATTATTATTGGAGAGATAGGTGGCAATATGGAAACCGATGCGGCTTACTGGATAAAAGAATATAAAACAAAGCCGGTAATTGGATTTATAGCCGGACAAACTGCTCCAAAAGGCAAACGAATGGGACACGCAGGAGCTATTATAGGAGGGAAAGCAGATACTGCAGCCGCAAAAATGAAGATAATGAGTGAATGTGGCATAGAAGTGGTTGAATCACCTGCTGATATAGGGAAGACTGTTGCTACCGCTTTGAAAAAAGACTGACACTGGCAACGAAAGACTAACATCAAAAGACTAACGATTTTAATAAACATTTATCTTTACCCGCTGTTTGCTTATTCAGCCGGGGGTTAATTCTTCTTATCCTTCTGAGAACTTGTTCTAACTTTTCCCCCCGACGTTCACTCCAGACGCCAGGGTCTGGATCTGCGATTCGTTCAGTCGGGGTTTCCGCTTCGTCCGCCGTAGCCCCGAGACTTTAGGGCGAAGGCGGGCTTCGCTCCAACT
>CAZSJH010000117.1:3182-9035 GCA_964607105.1 uncultured Rikenellaceae bacterium | reverse complement strand
CTATTTCTGAATACTGCCATCAACTATGCACCTGTTCAATAAGGAATTTCCTGATCTCTAAGGGTGTCGGCTTGGTCAATTTTGAAACAACAATATTGGCGAGGATTGACAGGGGAGCACCTATCCATGCGAAGTACCATGCCTCCAGCCAGTAGCTAATGAATTCATGAGCAGGCAACTGTACTCCGGATTTGCCTGCTATAAAATAAGTAATCGCAATCACAGAAACCAGGCCTCCGGTTATTAATCCGGCTATGGCGCCCTGTTTGTTTGATCCGCTCCACCATATTCCAAGCAGGAACAGGGGGAATATGGTACAGCCGGCAAGCGAAAATGCCACTGCAACGAGCTGAGCTATCAGTGCAAAATTCTTAAGGGCAATCAGGGTTACTATTACTGCCATTAGTATTGTAGCTAACCTTGCATAGAGCAGTTGCCTGCGCGGACTTGCTTCGGGGTTAATAACCTTGACATACAGGTCGTGTGCAAAAGCAGACGATCCTGCCACTAACAAACCAGATACCGTTGAGAAAGCAGCTGAAACACCTCCTGCAGCGAGGAAACCGACAATAAGAGGGTGTATGTCACCCAGCTGTGCAGTATATACCACTATGGCATCCTTAGCCAGTGTTCCTACCTCGGGATTAGCTGATAATATCTTACCGAAGGCTGCATAAGCGGGCGCACTCCAGTACAGTATACATATAAAAAACAGGCCCCATACGACAGACCACCTGGCATCCCTGGCCTTTGGCACCACGTAGAACCTCTGTATTACATGAGGTAAGCCGGCAGTACCTATCATCAGAGAGAAGGCTATTGCAATCCATTGAAAGAATGTTTGACCGGTGGGTGGATCCCATGGCATTGCATATTCAGGGGATGGCACTATGGCAAAATCGTGCCCCAGTGAATTAATAAGTTCTTTTGTCTCATTTACTGGAAGACCTGCAACCACATCAGACACAACTGAACCGTAGCCTATCTGAGGTAGCAGCCAGAAATAATCAAACTTGTACGTAAGAATAAAAAGTGGTACCAGGAATGATACAATTATTATTATATACTGTATCTGCATGTTCTTGGTAACACCCAGCATACCAGAGATAAGGGTATAAGTAAGTACTACCGCACCCCCTATTATAACTGCGACTCCATAATTTATCCCCATCACCCACTTGAACATCAAGCCTATCCCTCCAAACTGACCAACACAATAAGAAATAGATATGAGTATGGCTATAATTGCTCCTACCGCTCTTAAGCCTTTGGAGTAATAACGGTCGCCTATAAAATCGGCTGCTGTGTATTTTCCGTATTTTCTTATCTGTCCGGCCATAAGGATCAGCAGCAGCACGTAACCGCCTGTCCAACCGACAACATATGCAAGACCATGATAACCTGACCCGTACATCAGTGCTGCCATACCCAGGAATGAAGCTGCGCTCATCCAGTTAGAAGCTATGGCCATACCCGATCCGACCCTGGAAATTCCCCTGCCGGCAGCATAAAAGTCAGTTGTATCTTTGGCCCTGAAAAATATGCCCACCAGGATAAAAAGTATCAGGATAGTGATCAGGATAATTGCAGGCCCTATCTTAAAGCTGCCTTCCAGCTGAGTTGCACCGGTAGCCGCCTGGATAGCTGCCGGAACCATGAATAATATAAATAATGGTAATAATACTTTTTTCATTTCAAGAGTTTTTGATGTTACGGATTAGTCTTCTACCCCATATTTCTTATTGAACATATCTGTCCTTACACAGTACAGCCAGCAGAGGACGACAAAAAGTATAAGCAGGAATACTGCTGTATAGAAATAATGGAATGGGAAACCAAGAAACCTGGTATCCGTCAATACCGACCTGTTATGAATAAGGTACAGGTCCATCGCTTCACTGAAAATCACCCTTTCTTCGTCACTGAACGATTGCATCATCGAAGAATTTATTTCCACTGCTGCAATCCTTCCCCTGATATCAGATGTTGAAAGTCCGTAAATCTCCTGCAATATTGGTATTAATTCCTTTTTGGCAGTGACATAATCCTCTGCCGTGGGATCATCCGTAGCAACAGCAACATTTTCAAAAGACCTCAGTTTATCCTCCAGTATGGTCTTTTGTTCACTGTCGGCAATATTAAATGCCGACCAGCTGATCATATTATCCAGTGCTTTTCTGTGCGCAGGATCAATAGCCACTTTACCCAGCACTGAAAGAGCAGATTGTGAAACTTGTTTAAGCAATGCTGCATCAGTTGAGCCGGCTTCAATTTCACCCCATACCGAATGGTAAATATCCCATGCTGGTTCAGGAGTGGGTTTCTCAATTACTTTCAGCAGGATCTGAAAGCCGAAAATAGCCACCGCCCAGATCACTACAAATTGCACAACCATGTTCCTGTTGCGTCTTGCACTATCTGTGGTAGGTTTAAAAAAGCTAATGTGGTAATCGTTTGGGTTTGATTCCATCAGGCAGTTAGTTTTAGGTTAGCTGGTAAATATAATTGAAATATTGAGAAATCAATGTGGTGGTTTTATCTTTTATAGCATACATTCATACCCTGATGTTGCCTCTACGTTTGTCATTGATGGGCATGGATTTGAAATCCACGCCATCATAACGGTAATATTCCTGCTAATTCGTCCTAATTAGCGTTAATTGGTTTCATCCAGAATGAATATGAATAACTGTCCTCAAGCAAACTGTATTCCGGGTGTGTACGTGCACCCCAGGAATTATCACCTCCCACACCAAGCTGGCCAAAGTCAATATTCACTGCTACCAGGTCGCGGGGTTTTACATCGATGGTATGTGTGTTTGCAGTTCCTGCATCGGGCCTGTACACAGCAAGGTCCCCGGGAGACGCAAAGTCTGAGTGAAGATTATGCAGGGTAGCAAAACATATTATAGGATTACCCCTTACCATCAAACCATTACCCTCATCATCCGTAAGAGTAAACCACCTGGTATCTGTTTTGTAAGCGTTCTCCTGAGGTCTGATATATGGAACATACTGCTCAGCAACCTTACCCGAATAAATACCCACAAAAGCAGATGTTTTCCGGTCGGCATAATTATGCTGCGGACCTCGCCCATACCATGACAGATTATCAAACTGTTTTCCAAGTTGCATCTGAAGACCCATCCTGGGTAGTTCCGGCAATTCTTTACTGCTTTTTCTGAATTTAACATCAATAAGCATATCACCTGAACCATAGATTCTGTAAGCAATGGTTTCCTTTGCCAGCCCGGAACCCGATTCATCCTGTATATCCATAGTTACTGTAATCAATACGGAGCCATCATCAAGTTTCTCGCTCTCAAAGGAATTTATCCTTGTATTATTACCAGCATTTTCCCACACGGCAGCTCTTTCATCAAGATTGTTACCGTAGTCATTATCCGTAAGGGGCCTCCAGAAGTCAGGTATGAGACCTTCCTTTATAAGTTGTATTTCACCGGCTTTCATTGAAGTAATGGTGCCACTCGCTTTATCAAAATCAATACTGAAATTCGGCCCGCTTACTATTACTGTTTCACCATTGTCATTAAATAATGCTTCATTTATATCATCGACAGGGATATAAGACACTTTATCAGGTGCAGACACCAGTAATTGCTCACGCGCATATATATGTCCTCCAGGTAGTATTGTCCATCCGTCTTTCCCTACCAGTTCCAGGTTAAGGAAGACCTCAGAATCACTGATAACATCATCCTCGGTATAGGGTATCATTAGAAGTCCTTGTTCACCGGGTGCCAACCTCAAATCAGTCAGCTCACCTGATTTTATCTTCTCCCCGTCGCTGACCAGGTTCCATTTAAGTATGAAATTATCCAGTGCTGTAAAATCATATTTATTATGTACCTTAACCACACCACTTTGTGCATTCTGGAATTCAAAATCAGCATACTGGTATACTTTTTTTACCTCTTCAAGAGCAGGATGACCTGTTCTGTCTGGCCATACCAGTCCGTTGACACAGAAGATCCCGTTACTGGGTATTCCTTCAGGACCGAAATCACCTCCATAAGCCCAGTATTCATCACCTTCCTCGTTTATTTTCAATAGTCCCTGGTCAACCCAATCCCAGATAAACCCACCCTGCAGGAGTGGATATTGCTCTATCACATCCCAGTAATCCTGGAGGTTACCTACACTGTTCCCCATAGCATGGGCATATTCACACATGATAAGCGGACGGTAGCTTTCGCTATCCCGGGCATATTTCTCAAGATATTCTATAGGTGCATACATGGGGCACCATATATCAGTATGATGTTCAGGCGTATTAGTAATCTTCTCGGCCCTTTCATATTGTACGGGACGGGTATTGTCTCTTTCTTTTATCCACTTATATATATCTACAAAATTCTGCCCGTCACCTGCTTCATTACCCATCGACCATATTATAACTGAAGGGTGGTTCTTATCTCTCTCTACCACTCTAACAGCCCTGTCATGGTGAGCAGCAAACCATTCCGGTTTATGTGCCAGTGTAACGTCTTTGTTGTAGCCCATACCATGCGATTCAATATTAGCTTCGTCAATAAGATACAAACCATACTTATCACATAGCTCATACCACAGTTCAGGCTGGGGATAATGAGAGGTCCTTACGGCATTTATATTATGGCTTTTCATCATCATGATGTCTTTCATCATGGTCGCTTCATCAATCACATGTCCCTTTACATCATGATGCTCATGAAGATTTACTCCTTTAAGATATATGTATTTCCCATTTATATAGAGGTTGGAATCCTTGATCTCCACAGTTCTGAAACCAATATTAGAACTAAGGCTTTCAATAATTTCACCTTTGTCATTACGTAGATTAAGAACAAGTGTATACAAATCAGGTTTCTCAACACTCCATTTATTTATGTCATCTATAAGGGTATTAAAGCTGACAGACACAGTGCTACTATCAGTTTTTAAGTCCTTTTCTTCAGATACGATCGTATTATCTCCCCACAACAATTTATATTCAATGGAGTACTCAGCTGCAACCTTCTCTTCATTGAAGCTTATATCAACATCCATTTCCAGTATACCATTCTCGTAATTATCATCCAGCCCCGCTCTGACAAAGTAATCAGTAATCCTGTTTGCCGGTCTTGCATGCAGGAAAACTGATCTCTGGATCCCGCTCAGTCTCCAGAAATCCTGGTCCTCAATATAGCTGCCATCGCACCAGCGGTATACTTCAACAGCAATAGTGTTCTTTCCTTTCTTAATATAATCAGTAACATTGAATTCGGCAGGTGTCTTACTTCCCTGGCTATAACCAACAAGTTGTTCATTGATCCAGACATAGAATGCTGAACTAACGGCACCGAACTGGAGAAATATTTTTTTATTCTTCCAATCAGCAGGTATAGTGAAGGTTCTTTTATAGGACCCTACCGGATTCCATTCATGATTAATGAAAGGTGGGTTCTTTTCGAACCCATAATCTGTATCAATATAAAAAGGTATACCATAACCTTCTCTTTCCCAGTTTGATGGCACGGTTATCTTATCCCAGTCACGTGTATCATAGTTATCCTTGAAGAACCAGTAAGGTCTTTCCCCGGGAGTTCTAACCCAGTTGAATTTCCACTCCCCGTCAAGGCTTATGTACCTTGGACTGGTATTTCTATCCCCTGTTATTGCTGATTCTTCATCCGGGAAACTTATCATTGTGGCATGAGCATACTCCCTGTTCTGATTGAACATCGCAGGGTTTTCCCAGTCGCGTGTGCTCTTTTCCTCGAACTCCACGTCTTCATACTTACTATAATTTGTACAGGCTGTGCATAATCCTAACAATATAAAAGATAACAATTTACGTTCTCTCATAATGTT
>CAZSJH010000117.1:0-3172 GCA_964607105.1 uncultured Rikenellaceae bacterium | reverse complement strand
CAGGCAGTGATAAACAATAACACTGCAATTAAGGACATGTACTTTTTTTTCATGTTATTTTATTTTACTTTTTCAATTTTACAGGCTGACAGTTTAAATGGTGCTATCCTGGAATAAGGATCCAGTTCGGCACGTGTAAGGTTATTTACCAGTGCTTCAGAGAAATGCCAGGGCATAAACAACTCTCCCACAGCTACCTCATCACTCTCGCGCAGAAATGTTAGCAGTTCTCCCCTTTTATTTGAGACCCTTACTTTATCCCCCGTTTTAAATCCGAAATTATCAGCATCAATCATATTCATAAGTACGTATGCCTCATTGGCAAAGTCGTTCAGTGCCTTATTTCTCCTCGACATTGTTGCTGAATGATACTGGTACAGTATGCGCCCTGAATTGAGGATAAATGGATATTCCTTGCTTGTTTTTTCTGATTGCTCGATATGGTCAACAGGGTTAAGACTGGCTTTTCCATTTGGAGTATTGAACTTATCAAGGAACAGTGTAGCCGTACCGGGATGATCCTTATGAGTGCAGGGCCATTGCATTCCTTCATGCTCTATCCTCTCGAAGGATATCCCACCCATGATGGGAGCTGCCAGCCCTATCTCATCAAATACATCCGAAGCATTATTATACGTCCCTATATCATATCCCATCCTGGCAGCTATGTCAAGAATAATAGCACAGTCTTCTCTTGCTTCACCGGGCATGTCAACTGCTTTTCTCACCCTTACAACCCTCCTGTCACTGTTTACAAAGGTACCTTCCTTTTCAGCATAGGAGGAAGCAGGAAGAATGACATCGGCATATAAGGTTGTTTCAGTAGGGAATATATCCTGAACCACGAGGAAGTCAAGTTTCTCGAGTGCCTGGGCTGTGTGGTTAAGATCAGGATCGGTTACCATAGGATTCTCGCCTATAATGTACATTCCCTTTATATTCCCCTTATGTGCTTCATGCATTATTTCCACTGTTGACAGGCCACGTTCAGAGGGCAGGTCGTCAAAATGAATATTCCATAATTCTGCTATTCTTTTTCGATTTTGCTCATCCTCAACGGGTATATATCCGGGATACACGATGGGTGAGCATCCCACATCAGTTGCTCCCTGTACATTATTCTGGCCACGTGGGGGTGCAATCCCGCATTTCTCCCTGCCTATCTGGCCTGTAATCAGCATCATATTTATAAGGGAGAACACGTTATGTGTTCCTGTTACCTGCTGGCTCATCCCCATGCCTGTTGCTATCATGGCAGTATTCGCTCTTGCATACATCCTTGCTGCCTTTATCATCATATCTGCAGGCACGGTGGTTATATCCTCAACAAGTTGGGGAGTATATTTCCCGACTAATAATTTGAGCTCCTCAAAGCTTATCATACCTCCGTCAACCCTTTCTTTTATGAACTTCTCATCTATATCCCCATCATATATAATTTGCCTTATCATACCATTAAGCAGGGCAACGTCAGTTCCCAGGCGAGGCTGAAGCCATATATCCGCAAATTTGACCAGGGGTGTCCATTTGGGATCACAGACGATAATCTTGTTTCCCCTTCTCTTGCCTGCTTTGACATATGTTGCCGTTACAGGATGAGTTTCTATTATATTATTACCTGTTACAAAAAGACAATCAGTTTTTTCAAAATCCTCTATACTGTTACTGCCTGCTCCGTCACCAATTGACTTAAGCATGGCAGTTACCGTGGAAGCATGGCAGAGACGCGTGCAATAGTCTATATTATTATTACCGAAAACTATCCTTATAAATTTCTGGAATAAATAGTTATCCTCATTTGTACATTTAGCTGATGCATATCCTGCAAGGGCAGGGGCGCCGTACTTTTGTTTTATTGATCCCAGTTTCTCAGCAACCAGATCCAGGGCTTCATCCCATTCTGCTTCTTCAAAGCTGCCGTTACGTTTGATCAAAGGCCTGGTAAGCCTGTCAGCATGGTTTACATAATCGTAACCAAATCTACCTTTAACACATAAGCGGCCGTCATTGGGCAATACCCCTTCAACACCATTAACCCTCAGTATCTTATTGTCTTTAACCAGCAGTTCAATCTGGCAACCCACCCCGCAGTAAGGGCAGGTAGTCTTTACTTTTCTGTCCAGGTCATCCAGTTTAATGCTTTCCCTGTGAGGTTTTTCCACAATTGCTCCGGTGGGACACAGCTGAATGCATTCACCGCAACCGTCACATTCGGATTCAGACCATTGGTCAAATCCGGCAATAATATGTGATTTTATTCCACGAAGTGAGAATGAAAGTACATTTTTACCCTGTACCTCATAGCATGCTTTTATACACCTGAAGCATTTGATACATTTTGATGCATCATATCTAAGGACAGGGGAAGTATCATCAATGCCATAGTCCAGCTCCCTGTATATTTTGGGATATTTACGATCCGATTCTTCAAGCAGTCCGTACCTGATAGTCAGGTCACGCAGTTCGTCATAATAAGTACCATCGTCCTCATCATTATGCTCTGCCAGGAGATAGTCGATGGTATGTTTTCTCAACTCTTCCAGTTCTTCATCAAAAGCAGTTACCTTCATCCCTTCGGCAACTGATACCGTACAAGCCATCACCAGTCCCCTCTGTCCTTCTATTCTGACCACACAAAGGCGGCATGCGCCTGTAGGACTGATTTTCTTATGATAACATAAACCAGGTATATCAATGTCATTATCTCGAGCCACCTGCAAAAGGTTTGCATCCTTTTCAGCTCTCATTTTCTTCCCGTCGATTACTATATTAACATCTTTCTTCATAAGCATAAAAATAGAGAACATTATCAGAAACGATCTGCAAAATATCTCTGCAGGCTTCTCAGAGGTATTATTGGTGACTGTCCCAGGGGACACAAAGATGTTTTCGCCATATAGTCAGCTTCGGCAACCAGTTCATCCAGGAGGCTGCCTTTACGTTTCTGCAAAGTGTTATTTTTATGTATCATATTTACGAGCTGTGTCATCCCTACACGGCAGGGAACACATTTACCACATGATTCATGCTTAAAGAATTCCAGTATTGAACCTGTAACTTCAGGTATTGACTTATCTTCCCCAAGGACGATTACGGCCCCGGACCCCAATACAGCACCTTTTTCTTTCAGTGTATCGAAACCAATAGGAGTATCCAGCACTGTTTCATCCAC
>CAZSJH010000116.1:1829-9169 GCA_964607105.1 uncultured Rikenellaceae bacterium | reverse complement strand
AACAAAAACAGGAAAGACAAGGTATAGCAATACGAGAAGAATAATCTTGATCATATAAAGATTTGTGGGTAAGTGTAAGTCAAATATATAAAAAAATGGAATAATGGAACAATGGAACCGAGGAACCTGAGCCCCGAGTACTCGAGGGCGAAGGTGACGAGCTCGTACTGCTTGGTTTATAATTAATAATTTATACTTCGCTTGTCAGTCACAGTCTTCGAAGCTCTTCTGGTACTGCTCAATTGCTCTCTTGCTCATCCCCATGCTTGAAAAGCCGCCATCATGGAAGAGGTTCTGCATTGTTACCTTCCTGGTAAGATCTGAAAAAAGCAGTATTATATAATAAGCTGCTTCTTCCGCAGTAGCATTACCCAGGGGAGACATTCTTTCAGAAAAGTCCATCAGGGCATCTATACCGCTTACCCCGCTTCCGGCTGTGGTTGGCGTTGGTGATTGTGACACAGTGTTAATCCTTACTTTCCTGTCCCTGCCGTACACATAACCGAAGCTCCGTGCAATAGATTCAAGAAGTGCTTTTGCATCACCCATATCATTATAGCCTGCCAGAGTTCGCTGAGCAGCAACATAGGTAAGCGCAACTACTGAACCCCACTCATTTATTGCATCCATATGATAAGCCGTCTGTAATATTTTATGAAAACTCAATGCAGAAATATCCAGGGTCTTACTGAAATTTGGGTAATTAATGTCAGTATAGGGTATCCCTTTGCGAACATTGGGTGACATACCTATTGAGTGCAAAACAAAATCAATTTTACCATTGTAATGCTGCAATGTATCAAAAAATAATTTCTTAAGATCTTCTGTACTGGTAGCATCGGCTTCAATGACTTTACTACCTGTTTTTTCTGCAAGCTCATTGATAGTTCCCATCCTTACAGCCACCCCGGTATTTGAAAGAATGAATTCAGCACCCTGTTCATGTGCTTTCTCAGCCACCTTCCATGCAATTGATTTATCATTCAGGGCACCGAAGATGATACCTTTTTTACCACTTAACAAATTTTCTGCCATAGTTTTGATTTTAAGGTCATTAAATATTGCTAAACCGTCCAGGTCCTGTTCTATGTCAGGCACCTTTAATAAGTTCCATGGCGTTTTCAAGTGATGCCTGAGTAATTTCATTTCCACTTAATAATCGAGCCACTTCCCTTAACTTTTCTTTATCGTCTAACAATTTAATGTGTGTAATGGTTGAATCACCCTCGTCTTCCTTGTAAACCAGGTAGTGCATTGTACCATGTGCAGCAACCTGTGGAAGATGTGTGATATTTATAACCTGCATCCTATTCCCCATTGCAGCCAGGATATTTCCAACCCTGGTAGCCACCTCCCCTGACACTCCTGCATCTATTTCATCAAAAAAGATAGTAGGGAGGCTTTTATTATCAGTCAATAGTGATTTGAGGCTAAGCATAACCCTTGACAGTTCACCTCCCGAAGCCACTTTACCAATATTCTCAGGCAGGGTTTGCTTATTGGCTGAGAATAAAAATTCAGCATGATCCCTGCCATTTTCTGAAAAACTGTCTTTCTGCATCAATTTGATCTCAAACCGGCTATTGGGTATTCCCAACTGAACAAGTAAAAGCTTCATCTTTTCTTCGATGGAAGGAATTTGATAATTCCTGTTTTCGCTGATTTTACTTGCAAGCTCATGTAATCTGCCAAGTCTTTTATCCAGCATTTTTTCCAGTTCCGTCAATCTTTCATCACTTGTCTCAATTCCTGAAATGGTACTACGTATTTCCTCCCTGATTTCAATAAGGGATTTTATATCTTCTGCACCATTTTTTTGCATTAATGAATTCAGAATATCAAGGCGCTCAGTAACACCCTCAAGTCTGCCCGGGTCACTTTCAACAGAGAATGCCCTGCTGTTCAGTTCATTTCCAATATCATTAAGTTCAATAACTGTACTCTCGACTCTTTGAATAAGGCTATCAGAATCGGGATAGAAGGAGACTATCCTTTCCAGTAATTTTCGCACTTCATGCAAGTGATTAATTACGGAAAAATCATCCCCGTTAATTAATACGGAAGAATTGTTAAGCGCTTCATTTATTTCCCCTGCATGAGTCAGCAATTCCTGCTCCGCTTCAAGATCTTTCTCTTCCCCCTCCCTCAGTTTTGCTTCATCAAGCTGTTTGAGCTGGAAAGAATAGTAATCAAGATCTGACATTCTTTTGTCCCTGTCACCTGAAAGAGTATTGTATTCCCACTCAAGTCTTTTGTAGTCATGATATACAGTCCTGCACTCCTCAAGCAAAGCTGTATGATTGGCAAAAGAGTCTATTACACTCAATTGAAACTGGTTGGAACTTAGTAAGAGGCTTTGATGCTGTGAGTGGATATCAATAAATTTACTCCCCAGCTCTTTCATTATATCCAGTGTAACAGGAGAATCATTTATAAATGCTCTTGACCTGCCGTTTGGTGAAACCTCCCGGCGCAAAATTACCGGATTCATCTCATCAATATCATTTTCTCTGAAAAACTCTTTCGCTGTTTCACTTTCAATATCAAAAAAGCCTTCAACCACACATTTTTCTGACTTATCTAGCAAAGTTGAAGAGTCTGCCCTGTTACCCAGTATAAGGGATAATGCACCAAGTATTATAGACTTACCCGCACCCGTTTCTCCTGTTAATACCGTAAATCCCCTGTCGAATTTTATTTCGAGTTCTTTAATTAAAGCATAATTGCGGACAAGCAGTTTCTTCAGCATATTTAAAGAGGTTTATTGCTGTATCTTTTCATAATCTGACTTATTTGCAGGGTCTATTTCAGCAAGAATCTCTACTGCCCTGCTTTTCTCTTCAGGAAATGCTTCACTAAAAATATTTATCAGTTCATCTTTCTTTGCTTCCATTACTATGGTCATATAGTACATGAAAGGATCTGGTCGCCTTCTGTAGACATCCTGTAAAAGCCTCAGTGTTTCAACCATTCCCGTTCTGGCCTCGGTAATACTCGATTCCAGTCGATCAAGGCCATTTATATGGTACCTGTAAATAAAATCCCTGATATTTGAATATTCCCTGTTTAGTATATTATTGACAAGCCAGTATCTGTTCCTGTTACGTGAACCGTCATACGGCTTCCATCCTGGCTCAGGTACATTCTGGGCGTTGTTGACTATACGTTCACACATCTCAAACATTTCAGACCCTCCCCGCGGCGAAAACGAGTCATAGTCGAAGCCGAGTATAAGATAGGCGTAATAACTCAACAATGACGTTAGGTTAGACCGGTGCATTGTAGGGTCAAATTCAAGTGGTTGAAATTCAACATACTGGAATTGAATATTATTATCAACAAAATTGAGCATTGTTGTATTATAGGTAGTGTTATATACCGGCCTGCGCGAGATTACCTGAAGGGTACCCCTGAATTCATCTGCTGAAAGCTGCTCTGTAAGATTAATCATTATACTACAATCGATTCGTTCGCTGTAACTGTATACGTGATTAGTCCATACTGTATTATTCATGAATTCATAAATAGCTCTTTGCATTGTCTGTAAAACCTGCCTGTTTGAACCCTGTATTCTTTGCGCGGATATCTGGACGGTGCAGTTCAATTCCTGGGCATTTAATTGCACAAAAGAAATAAACAGGATAAAAGTTGTAAGGATCGATATTTTTTTCAAAAGACTCATATTCATTGCAAAATTACATCATTGTTTCAATCTTATCCAGTATATCTGCAGCAACCGCGGCTTTTGATTTTAACTCAAATTTTTCAACAATATTGTTCTTATCAATAAATGAGACTTTGTTAGTATCAGAACGGAAACCTGCACCCTCATCTCTTAAAGAATTAAGCACAATTAAATCAAGATTTTTCCTTTTAAGCTTATCCATGGCATTGGTTTGCTCATTATCTGTTTCAAGGGCAAAACCTGCCAGCAGCTGTCCGGTATTTTTTATTTTTCCAAGTTCTGCAGTAATATCGGTTGTAGGTTTAAATCGAATCATCAACTCTTCATCCCTTTTTTTGATCTTCGACCCTGAAACAGATTCGGGAGTATAATCGGCTACTGCGGCAGTTAGGATTGCAACATCACAATTATAGAAATGCTTGCGTGTCACCTTTGCCATATCTTCAGCAGAAACAACATTCACTACCTTAATCCCATGTGAATGAGGATATTGATCAACAGGACCCAGTACCAATATTACATCTGCACCTCTCTCAAATGCTTCATCAGCAATGGCAATTCCCATTTTGCCCGATGAATAATTACCGATAAAACGAACAGGATCTATCTTTTCGTGGGTGGGGCCCGCATTAACAAGTATTGTTTTACCTCTTAAGACGGACTTTTTTTTTTAAAGGAATTTTTAACAACATTAAAAATCTCTTCCGGTTCAGCCATTCGTCCTTTCCCTTCCAGTCCACTTGCCAGCTCTCCGGTACGGGGCTCGATAATATTGATATTTCTTTTCTCCAGCTTCTTAAGATTCTCAGTAGTTGTAATATGCTCAAACATATCAACATCCATAGCAGGTGCAACAAATACGCGGCCGCGAGCCGACAGGTAAGTTGTCAGCAATAGGTTATCTGCAATTCCAGCAGCCATTTTTGCTATTGTGTTTGCCGTTGCCGGTGCAATCAGAAAAATATCAGCCCAGGTTCCAAGGTCAATATGACTGTTCCACCTCCCATCTTTGGGATCAAAAGACTCTATCAACACTGGATTCTTTGAAAGGGTAGCCAGGGTGAGAGGTGTAATAAATTCCCTTGCTGCAGGAGTCATAACAACCTTTACTTCTGCACCTGCTCTTACAAGTAAACGAATAATACCAGCCGTCTTATAGGCAGCTATTCCTCCTGTTACTCCCACTAATATTTTTTTCCCTTTGAGCATAAGAGCTATTCTGCTTTGCTTATATCATGATCGGGTTTGCGGTAATATATCTTATCTTCCTCAAACTCCTGAAGGGATATCAGTGTAGGCTTTGGAAGCCTTTCATAGAACTTGGATATTTCTATCTGCTCCCTGTTCTCAAAAACCTCTTCAAGGTTATCTGTATATGAGGCAAACTCTTCTAGCTTCTGGTTCAGTTCCTGTTTTATTTCAACGGATATCTGATTAGCTCTTTTGGCGCAAATCATAACCGATTCGTAAATATTGCCCGATTTTTCCTCAAGATCTGCCTTGTCTCTTGTGATTGTAGTTGTAGGCGCGTTTGTCTTCCTGTAATCCATTTATCAATTATTTATTCTATTGTTTCATCAATTTGTAAATACTGTGCCGTTGTATCGTATATTTTTTGAACTTCTTTACTGAACTCCGAGTCGGGAAATTCCTCTACAAATGAATAGTACTCATCAAGAGTTGCCTGAAAGCGTTCCTGTTGTTTCTCGATAACACTGTTCAGGGCATAAAGATAACTCGACTCCAGCTTGAGGAACATCAATTCTTCCCTGTGTTTTGTATTTGGATAATCCTTCAGGCTGTTGTCAAGAGCCACAACTGCAGCCCTGTACTCTTCCATATCGTAATAAAGCTTTGCATTTAAATATGATTTCTCCACCAGCTTATCCTCAAGTTCCTTTATCAGCTCCTGTGCATCACCTACTTTATCACCCGAAGGGTAACGTCTCTGGAAGAATGTGAATGCCTCAATCGCACTGTCTGTATATGACTGGTCCAGGTCAGGTCTCGGTGATACCATATAATCACAATAAGCAGTCATAAATGTAGCCTCCTCAGCATGTTCACTGTAAGGATATGTTTCAGCAAAATTTTTATATGCCGCACCAGCCAGCATATAATCTCTCATATTATAATAACACCTGGCATTCAGCCAGTTAAGCTCTTCTGCCTCAGCCGTTGCCCGGTAACGCGGCAATATCTGCCCCAGCAGCTCAGATGAACGGACATATTTACCCGCATCAAAGTATTCATATGTCTTCGTTTTTTTTAGCTCGAAGTCCGTACTTTTGAGAAGTTTCTCGTATTCTCCACAGGATGAAGCTAAAACTGAGATTATCAATAATATAAATCCCTTATACCTCATAATAAAAAATGTTGTGCAAAAGTAGTAATTTTTTTAGAAATATGTACATTCTTCATTCGAATAGTCAAGTATAGCAAATCCTGTACCAGAATAAAACTGTAGGCTGAGGTGCCCTCCTTCGCTGGTGTGGGGCTGTGTCCCACGCCCACCAATCTGACTGAACTGAATTCAGTTTATGATGATTTTAATTCCGATCTGCCATTTCTGTATCATAGAACGGATATCTACTTTTCCTCCAACAGGAACAGCCAGGGCAATGATTTTGATGTAACTGCCGGGGGACTGGATTTTTCGTATCATTCAAGAGATGATATATTGAATCTAAGCATAGTAAATGAGGTATTTCGGCAACAGGCCGGCCTGCTCTTCAATAAGGTCAATACGGAAAATAACGAATTGGGGCCCTTTTCACTAAGAATAGATGAAGATATGCTGTTCATGTATGCCACTGATAGCGGTGATTCATTCAGTATTAAGCTGGTTGAATATACCAACTGGGAAAATATGATGGAATCTGTAATTTCTGACCCGCTGGACCTTGAAGGGATAAACGGGGCCGCCAATAATTTATACCCATCAATAGATGAAACGAATAATACCTTATTATTTTGCAGTGACAGGGAAGATGAGGTTTATAATATCTATACAGCACATTACAGGAATGCGATCTCAAAACAAACCTTAACAGAGGGAGATATTGAATCAATAGAAAAAGAAACCATTTTATCCAGTCCATATGATGATAAATGCCCCTACGTGAAAGATGATTTAATCGTGTTTGCCTCGAACAGGGAAGGTGGCTATGGAGGGTATGACCTGTATTACTCGCATTATATGAATGGTACATGGAGCGAACCTGAGATTTTTGGAGAAAACATAAATTCAGAGTATGATGATTACAGGCCAATTATTTGTCCAATGTTTGAATTTACACTTATGATATTTTCTTCTAACAGGCCTGAAGGCAAAGGAGGATTCGATCTGTACATAGTCAATATTGATGAACTGTAAGACAATCGCGACGCAAAATTTTGCGTCGCTACGTTGGTAACAGTGGCTGTCTGCCTGCAAAATTTATGTTATTAAACTTAGCAACTTTGTCCACTTTTTTCCTTTTTATATCACTGATAAGTAATACCTTGCGCCTCTAAGATTTTATAATATCGCCTCCTCCCTCCAGCTTTTTGCTTTATCAACTTTATAAACCTTATCAACACTTTTGTCTTTTGTCTTTCGTCTTTCGTCTTTCGTCTTTCGTCTTTCGTCTTTCGTCTTTCGTCTTTCGTCTTT
>CAZSJH010000116.1:0-1729 GCA_964607105.1 uncultured Rikenellaceae bacterium | reverse complement strand
GTCTTTCGTCTTTCGTCTTTCGTCTTTCGTCTTTCGTCTTTCGTCTTTCGTCTTTTGTCTTTCGTCTTTTGTCTTTTGTCTTTTGTCTTTTGTCACTGGTCGAAAATTAGGTATAAATAGGTATTAACTACTCAGACCTATTACCTATTTTTGTGACCAAAATTAACTTAAACCCCTATTACTGTGGATATTTTTGAAAAGATAAGCACAAACAAAGGTTCACTGGGGCAATACCAGGAAACCGGACATGGTTATTTTACCTTTCCTAAACTTGAAGGAGAGATTGCTCCAAGGATGAAATTTATGGGACGTGAAGTCCTTACGTGGAGCCTGAACAACTACCTTGGACTGGCAAATAATCCCGAAGTTAGAAAAACCGACATGGAAGCTGCCGAAAAATACGGCCTTGCATATCCTATGGGTGCCAGGATGCTGTCAGGGCAGACCTCCATGCATGAAAAGTTTGAGGCAATGGCTGCTGAATTTGTCGGAAAGGAAGCAGCATATCTGCTCAATTATGGTTATATGGGAATGGTGTCTATTATCGATGCCCTGACAGACAGAAGGGACGTAATAGTATACGATTCTGAATCGCATGCCTGTATTCTTGACGGACTGCGCCTGCACATGGGTAAACGTTTTGTCTATCCCCATAATGACATGACCAGCTGTGAGAAGCAACTGCAGAGAGCCGAAAAGCTGGCCAAAGAAACAGGAGGCGGCATCCTGGTGATAACCGAAGGAGTCTTTGGAATGGCAGGCGACTTGGGTAACCTGAAGGGCCTGGCTGATTTAAAGAAAAAATATAATTTCAGGTTGCTCGTTGATGATGCTCACGGATTCGGTACCATGGGTAAAACTGGTGCAGGTACAGGTGAACATTTTGGTGTACAGGATGAAGTAGACGTATATTTTGCAACCTTTGCCAAATCAATGGCCGGTATCGGTGGATTCGTGGCAAGTACAAGGGAGGTGGTAAATTACCTCATGTATAATATGAGGTCGCAGATATTTGCAAAATCCCTGCCAATGGCCATGACCGTAGGAGCTATTAAAAGACTTGAGATGCTTAAATCTATGCCGGAGCTGAAAGAGAACCTATGGATAATAGTAAGAGCTCTCCAGTCCGGTCTGAAAGAGGCAGGGCTCAACCTCGGCAAAACAGAATCACCGGTAACTCCGGTTTTCCTGCAAGGGGGAGTAACAGAAGCTTCCCAGGTAACTCATGACCTGAGGCAAAACTATAATGTTTTCTGCTCGATTGTAATATACCCAGTGGTACCCAGGGGTGTCATTATGCTCAGACTCATCCCGACATCAGTACATACTCTTGAGGATGTGGAATACACTGTAAACGCATTTAGAGAAGTTTCAGAGAAACTGAGGACAAATTCTTATCCGAAAGAGGTTCCTGATTTCAGGGCATCAGTGACGGCATAAGCAAACTAATATGACTTTTGGCGAATCAGCGCGAATAAATTAACTGTGTAATCCCGGTTGTGTGAGTAATAATCACTAGCCGGGATTTTAATTTGCACAAACATGACCCTCAGAATAGTACTTACATGTTGTGCATGGATACTCCTGGCTGCTCACTATTCAAGGGCAGATAATTCAACCACGCTGGCGCGGTTCTCCCACCTTCGCTGGTGCGGTTCTCCCACCTTCGCTGGTGCGGATCTCCCACCTTCGCTGGCGCGGATCTCCCACCTTCGCTGGCGCGGATCTC
>CAZSJH010000115.1:0-9185 GCA_964607105.1 uncultured Rikenellaceae bacterium | reverse complement strand
ATTCGGAAAGTGATGGTCTTCTTAAATAAATCAGGCTCTTAATTATATGATTCAAGGCCCCGGTGATTTAGTAAAACTGCGCTTATAAGAATATTAAATAAGTATCTAAGGCTAGTTAAAGAAAGATTTTTATATTTTTGCTGAATATTATTGTACTTTAATAACTAAAATTACACACAAACCATGAAAAAACTATTTGCATTTGTAGCTGTGTTTGGGATGCTTTTCATCGGAGCATCGTTTAATGCTTTTGCTCAGGATGAGCCACAAGACACAACTGCTATTGAGCAAGTTGCAGAAGAAACTCCAGTGATTATGGAGGAAGAAATGGAAACTGAACCTGTAGCTGACAGTGAAGGAGCAGGAATCCACAAGCAGATAAAGATTAAATTTGTTGAGGGTGGCGCCGGATTTATGGGTGCCGTTCTACTTACCCTCATCTTCGGTCTGGCAATAGCCATCGAACGTATAATTTATCTTAATCTTGCCACAACAAATACAGACAAATTACTTAAGAAAATCGAAGATGCCCTTGAAAGTGGGGGCATAGAGGCAGCCAAAGATGTATGCCGTAATACACGTGGACCCGTGGCCAGTATATTCTATCAGGGCTTAGACAGGGCAAACGAAGGCATTGATATGGCTGAAAAATCAATTATATCATACGGTAGTGTACAGATGGGACTCCTGGAGAAAAACCTCTCTTGGATATCTCTCTTCATTTCCATCGCTCCTATGCTTGGTTTTATGGGTACGGTAATTGGTATGATTGATGCTTTCGATAGTATAGAACAGGCAGGTAACGTTTCTGCAGGTCTGGTTGCAGGAGGTATTAAGATAGCCCTTATTACCACTGTATCAGGTCTTATAGTTGCAGTTATCCTGCAGATATTCTATAATACTATCCTTTCAAAAATAGATAGCCTGACAAATCAGATGGAAGATTCGTCAATATCGCTGATTGACATGCTTGTTAAGCACAATCTTAAAAAGTAAGACTATGTCAAATTTAAATAGCAGAATCATACAGATTATCCTCTGGGTGCTCATGGCTGTGACAATCGTATTTGCCATCATGTTCTATTTTGGCAGTGTGAAGGACGGAACCGCAGGCACCAAACTGGAGGAACCGGTTATTACTAACACATTCCTGTCATATGCATATATACTTTTCTTCATTACTATAGGGTTAACATTAATTTTTGCAGTAATAAATGTTATTATTAACCCGAAAGGTATTAAGAGAGGTATTATGTCACTTGTTTTAGCAGCTGTGATTATTATAGCCGCTTACTTAATGTCTGATGACACGGTATTAAGAATGCCACATTATACTGGCGGAGGTAATGTACCAAGGACCCTGAAGATTGTTGATACAGGTTTAATTACTGCTTACATCCTTGTTGGACTTGCTTTTCTGGCTATATTATGGTCATCAGTTTCGAGAATTTTTAAGTAGTGATAAACAAACTCCCCAGGCGGGAATTAAAAAAATAAAATTATGGCAAGACGGGAAGTACCGGATATACCTGGTGGCTCACTGGCGGACATAGCATTTCTCCTACTAATCTTTTTCCTTGTTACAACTACCATGGAAACAGATACAGGTCTGATGCGAAAACTTCCGCCTCTCCAGGATCCGGATCAAGAAATAAGCGATGACCAGCAGATACATGAGAGAAATATCCTTGTTGTAAAAGTTAATAAGGATAATATGCTACTGGTCGAAGGAGAAATAATTCAGATCAATGAACTCAAGGACATTGCAAAGGAATTTATCCTGAATCCCAACAATGCTGAGGATCTGCCTGAGAAAGTGGATAAAAATATTCCCTATTTCGGCACAGTCCGTGTAGCTAAACAGGCTGTTATATCGCTTCAAAACGACTATGGTACAACATATGGCGTTTATATTGCTGTCCAGAATGAGCTCCTGGCCGCAAGGGATGAAGTGAAAAATAACCTGGCAATGCAGACATGGGGCATACCCTATGATGAACTGGATGAAGAGCGGATGGCTGCAGTGGATGAGTATTATAACGCACCTATTTCAGAAGCAGAACCTAAAAAGATTGGAGGAGAGTAATATGAGTAAATTCAAAAGACATACGGGAAAAGCCGGTGCTGGTAAAATAAATACCGCATCACTTCCTGATATTGTATTTATGCTATTGTTCTTCTTCATGACAGTAACAGTTATGAGAGAGGTGGAACTGAAAATAACGGTAAAACTACCTGACGCTACCCAAGGGAAAAAACTGGAGAAAAAATCACTGGCAAGCTTTATCTATATCGGAAAACCTTTGCCACAACTCCAGGCTATATTTGGCTCTGAGCCAAAAATACAGCTAAACGATGCATTCAAAGAAATAGATGATATTCAAGATTTTATAGTCCAGGAAAGAGAAGCTCTCGATGAGTCTGACCAGGCTAAAATGCTTGTATCCCTGAAAATTGACAGAGAAACAAGGATGCAGATTGTGACTGAAGTAAAGCAAGCTTTACGAAGGGCTAACGCCTTGAAAATCATGTACGCAAATATGCCAGTTGATAGGATCACAAGCTTAAATTGATCTTACAACAATATAGTATAGCCCTGACAGGAAACCGTCAGGGCTTTTTTGTCTGTATATATTATGACTGAATGGAATATTATACCGGAACCTTTTAACTTAAACCCACTTAAACATCACATGGGTTATATAAAATCTTTTACGGGTAAATGCTGTGACATCACCGAAGAAGAAATTAAAAAAGATATTATACCGGTGCTCAGGCATATTGGTACTTCTGTGGCAGATATTTATACCGGTAGATTACAACTTGAAGATATTATTGCCGAGTTTAACATGCTGAGGAGGAAAAAAGATCTGAACTCGGAAGAATCATTCCTGATGTGGATAGCACAATCAAAAGAAGGATACCGGAAATATTCCCTCTCCGATTCATCTCATTGGGTGGTGAAATACCTCGATGATAACCACCGCTACTTTCATATTTTCCCGGGAAGAAATATAGAATGGACAGTGCGCAGCAGGGGAAATTCGCTTAAAACGGCAATATTATACGATATACTTTTTGATAAGGGAGATATTCTCCTTAACGATCTTAACTCGGTAAGAAAGATGCTATCACTCTCGCCTCTCAGAAGTACCGAATCAGCTTCAAGTATTATAAATGGCATCAGGATGCTTCAATCATCCTAAAACCTGTGTAGGTATGAGCATTTAAAGAAAAAGCCCCTTGTTGTTTCAAGGAAGCGATCATCCCTTATATAACGACCATCTTCCCACTTTAATTTTTCATATAAAGAGCCATAACCAAGGTAAACAACAGTCCCGGGTATATAAGTAAAGGAAGCCAGGAAATCTGTAAGCAGCTCTTCCCTGTAACTGTTGTACTCGCTTATCACCCTCAGGAAAAAATATTTGTTCATCTGGTAGGTTATCTTGCCCCGCAGAATTGAATATTCATATTCCTGTTCCCCGGTAGCGGTAGCCTTCAAATCTGAATACCTGTATGAGACATCAAGATGGAGCTTATCAGATGGTTTAAAGTTCCCCATTAAAATGAGGTAATTACTGATACCCTGGAAGGGAGGATCGCCAGGATAGTATACAGACCCGAGGTGCTGATACAATCCGGCTAAAGTGACTTTCTTACCCAGCTGGGTGCTTACAAGTGAGTGGAAACCACCTGTCTTAAACCTGTATCCGCGGAATACCTCGGTGGAATATTCAGCCTTGAGCTTGATATATGTTGATCCCTTGAAATATATCCAGCTTGCCAGGTGATTAATGGTCTCCCAGAGCTCATATTTAATGTCATATGTCTGTCTTGAAAACAACTCGAGGTCTATCCGCCTTATAAATCCTGTCTCTGGATAAAATTTTGGTTTCAGCAATCCCTTGATGTAATTAATTCCCGTACGGTTGATGAAACCCGGCTCGGAAATAAAGTCTTTACTTATACTCTTACCACCCAGTGAATAACTTATATCCCTGCTATCGTGACCATATTCAGCAGATATCATATAACCATTATGCACTTCTGTTCCTTTGTTTATACTGTTCCCAGACAATACAGCATTATACTGTATTGCACTACCCTTGCCAATACGTAAATGCCCGTCAATACCACCAACCCTGTTATAAGCAGTATCCAGCTCCCTTCCCGTGTAAATACCCCCAAGGTAACTGTCTTCAGACAGGCTATATTTTACTCTGAATACAGGAAAATGAGCCATTGAATTAACAGTCTGTTCCTCTGAAGCTGCGTTTATGCGGTCGGCAGCATATATTGCAGCCAGGCTTACCCTCTCCCCTACCTTGCCACTGAGTTTTATGCCCGCATAAGGGTTTATTATTGTCCGTGTATGTACCAGTGTATTTACAGGGTCATGCTCATCAGCCCTTGTTGCAGCAAAATTAAAATTATCAAGACCTTCCAGGAAGAATGGTCTTTTTTCCTGGTAATAAAGCTTATACCGTAAATTAATATCAACCTGTCCTGCATCAGCTTCAACCTGACTGAAATCTGGATTTAGTGTTCCGTCAAGTATTAACTGGGATGTAATACCATACTTGGCTGTCAGGCTTAATTTAGGCTTTCGCTCCGAGCTGGTCATCTCACCCCCTTCATGAATATTGCGGTAAGTATATGTGAAAGCAGGAAGGATTTCAAAAAGAGTATAGTGCTTTACATCATTATAGATCATTGGTTTCATCTGAGTGAGGAAAGCAAAGCCTTTTTCAGGATCCATGGGAGGGTATGATCCATTGACTGCCTGCCTGCTTATTTTCCTCTCAAAGAATACTGCCATTTCTACAGGCTCTCTGTTAGAGAAACGTATGCTCTTAAGCGGTATACTTACTTCTACATTATATCCTTCATCACTTATTAAGCCCGCACTGTACCATACAAAATCAACGCTTATATCCTCCTGACCCGAGGCAAACCTGCTGTCCATTTGTATCCCGTGCGGATTTATATAAAATGCATATAATGATTGCTGGTCATTAAAGCTATCAAGGTTAATGCACACCCAGTCATCTTCCAGGATATTATCCCTTGAATTTATTGATGCTTTTATTTTCCCAGGGTCATCATCATAACATTTGTAGGCAAAATACAGGTTCTCGTCGTCGTAGGCCATATAAACCACCGTTTTAAAATCCAGATCATTACCAAAATCAGGAATAAAGGATTTAAACCCTGTGACAGATGGAGCATCCTTCCATATCGTGTCGTCAAGCAAACCATCAATCTTCGGTTGAGTATCAGTCTTTAATGGTTTCAGGGGGTCTGACTGGGGAAAAAGGCTTAAACATGTAAGAGCCGTCAGAATAAAAGCTGTTGTAATTCTTTTCATGAGCTTAGTAGTACTGTCCGTCCATTTCAAAAAACAGCCAATTTATAACAAATTTCTCAATTTGAATCCTGTTAAATATAAAATATAAATAGGGTATACTCTTTGCTGCAGGTCATATTATAAAACCAGCTTTATGATAAAAAAAATACTCCTGACATTGCTGACCCTGATTATATTTTCCTTACAGTCATGTAAAATGAGGGAAGGTTGCCCTGAAAGCACCTTCCCTGGCTGTAAGTTGCCAGGCAACAAGCCCGAACTTTTTGCCCCCGGTATTATAACAGGCCATTATCAGACAAGAGATATAGCTATTAATCCTGAAGGTAGTGAAATATATTTTGGAGCCCTGATATCAGGTTATTATACTATCCTGGTCATATCAAAGACGGATGATGGATGGACCGAACCACGTGTTGTTGATCATATGGAAGATGCTTCCTATATGAATATTGAACCAGCAATCTCATATAACGGTGAACATTTTTATTTTCTGTCAAACAGGCCCGAAGCAGCAGGAGATAATTCCAGGGATGAGGATATCTGGGTTATGGACAGAACAGATACAGGATGGAGCGAGCCTTATAACCTTGGGCCTCCGGTAAATTCAGAATCGGCAGAATTCTACCCATCATTGACCAGGGACGGGACAATTTATTTTACACGAAATGAACAGGGTTCTCAACAAAGTTATATCTACAGGGCAAAACTTGTTGAAGGTCATTACCAGGAACCTGAGAAACTGCCGGAACAGGTTAATTGTGGCATAAACCGTTATAATGCTTTTATTGCTTATGATGAAAGCTATATAATTGTACCAGCTGCCGGCCGAGATGACAGTCAAGGGAATACTGATTATTATATAGTGTTCCGGACTGAAGATGATAAATGGAGTGATCCTATTAATATGGGAGATAAGATAAATACAGCCGATGGATTTGAATTCTCAGCTTATGTTACAAGGGATAATGAGTATATATTTTTTATGTCCAGACGATTAAGGGATAAGCCTGAAATGTTAACATGGAAATATCTGAAGGAAATATCATGTAAGCCCGAATCCGGGAATCCATCAATTTACTGGATGAAAGCCGGTCTTATTGATTCGCTTAAAAAACAAGCCGTTTACAGGTAGACTCAAACAGTCTTATAAAAAATACCACGATCCTGCCTGATAGGTTCAATTCTATTCTCTGACTCCAGTACATCAAGGTATTTGTTGATCTCACTTACATGCATGCCCAGGGTTTCACTCAGGTCATCAATAGTACAGGGTCGCCTGGTTATCATCCCAATTATTGCTTCCTCTGCATCATTCCGGTATGATTGTACTTCTTTCCTCTTTGGTGCGGCAGCAATTATTTCTACATTATCCAGTCCCCATAATTTGACAATTTTTTCTAATTCCTCGCGGCCGGCCGACCTGAGATCACCAACCGTGCCTGGCCTGTCAAGGGTGTTCAGTTGTATTGAATCCGGGTTTATCCGTATTATAGCTTTCTTAAGTTCTATCAACTCATTCTCTTCATAATTATAACCCGGTAATATGAATATCTCAAGGAATATCTTCCCTTTGTATTCTTTTCTGAAATCTACCAGTCCCTGGATATAGTTTTCAATATCAATTCCTCTTGCCGGGCGGTTTATACGTGCGAAAATATCTACGGTAGCCGCATCAAGTGATGGAAGGACAATATCTGCACCCATAAGTTCTTGCCTTACATGCTTATCCGAAAGTAATGTGCCATTTGTTAGTACAGCAACAGGGATATTGGGCTTAAGTTCCTTAATGAAATCAAGAACATCACCAAGGCGTATATTTAGAGTAGGCTCACCTGATCCTGAGAAAGTTACAAAATCAGGATCGGGATTATTGTGGAAAAAATGTATTATTTCATCCCTTACCCTGTTAAAGGGTACATATTCCATCCTTTTCGTCGTGAGTTTGGTCGTCCTTCCTACCTCACAGTATACACAGTCCAGCGAGCAAACCTTCCGTGGGACAAGGTCGACACCCAGGGACATTCCCAGTCGCCTGGAAGGAACCGGCCCAAATAAATACTTATACATTTATCATTATTTACTTCACAATTTTTTTGAGGCACAAAGAATCATGAGGAGCAAAAACCTTGCGTCTCTACTTTTGTCTTTTTACCCCGGCGTTCACTCCAGACGCTTCGGTCCGGACCTGCGATACGTTCAGCCGGGGTCTTCGATTCGCTACTACTTTTGTCTTTTTACTTTTGTCTTTTTACTTTTGTCTTTTATCTTTAATCTTTGTGATTCCGGGGGGATTCGAACCCCCAACCAACAGAACCGGAATCTGTCATTCTATCCATTTGAACTACGGAACCATAATCCGGTGCTAAATTAACTCCTGCTTCTGATATTTCAAAGCACATGTCATATAATGATAATTGATAAGTTTTTCCTAATTTCGCAGACCATAATAAATATGTAAACAAATTGCCGTAATGGAATATAAATTCAGGGAAATAGAGAAGAAATGGCAAAAATACTGGGAGGAGAACAAAACATTCAAGGCTTTTGATGATCTGCGGAACCCAAAAAAATATTATATCCTCGATATGTTTCCCTATCCTTCCGGATCAGGACTTCATGTAGGTCACCCCGAAGGATATACCGCCACCGACATTGTAGCAAGGTACAAAAGGATGAAAGGATATAATGTACTTCACCCTATGGGATGGGATGCCTTCGGTCTTCCGGCCGAACAGTATGCCATGGAAACAGGAACCCACCCGGCAATAGTTACAAACAAAAATTGTGATACTTTCAGGAGGCAGATCAAAGACATAGGCCTCAGTTATGACTGGGACAGGGAAATAGATACAACCGACCCCGGATATTTTAAGTGGACACAGTGGATCTTCATTCAATTATATAACACCTGGTACGATGAAAAACTCCAGAAGGGAAGACATATAAACGAGCTGGAAATACCGGATGACATTCGGAGCATGGGAGATGAGTCTGTACGATCTTACATTGACAATAAACGACTGGCATATTATGATAATGCACAGATATGGTGGTGTTCGAACTGTAAAATTGTATGTGCCAATGAGGAAGTGCTGACTGACGGTTCGCATGAGAAATGCGGACACCCGGTGGAAAAAATGAATCTCAAACAATGGATGCTGAAAATTCCCCTTTACGCAGAACGTTTACTCAAAGGCCTTGATGAAATGGACTGGCCTGAAGGAATAAAGGACCAGCAACGAAACTGGATAGGCAAATCAACCGGTGCGGAAGTAAAATTCCACCTTGAAAATACGGACAACATAATTTCCGTTTTTACCACAAGGCCCGATACATTGTTCGGAGCCACTTACATGGTACTTGCACCCGAGCATGAACTGACAGGTAAACTTACTGCCCCGAAACACGAAAAGGAAGTTCAGAAGTACATAAAAGAAGCTGCCCTCAAATCAGACCTTGACCGTACCGATCTTGCAAAGGAAAAAACAGGCGTATTTACCGGATCGTTTGCAATAAATCCTGTAAATAACAAGAAAATACCTGTCTGGGTTGCTGACTATGTTCTGACAGGATATGGTACAGGTGCAATAATGGCCGTACCTGCACATGATGAAAGGGATTTTGAATTTGCCACTAAATTCGGCCTCCCTATTGATTGTATTATGAACCCCGATACGAATGACCGGGAACTAAAAGAAAAAATAATTAGTGGCAGGGCTTGCTGGACCGAAGACGGGATTTATATTAATTCATCGGATGAAAATACCGGACTTGATATTAACGGTCTGAAAAAGGAAGAGGGCATAAAGAAAAC
>CAZSJH010000114.1:0-9221 GCA_964607105.1 uncultured Rikenellaceae bacterium | reverse complement strand
TCTCATTCTTTATTTCTCCTTTTTTAGTTTTACCGTTATCCTTTTCATCAGTCTTCTTTTCTTCGGCTTTTTCTTCATCACTCTCAGGAAGGAAAGGATTTTCGCTATCCTCTGACAGGAGGATCATATATAATGATCTTGTAGTTACAACATCATATCCGCTCATATCCAGCCATCCTGTTGCGAGACCGTAATTAGTGCTGGCAAGAAAGTACAGGTATTTCCCTGATTCATCCCAGACAGGACTTATGGCATCGGCCATCCCATCTGTTAACAAATGCTTATTCCCGGTCTCAATATTGTACACGAATATTGCCTTATACTGGTTTCCGAGCAGCCTGGCATAGGCTATCCATTTGCTGTCGGGCGACCATACGGGGTTCATTGTCCTGTCAGGGTGGGCATATTTTTCTGCATCAACAATTTTAAGCTCACCTGTCTCCAGGTTTATATATTGCAGGTTATAATGGGTATCTGTGAAAGCGATATACCTGGCATCGGGCGACCAGGCAGGTCTGAAGAAGAAAGAAGCATCAGGGATACCGTATGTTCTTTTTCCTGACATACCATCCTGGTCAGATACGACAAGCTGGTATTCCCCACTTTCATCACTGAACCATGCTACCTTATCCCCTTTGGGTGACCATACGGGATACCTGTCGGCTGAACCGGGAGAATTTGTAAGATTTCTCCAGCTTCCTTTCTCTGAAGGAACACTAATTATCTCTCCACGGTATTCAAATAACGCTCTTTTACCGGTGGCAGACATTTCTGCATTACTCAGAGCCCTTACTTCAACATCTTCCCACCTTGTCCTTGCCCAGTGGAAATCCCCCCTGACATTTATTTCCAGTGTCTCTGTCTCATCCGTCTCAGGGTTAAGGATATGTAGCAGCCCTCCCTGTTCATAGACTATTTTATTTTCATCGGCATCAAGACTTTTTACGTCAAAGTCACCATGGTAAGTATGCTGCTTCAGGTCCTTTGTATTAATATCATATGACCATATATTTGAGGCAAAGTCCCTTTCTGAAAGGAAGAATACCTTGCTGCCGTACCATACGGGATCCATATGTCTTTCATTATCGACCCTGGGTGTTTGTTCAAGGCTCAGGTTTTCAAGGTTTACAATCCATATAGGCTGTGCCTGTCCACCCCTGTAATTACGCCATTCTGGATCCCAGAAAGTAATCGGGGTATAAGCCAGGTAGCGGCCATCGGGAGATACTTCCCCGTATGCAGATCGTACAACAGGCAATGCTTCAGGCATACCGCCATCAATTGATACAGTGAATAGCCTGTTTGATTTTGTTGGCCTGCCTTCCCTTCCTGAGCTGAATATAATATTATTCCCGTCGGGCATCCACCCCTGTACCTGATCCTCACCAGGGTGAAAAGTCAGGCGTACGGGTTCTCCACCTTCAACAGGGACAAGGTATACATCTGTATTTCCATCATACTGACCTGTGAAAGCTATCATTTTGCCATCAGGCGAGAAATGAGGTTCTGTTTCTGCTCCAACAGATGATGTTAGCCTTTGTGCATCACCACCCTCAGAATCACATAGCCAGAGGTCATTGGCATATACAAATACTATATGACTACCACTGATGGTGGGCTGCCTGAGAAGCATTGTTCCCTGTGCGCTTACAATAATTCCCGTAAGGAGGATAAGAAAGGTTATAAGAAGTCGTTTCATGACTTTTAAAATTTAAAGGTTATATAGTCTGCTGTTTCTTTTTCCCTTGATCTATTTAATGGACATAAATATAAATAATATAGGTAATTTATATAACTTGACGGGGGAATATAATGGTAAATAAAATAATAAATGAAAAAATCAGAATTGATATTTGCTTATCTGCGCGACATACCAAGACTTGAAATGTCAATATTACCTACTCCCTTACAGAGGTTAAATAATATGAGTGCAAGGATGTCAGCTGATATTTACTGCAAAAGGGATGATCTTACGGCTTTTGCCTTCGGAGGTAATAAGATAAGGAAACTGGATTACCTTGTGATGGACGCCATTGTCACCGGGTATGACTCACTTATAACATTTGGTGCGGTACAGTCGAACTGGTGCAGGATGACGTCAACAGCCGGCAGGGTAAATGGATTGGATGTTTTTCTTGTACTTTCGGGGGAGAAACCAGATAAAGAGACTGCAAACCTGCTCCTTGACAGGCTGACAGGAGCGGAAATTACATTCACAGAAAACACTGATAGGGATGATATAATAAGGGAGGTTAACAGGAAGATCCTTGAGCTGGAGAATCAGGGAAGAAAACCGTATTATATGCCTGTAGGTGGATCGGTGGCCAGGGGATCGATGGGATATGTCAGGGCGATGGCTGAAATAATGGAATATTCAGAGAGCAGTGGTGTGGACTTTAAGGAAATTGTAGTTGCTTCAGGGTCGGCAGGTACGCAGGCAGGATTGGTTGCAGGGCAGGTGATATGTGGCTGGAAGGGACGTATAAGCGGGATGGCAGTATCAAGAATCAAGGATGAACAGGAGCAAAAAGTGTTTGAAATAGCAAAGGACAGCCTCGACTTTGTCGGATATGAATACGATGAGAAAATTATAGGCTCCATGGTTCATGTCGATGACAGTTACCTGGGCGGAGGCTATAGGGTAATCACGCCGGGATGCAGGCAGGCAATAGAAGACTTTGCCCGGTATGAAGGTATTTTCCTTGATGAAGTATATACCGGTAAGGCTGCTGCAGGCCTCATCGATTATGCCGCCAAGGGATTATTCCCGGATAAGGATGCTGTGCTGTTCATTCACACAGGTGGCAATGTCCAGCTATTTGAGTAGCCTGTCACATAGATTAAGGTAGTCAAACGGTTGATTATTCTGATTGTTTCATCCCATCATTATCTTTTTTATGAGGCAGGATTATGATATCATTGCGATACTTGCCTCTATCTCCACGTCCGTCAGTGCATGATCTTCCAGCTCTTCCGAGAAATATTTTTCATAAGCACTCAGATCAAGATGGCCATGTCCTGACAGGTTAAACAGTATTGTCTGTGCTTTACCTGCCTCATCACATTTGCGAGCCTCATCAATAGCGCCGGTAATAGCATAGGTTGATTCAGGTGCAGGCACAATACCCTCTGCCCTGGCAAAAATGACTCCTTTATTGAAACAGTCTTTCTGGAATTTAGCCTGGGCTTCCATGAGATTATCTTTCAACAGCTGGCTCACAAGAACACCGGCTCCGTGATATCTCAATCCCCCGGCGTGTATCTTTGCAGGAACAAAATTATGACCGAGTGTATACATTGCAAGAAGTGGGGTTAAGCCAACTGAATCACCAAAATCATACATATAACGGCCCCTGGTAAGCTTTGGGCAGGATGCGGGTTCTATGGCTACTGCCCTTGTTTTCTTCCCATTAATAAGATTTTCTCTTATAAAGGGGAATGATATACCTGCAAAATTGGATCCACCGCCAAAACATCCCACAACAATATCAGGGTAGTCCCCGGCCATGTTCATCTGTAATAATGCTTCCTCACCTATTATTGTCTGGTGCAGGAGGACATGATTAAGAACCGAGCCGAGTGAATATTTTATAGCGGGATCTTTTGCTGCTCTTTCCACCGCCTCTGATATAGCGATACCAAGACTTCCTGGTGAAGATGGATCTTCGGCCAGTATCTTCCTGCCTGAATTGGTGAGCATGCTGGGTGAGGGTACCACCGTAGCACCATAGGTATTCATCATTATTTTACGATAGGGTTTTTGCTCATAACTTATCTTTACCATGAATACTTCCAGCTCAATACCGAAGTGCTGGCATGCAAAGCTCAGGGCAGTTCCCCACTGACCGGCGCCTGTCTCAGTAGTCATCTTTTTAACACCCTCAACCTTGTTGTAGTATGCCTGGGCAATAGCGGTATTTGCCTTGTGCGATCCGGCATAACTGCCACCCTCATACTTGTAATAAATCTTACATTTTGTATCAATGGCTTTTTCCAGACCGTATGCCCTGAATAACGGGCTTGGCCTGTAGCTCCTGTACAGGTCAATCACTTCACCGGGTATATCGATATACCTTTCTGTCGAGGCTTCCTGCTCAATAAGCCCCATGGGGAAAAGACCTGCCAGGTCATCAGGCTTTATAGGTTCCTTTGTTCCCGGATGAAGGGGTGGTAGTGGCTTGTTTGGCATGTCTGCCATGATATTATACCATCTGCTTGGCATCTCATTTTCGGATAAAAGGAATTTTTTTGTTGTTTTCATAGTTTTAATCATTTATTTATGGTTTATAATTATTTCATATACAAACAAAAAAGGCACGCTGTGACCAGCGTGCCTTTTTTCGGGAATTAGGTATCTTATTTACACAACAGCATGGTACACAGCATATTGATTAATACTGCACCACCACCAGTTATGTAAATTTGTTCTTTTCATCAGGACAAATCTAGAGATAATTTTAAATATTGCAAGTGTTTAAAAACAATTTTAACAATACGCCTGCTTATTTGCTGTTTTTTTGATAACACTTATCTATGACAGCTTGAATGGTCAGGTCGGATTGTAGCATGAAACCAGTTCTTATCTTCCCATCTGGTAATTAATAAGTTCCCGCTCCTGTATCCTGTGAGTAAGAATATATCCGTATTTTCTGGATTTTCTTATTCGGTTCTGGCCCCAGGCAACGGTAGTCCATTCTTTTGCCTGATACAGGTCACCGAGTATCTCGTTTACTACTGCCAGGTTATGAGCGCCACGGCCTCTCACTTTTCTCTTATTCGATTGCAGAGCTCTTTCAAGAGCAGCTATTGCCCTGTCCCAGTCGTTAAGCTGCATCATGCGTGCTCCTTCTGCAAGGTCGTAATTGCCCTTGCCTCTTTTAAAGTAGTCCCTGCCGATGTAAATCCAGCCGGGGATCAACCTGCTGCTGTATAAGGAGCCTGCTTCGAGGCTGGCCCGTTCTATTGCTCTTTTCCTGTTGATAAGGGCATCGGCCGCTGCCAGCACGGAAAAGCCTCCACCTCCCCAGTTCATCTGGTGCATGTACATGTATTCGTCCAGGATAATCCTGCTTGCCGGATGGTACATTCTGAATCCGCAATTAACAGTAACCATCCCTCTGGCCTGAATGCTAAGAAGGTTATCGGAAGCAGAAGCGCCTGTAATTATGAAATCTGAATCATATGCTTCCAGAGCAATCAAGGCATCAGCATTATATTTTTCGCATAAGCTTTCAACCGTTTCCCATGGTAGTGCTTCAGGTAAAAGTGTGCCTATACCCGATCCTACAAGAACCTCGGGCGTTTTTGCAACCCTGAACATAGCTGAGCCACGTAGTGTCTCATCAAGTCCCCTGAGAACATACTGCGTAGGCAGGCTGTCCTGATCCAGACCCTCCCCTGTGAGAACACCTTCCAGCCTGTTCATATCTTTGTCTGAAGGAAGTGATCGGTTGACGATGGCTATTGATTTAATTTCATCAGGCACTGTCTTTACTGCTGGCACAGGTACATCAAAACTGATCCTTGATGCCCCACATCCCGAAAGAAGGAGAAGGGAAGCAATGAGTACTGTAATTGTCAGATTCTTCATGATTATCTTGTTTTTTTGATAAATGTACAAATAAAATGCCACAGCCCTTATAATCATTGAACATATTGAAAAGGCAGTTAAATATTGTTAATAATTACATAATTATGGATTGTTTCTGGGATTAATTTATATACTTTGAATGTAAAACAATTAAATCCTAATTATGAAAAAGAATATTCTACTTATTTTGGTTTTATCGGGTTTATTTTTCTCAAATGGATTAATAGCCCAGGATAGCCCCCAGGAAAAGGGGCTTGATGTTATTACTCTTGACGCAATACAGTCTCAGCTTGAGTTCCTTGCTTCTGATTGGACTGAAGGGCGGGAGACAGGAACGAGAGGCATCTATATGGCCGGCGATTATGTTGCCAGCATGTTTAAATTTTCAGGCGTGCCGGGTGGAGGTGACATGGGTAGACCTATGGGAAGAAGAATGATGATGAGAAGGGGAGATATGCCAGAGCCCAAAAGAACATATTTCCAGAATTTCACCCTGCTACAGACTTTACCCGGTGGACAATCATCGCTTTCAGCACAGGTGGATGACAGGGAATTTATGTTTCAGGATAATATTGATTTTACACTGCGCGCTTCTTCTTCTGCCAATATCTCGGGCGAATTGGTATTTGTGGGTTATGGTATTGTGAGTGAGGAGTTTGGAATCAATGAGCTGTCAGGGGCTGATCTCAGGGGGAAGATTGCTGTTCGACTGGCTGGACTACCGGGTATGGCTGATGAAGAATCACCAATGAACAAGAAATTGATGGAAGACAGAATGGCTGCATTCTCTCTTATGAGGGGAAGGGACACTAAACTGGAAGAGCTGGGTGCACTTGCTGTACTTGAAATAAGTCCAGGGACAAGTGTCGGAAATATGAGCGGTGAGTTTATTGATGATATGGATATGTCACCTAATGAATCAAGCAGGAATTCCGAGTTTACACGTTTAAGCCTTGATGATGAAAATCTGTCGCCGGAAATGATAACTGTTAGTGCAGGCGCTAAACTTGTAAAGGTAATATTGAAGAACAGCAGGATTGATATTGATAAGTATGCCCGGGATGCCGCAAATGATCTGGGTAAATTTAAACCGGTAGAAATACCTGGTACCAGTGTAAAGATAAGCACAGAAGTTAAGAAAAGAAGAGTAAATGTGCGCAATGTTATTGCCATGATAGAAGGGAAAAAGACGGATGAGTTTGTTGTAATAGGTGCTCATATGGATCATTTGGGTATTTCAGGAGGAAGGGTCTGGAATGGCGCCGATGATAACGCTTCAGGAACGGTTGGTGTAATGACTATAGCAAGAGCTTTTGCTGCAACCGGTGTACAACCTGAGCGCACGGTAATTTTTTGCGCGTGGACGGGAGAAGAAAAGGGATTACTCGGGTCGGAATATTTTACCAGGAATCCAACTTTCAGCTCAATGGATAAGTGTAAATTCTATATTAACTTCGACATGATATCGCGAAATACTGAAAGAGAAGAAGATAATCTAAATGTAGGCTTAACTTATAACAACAACTATCCTGAGATACTTGATATGTGCAAAAAGAATGTCACGGAATATGGTCTTAAGATGAATTATCAATACAGGGGACAGGAAGAACCCAGGGGAGGCAGCGATTATACTGCTTTTACTGAAAATGGAGTACCTGTAATCGCTTTTATGGCAGCCATGCACCCTGACTACCATACGCCCAATGATCAAGTGGAATTTGTTAACTGGGAGAAAATGCTTGATATAATAAAGCTCGGTTTTCTGAATCTTTGGGAAATGGCAAATGCGGAGTAGCAATTATTTTATCGACTAATAAGATTTTATCTTAAAATTTTGTATTTTTATGTCCCACTAGAGGTAAATTCTTAATATTTGATAACTAAAACCTATTATTATGAGTAGTGAATCGTTTAACTTCAACCAGTTTATTAAAGACTCAGTCAATTCACTCACAAAGCCCAAGGCCTATTTTACTGAAATGCCTGTTACCGGAGGCTTCGGAGTACCCATTGTAAAGGCCCTATTATATGGAGCTCTTGCAGGTATCTTCTCTTTCCTGTGGAGTATGCTTAAGGTGGGAGGTGTAACAACAGGCCTGTTTGGTGGTGCAATTGGTATCATGGCATTTATCTGGGTAGTCATTTTTGCTCTCATTGGCTTGTTTATAGGTGCTGTTGTTGTACTTATCATCTCAGCTATATGTGGTGGATCAACAGATTATGAAGCCAATGCGCGGGTTACAGCTTCACTGATGGTGCTCATGCCAATTAATGCACTCTTTGGATTTATTGGCGGCGGAGTTGGCATGGTGATTGGATTCATTATTAACCTCTATGGTCTGTACATGCTCTACCATGCACTTACACAATCACTGAAAGGCAAGGAAAGTACTTCCAGAATAATTAGCATCATCCTGGGTATATTACTTGTTATCTTCCTTATTGCCGGGTTCTTTACCAAGAAAGCAACAAACAAGTTCCTGGATGATTTTGGAAGCGAATGGGAGCAGACAATTGAAGAATCAAAAGACCTTGAGCAGAGTATGAAAGACCTTACAAAGGAAATCGAAGAAGCAACACAGGAATTACAGGAAGAAGAAGAAAAATAAAGCTAAGCTGTGTATCAGATTTTTAATGCCCTGTAGTTTACTGCAGGGTATTTTTTTGACTATGATCGTTTATCCCGGGAGAAACATATTATATATATTATTATAGAAAGCTCATCCTGATTTATTTATTATCTCAACAGAAGGTCTGGCTCTTGCTATCCTGCGAGCCATGCCCCTGAAAATAAAAAAGTGAAAGGGAACAAGCATATACCAGTATAAACGTCCAAATATACCTGTAGGTCTGAAGGTTGCTACCTGCCTTAAGACATTGTCCTCTCCAATTGAGAATTCGAGCCATGCCTCTCCGGGCAGTTTCATTTCGGCATAAAGCAATAATCTTCTGCGCTTTTCATCTGCCAGCAGTACCCGCCAGAAATCGAGTGAATCACCCGGGTGAATCTCTGTCAGGTTTGTTCTTCCCCTTCTCAGACCAACACCACCTGATAACCTGTCCATAGCTCCCCTTATCTTCCATAACCAGTTTGCATAATACCAACCCGTATCACCTCCTATAGCCCATATCCTGTTGGCTGCAGCATTAACATCATCTACTTTTTCCAGGGTTACCGAACGGAATACTCCATGTTGAGGGATCTGGACAAATTCATACAATTCATTATTCAATCTCCCGCTTATCATGGAATCCTTCCATGTCGACAACACATCATTCTGTTCTATCTTTGAGAATGCAAACCTGATAGCCTCTTCATACGGAATAAGGTCAATACCAAAGTTCTTTGCCAGGTCATTAGGTTTACCTATTATCTCAACCTTCATACTGTCAACCAGGTTACTCGCAAGTTTAAATGATACAGTAGTTACAAAAAAAAGCCAGTATGAGGATAATCTGGGTGTCATTATCGGCAGTGGTATGATAAACCTTCGTAAGCCCCTTACCCTGGCATATTTCAGTAACATATCCCGGTAAGTCATTGTATCCGGGCCAACAATATCATATCCTTTGTTATAGCAATCAGGGCAGAAAAGGATATTTATTAGGTAAGCCATTACATTCCTGATTG
>CAZSJH010000113.1:0-9380 GCA_964607105.1 uncultured Rikenellaceae bacterium | reverse complement strand
TACGGAAATCCCAGTATTGTTTGGCTTTCTTATATGAATCCATTTTGGCCTTTGCATAAGCCCAGTCTACATCACAAACAGCTACTATATTTTCAGTGTCCTTAAGAGCTCTGAGATTTGAATTTCCCATACCTCCAACTCCAATCCCGGCTATATTAAGTTTGTCGCTTGGTGGAATGTGTCCAAGCCCGCTGACCACAGAACTGGGTATTACTGTAAGGCCGGCAGCCGCCGCAGTGGTAGTGCCGATAAATGAACGCCTTGAAATCTTACTTGATTTTTCTTTCATCATTAGGTGAATTTAAGTTTTGAAACCTCTAAAATTATAAAAATCATAAGAACTAACACTCATAACAAAAGAAAAATTGACTTTTTATAGTCCCCAAAAAAGAATAAATTGCGGATCAATTAATCATATCATGAGTGTACAGAGCATATCTCTGGGCGAAAAGGAAAACAAAGCCCTGGTGAGGATTCTAATAGTAATATTCGGACTACTCTGCATTTTTACAGCGGGATGGTGGACGGTATTCCTTATAAAGTATCCTGAGAACGAGAAAATATTCTGGGCAGGCAGTATTTTCCTGCTTCTCTTTGGAGTATTCCAGGTTTATTCAGGCCTGGGATATGCAAAAAGATATATAAAAAGAGAAAACGGAAACATTTCCATAAGACAGAATAGCCTGCTGCCTGCAAAAAGGCTGAATGCAGAAGAGATCAAGCAATTGGAAATAAGGTTGTACGACATGGTCTTGCATATGAATGATTCATCAAGAGTCAGAATTAAACTGGGTATTAAATATCCTGACCTGGGTCAGAAAGTAAGAAATTTCATAATAGACTACGCTGAAGATAACAAGATCGAAATTTTCTATAAAAATGAAGTATTATGAAATTAAAAATGGCAATGATAGGTGGGGGTATAGGTTCATTCATCGGACCTGTTCACCTTATGGCAGCAAAGATGGATAATATGATAGAGCTTGTTGCAGGTGCATTCAGCCGCGATCCTGTGACCTCACTTAAAAGTGGGAATGAATATGGGCTGGGTGAGGATCGCATCTATGATAACTGGAAGGATATGCTTCAAAAAGAAGCATTGTTGCCTGAAAATATGCGGCCCGATTTCATATGCATTGCGACACCTAATCATCTGCATTATGAACCAGCCATGGAATCGCTCAGGGCAGGATTTCACGTGGTATGTGACAAACCCCTTTGTCTGACTGTCGACGAAGCAAATAAGCTCAGAAAGACACTGAATGAAAGCAATAAATTATTCTGTTTCACACACAACTATAGCGCTTATCCAATGGTAAAGAAGGCAAGGGAAATGGTAAGTGATGGTGAACTGGGTGTTATACGGAAAGTAATCGTTGAGTATTTACAGGGCTGGTTATCTGACAGAGAAGAAAAGAAAGGCAATAAGCAGGCTGAATGGAGAGCTGATCCTGCAAAAGCAGGAAATGCAGGTTGCATGGGAGATATAGGGACACACGCTTTTCAACTGTCAGAATATATTACCGGGAGAAAAGTGGTAAAACTCTACTCACAACTTAATACATTCGTTGAGGGACGTCTCCTGGACGATGATGGGAATGTTATACTTAATTTTGAGGACAACATAAAAGGCAGCCTTGTGGCCAGCCAGGTAGCTGTAGGTGAGGAAAATGGTTTCAGTATAAGGATTTATGGTACAAAGGGCAGCCTTTGCTGGAAGCAGATGGAGCCAAACACTCTCATTGCAAGATGGAAAGACAGCCCTGTGCAGATATATCGTACAGGAACAGGATTTACGGCCCTGGGTAAGATAGCAGGAATGCACAGCAGGCTGCCTGCCGGCCATCCTGAAGGATTCATAGAAGCATTTGCCAACCTTTACAGGAATTTTGCGCTCCACCTGCAGGCATACAATGAAGGCAAAGCTCCTAACCCGTCTTATGACTACCCCGGCATAGAAGATGGTGTCCGCGGTATGCAATTCCTTGAGGCAGTGGTAAAATCATCACAGGAAGAAAAATGGGTGGAGATATAGATTAGTTATGAACCTGGCCCATAAGATCAGTGACTCCCTCAGGATAACAGGTTATAAAATATTCTCCAGCAAGTAATTCCTGCTTATCTCGATACTTTCGAGCGGTGTATGTGTTCTGCAGTTGTCCTGTTCAACGAAGAAGTATTTCATACCTGCTGTTGAAGCTTTCTCAAATATTTGTGTGAAATCCATTGTTCCTTCACCCAGTGTTGTATCCTCTTTCTCTTCAGACAGATCTTTCACATGCCAAAGTTCAAAACGCCCCGGGAATTTTTCAAAATATTCAACAGGGTCATTTCCTGATCTTGTTACCCAGGCAAGATCAAGCTGGAAGGTCACCAGGCCGGGTTCTGTATTGTTAAGGAATACATCGTAAGGCAGCTGGCCCTCCACCGTTTCAAATTCAGTCCAGTGATTATGAAATCCAAGTTTCATGCCATATTCACGACACTTTTCACCTGCAGTATTCATAAACTCAGCAGTTTCCATCAATGCATCTACGCTATTCATCCAGTTATGAGGCAATGATGGTATAACCAGGTATTGCAGGCCTGCTTCAGCAGCTGCTCCCGTCACTTCATTAAGATTATTCCTGTTTAAACCATTATGGCTGCTTATAAGCTTCATTCCCCTGCTTTCAATCATTTTCCTGAAGTCAGCTGGTTTCTTGCCGTAGAATTTGCCATCAGCATAACTGGCTGCTTCGAGCCAGTTATAACCTATTTCAGCTATTCTGTCAAGAGTAGCCTCGGCATCTTTTTCCATTTCATTTCTCACTGTATAAAGTATCAGTCCGGTTTTTTTAACATCTGCTGAACATGCAAATGAAGGTACCACTATTGCAGCTGTGGCTCCGGCAATTGTTGTTTTGATAAAGTTACGTCTTTTCATTTTTATCTTAGGTTTTTTGCTTAATCATATTATTTTTTCATTTTCCCTGTCCCATTTCACCTTTCGTCCTTCCCTGTAGGCAATTGTCCCCATATGGGCGGTTATGGCTTCATCAAATCCCTGCTCAATATTACAGGATGGCATACTACCTGTTCTTATACAATTAAGCCATTCCTTTATATGGAGATGGGTTGTATCGACCCTTTTTCCACCCCTGTAAGTATAGAGCAGTCCACGTCCGGCAAAATACTGTTCCGTTGCCGATGTTACGGCATCAATATTCTTTTTCCCTGGCACATATGACAGTATAGGCAATGAGGGATCAATAATTCCTTTATTAAGTTTTTCCCTGTAACGTGTTGAATTGGGATCGGCATAAACAGTTATTGAATTGCTTACTTCCAAATAGCCGTCATGACCCATAATGACCTTACCCCTGGATTTACTGTTAGCAAGCGTAGCACTGTACATCATAGCCAGATCATATTCATCAAACTCGAAAACTGTATGTAGCACATCGGGGACTGTTCGTCCGTCTTTAAAATAATATATGCCTCCTGACGAAACTGCCGTATCAGGTATTCCCAGGCCAAGGATCTGGTTCATTGCATCATATTCATGGGTAAGCAGGTCACCTGACAGTCCGGTACTGTAATCCCACCAGCATCTCCACCTAAAAAAGCGTTCCAGGCTAAAATCATGCCAGGGAGCCTGTCCAATAAATTTAGGCCAGTCAATGGTATCCGGGCCTGCTTCCGGGTGAATAGGATAAACCCATGCGCCATTGGGAGTATTTCTATTAGTAGTAACTTCTATCAGGTTTACATTGCCTATAACATTATTGTCAATAAGCTCCCTGGCTTTATTATAGGCTTCAGTTTGCCTGCCCTGGTGACCAAGCTGAAAAACGATTCCTGATTCCCTTATGGCATTTCTCAGCTCGTATGTTTCTTCAACCGACCAGCTCATGGGTTTCTCACAGTAGACATGCTTTCCAGCCCTTGCTGCCTCTATTGCCATTGGTGCATGCCAGTGGTCGGGTGTGGCAATAATAAGCGCATCAACATTTTTATCTGCGATAAGGTCCCGGTAATCCTTATAGATCACAGGCATATCCCCATACTTTATTTCTTTTCCTTTTCTTTCAAGGTTTGCCCCTGTTTCCTGGGCTTTCTTCGCATATACTGAAAAAATATCACAAACAGCGGTGATCTCAATATTAAGGTCCTGCTGATCAATAAATTCCTGATACCTTGTATCGGCACTGTTGGCTTCTGCATCCTTCTTCATTGCCTCTACACTCTCTGGGTGAAGGAATCCTGCTGCTTTAGCAATCTGAGGGCCTCTTATACCGAATCCAATTATACCCAGTTTGATCTTCTCACCTGTAACTGACTGATCATGTATTTCTGGTTCATTATCAGGAAGGTCAATATTTTCGAGTATACTGTTTCTTAGCTGTCTGGCATGCTTCCTCTTCCTGTAAAAGGCAAAAGCAAAAGCTCCCAGTACGGGCACGGTAGCAAGGCCTTTAACAACATCACGCCTGCTTATCCCCGATAATCCATCATTTTTATCAGTTGTATCACTCATATCCTGTGCTTACTTTCTTTTAAAAATAAAGCTGTCAAGACCAGTTTGCATCCATGTAGGGAATACTAACAAGACAGCAAGAGCTACCAGTTCAATCAAATTCTTATTTATCCAGAGATAAGCTCCTTCAGAAGGAACTGAGTAAGAATACCCCGCCATGGGGGGATGAGACAGATAGTACATCCCAAGAAGGGCTATTCCTGCTATAACTGAAATCCTGGAAAATAATCCGAGTATTAAACCCAGACCTATAAGTATCAGCCCCCACATATTTAGAAAGTCAACAACTCTTAGAACATCAGGGTTTGAAGCCAGGGAGTAGAAGAATGATGATAAAAATCCTTTTGAGTCAAGCAGAAAAGCCACTGATGACCAATCTGGATTTACAAGCTTTGATAACCCTTCATAAAGGAAATGCCATCCTATCAAAACACGAAGCACTACCAGCAGGGTGAGTTGACTGGAACTGTAATTTATCTTTCCCGCCATTTACTGTAAATATTGTATACAATGATTAAAATGCACAAATTTATTACTTCTGATGGATTGGGCAAAGAAGCGTTCCTATATTATTCATTAACTTTATGAAAAATTAACAGAAAATGGAAGCTGTTTATTTTACATCATTAGGAGAAAATAACATAAGATGCACACTTTGCCCGCATAACTGCCGAATAAAACCGGGCGAAACAGGCAAATGTAATGTAAGGCATAATGTTGACGGGAAACTGCATACAGATGTTTATGAAAATATCTCGGCTCTTGCTCTTGATCCGATTGAAAAAAAACCACTATATCATTTTTATCCCGGGAAACAGATATTATCAGTTGGATCATTCGGATGCAACATGAGTTGTTTATTCTGCCAGAATTATGAGATATCTCAGCCTACCGTTAGTATAATGAACAGTAGAAAGAATAAGATCAGCTCATCAAAAATACTGGAAAAGGCAAGAAAAATAAGCTCGAACATTGGCCTTGCCTTTACCTATAATGAACCTATTGTCTGGTATGAATTCATGATGGATATGGCTAAGGGTGCAAAAAATTCCGGGCTTTCAACCGTAATGGTAAGCAATGGTTACATAAACAGGGTACCGTTGAACGGTCTTATTGAATATATTGATGCATTCAATATTGACCTGAAAGCTTTTAATAATGAATTTTACCGGGATTACACAGGTGCAGGAATTAAACCTGTACTGAATACCCTGAAAAAAATTCGTTCGAGCGGCAAGCACCTTGAGATCACCTATCTTGTAATCCCGGGTCATAATGATAACAGGGATGAGTTCACAGATTGCGTATCATGGATTAATGATAACCTGGGAAAGGATACAGTCTTTCACCTGAGCAGGTATTTCCCTAACTATAATTTTTCAGCCCCTCCTACTCCCGCATCAACAATACGTGACCTTTATTACATAGCCAAAGAGAAATTAAATTTTGTATACCCCGGAAATATAAACATAAAGGGCATAATGGATACCATATGCCCTGATTGTGGTTCAGTTATAACATCACGCAGCGGCTACAGCATAGACCACCTGAAAACCGAAGATGGCAGCTGTTCAAAATGCGGGCGAATGATATACAGTCATTTCAATCGCTGACCACTTTGCTGATTCTCTTAAATAAACCATCAATGCCGGTTATAAGTTCCTTGCGCAAGTTGCGATAGTACTCCCTGGCATTACCCGGTTTCTCTTTATCCCCTCTGTACCTGGTTCTGGAAAACAGGTCATTTCTTAATAAAACAGCATCTGCCACTATCTCAGATAACTGATCAGAAACTTTCTCTACCTGGTTAACACTCATTGCTGCAAAACAATCTGAAATTACCTCATAAACGAGGTAATCAATGTCTTTCTTTAAATCCCTTATATTTGCCATCCCTTTGTTTCTTAATAATGTTATTTGGACTATTTATCTTTATTTTTTTCAAAATTCGTTTATATAATCTCCAATCAGGGTTATGTATGCGGCAGCAACCTGGTGCAAGATTTCGTTTTCAACACTAAATCCATAGCGATCTATCTCTCTGAAAGGTAATACATTGGGTGAAGTCCCCGACATAAATACAGAATCCACGCCTTCCAGCTCTCCAACATTCAGACATCTGAGCTCAACAGTAAAATCCTTATCCATGCATATTTTCAGGATTTTTTTTCTTGTTATTCCCCCCAGAACACAGTCATCAGGAGCCGTAATAATTATATCTTTTTTAATAAAAAATATATTTGACCTGCTTCCTTCTGTTATACAAGCAGCACGGTTTACCAGTAGTGCCTCGTAAGCATTGGCCTGTATTAATTCAGAATATATTGAAGATCGCAGCTTATGGTTAAAAACCTTGGCAACGGGATTACGCCGCTCGGCATAATAAAGTATACCTCTCACACCTTTCTCATACATATCGGCATCAGGGTACTGAGCATCAATATAATAAATAAGGTATCCGGTGTATGAAGGTGAATATTTCAGGCTCACCTTAATATTCCCCTCCATTATTCCGCTCAGTTCTATCAATTTTAAAACCTGTTCCCTGAGCTGGTCGGATGTAAGCAGTAATGTATAACCGCTGTAAGAAGTGCTGTTGCCAAGTCGCTCATAATGGTCGGACAGGAATATTGGTATCCCCTTTCTTATTCTTATAACCTCATAAATAACCTCATCTTCAAATACTTTACCGAGATCAAATTCAGACCTGTCCTTTATATTACCATTCTCAATAAATACCTTGCTGAAACACTCTCTCATAATACTTAAATATTGAATTATAAAAATAGCAACTTATTTTCAGCAGTACTCAAAATCTGCATATATTAGTATTTATTTTTAGTGCATTGTATGCTATTGTTGACATAGAAACCACAGGAGGAAGTCCGAGGAATGAAAGGATAACCGAGATAGCCATATTTATTTTTGACGGTGAGAGAATACTTAATAAATTCTGTAGCCTGGTTAACCCTGAAAGGAATATACCCTATTATATAACCAATCTTACAGGGATAAGCAATGAGATGGTTGAAGATGCACCAAGGTTTTATGAAATAGCAAAAGATATAGTTAAGATTACCGAGGGTAAGATATTTGTTGCCCATAATGCCAGGTTTGATTATTCCTTCATACGTCAGGAATTCAAAAACCTGGGATACAGCTACCGCAGGAACCTTCTCGACACAGTCAGTCTCAGCCGCAGGCTATTCCCGGGATACAGTTCATATTCCCTTGGCAACCTGTGCAAAGAGCTGGACATAGAGATAAATGACAGGCACAGGGCTTCAGGCGATGCCCTGGCCACTGTCAGGTTATTTGAATTATTACTGCAGGCAGATGAGGCTTCATATAACCCGGGTATAATAAAGAACAGCAAAATTTCTAAACTCCATCCATCGCTTGATATTAAAAAACTTGATAAGCTTCCAGAGGAGTCTGGAGTTTATTATTTCTATAACTGCCATAAGGATCTGATCTACATAGGCAAAAGCAAGAATATCTACCAGAGAGTTATGACCCATCTTTCAAATAACAGTTCAAAAAGAGCTATGCAAATGAGAGATGAGATAGCTGATATTGATTATGAACTGACAGGTAATGAACTTATAGCCTTATTGAAGGAATCACAAGAGATAAAACAAGACAAACCCTTATATAACAGGGCACAGAGAAGAACAGGCTATACCTGGGGTATTGTATCGGAATATAATGACAGGGGATATATTACTTTCGGGATAGTTAATATTAAGGATAATAATGTTCATCCACTCTCGGTTTTTACTTCTAAAGAAAGTGCAAGATCAAAACTGACTGCAATAGTTGATAAATATGAATTGTGCCAGCAACTGTGTGGCCTCTATAAATCAAGCAGTGGATGTTTTCAAAGGCAGGTCGGCATATGCCGTGGGGCATGTATGGGTGATGAAAATGCTGCTTCATATAATATGAGGGCACAGAAAGCCCTGGATGAATTTGTTTTCAGTCGCGATAATTTTTTTATTATCGATAGTGGACGTACTGAAGAAGAGAAATCAGCAATAAAAATCATTAATGGTCAGTATGCCGGCTATGGTTTCTTTGATATTAATGAAATGGGATTTGGTCTTCAGGCTATTCATGAAAGCATACAACCGGCAGTTGACAACAATGATATACAGGTAATACTGAAAGTCTATCTTAAAAATAATAAAGGATACAGGATAATAAGATTCTGAATTTTAACATTTTTAAATTAACATAATAAAAGAGGTACTATGGGAATACTTACCAGGCATACGGGAAAAATAATAATAAAAATCGATGAATTTTTCGACAATGTCGAGGATGGTCTCTTAACATTTAAGGGAGCCATAGGAAGTTACCTGTCTAATGATACTGAAACCTTCAGTGATTATCTGCAGAGAATAGACAAGCTGGAAGCGGAAGCCGACAAGAAACAGAAATCAATCGAGAATGATATGATTGTACACAGTATCCTTCCTCAGCACAGAAGTGAAGTGGCCATGCTGATAGATGAAACAGATAATCTGATTGATACTGTAAAAGAGGTTGTTTGCCAGTTTGATGTTGAGATACCCGCATTTCCGGAGTCATTGAATAATGATATTCTCCACCTGACGGAGGCTTCCCTGGCAACCTGCGAAGAATTAATGCCTGCTTTAAGAGCCTTCTTCAGGGAACCAAATAATGTACGTGAGAAACTTAACAAGGTATATTACTTTGAAGGCGAGACCGACGATATAGCCAACAGGATAAAAAGGAAAATATTTCATGACATGCCTGATCTAAGCCTGGCTGAGAAATCACATCTCAGATATTTTACACACCATATTGAAAGGCTTTCAGACAGGGCTCAGGATGT
>CAZSJH010000112.1:0-9441 GCA_964607105.1 uncultured Rikenellaceae bacterium | reverse complement strand
GTATCCCGGTATCGGGATGCAAGTGCAGCGAGGGTTATTAAAATATGCCTTTTCGTAGGGGACTCATTATTCCATTTGTATATATATTTGGTACTGCCGACCCTGAATTAGTAGCATGTATAAAAATGTACTCCTACTCGTAGAAATGCATGTCTTTGATATACTGCCATACACCATGGGGCAGGAAATAGCGTATATCTTTGCCATCCCGGATGGCAGAACGAATAAATGTACCTGAAATTTCAATCTCAGGAGCATTGACTATCTCAATATCAGCAGTCTGAAGCATTGATTTCACTGCAGGTGCAAGCTCTTTCTCCTTGCTCTTCCTTGGATAAACAATAATCTTGCATGAGTTAACAAGTACTTCAGCGTTCTTCCATTTATTTATGGTCAGAAGGTTATCGGTTCCCATGATTAAGGCAAATTGACGATCGGGATATTTTTCTTTCAGGTGTGTCAGAGTATCAATAGTATAGGAAGGGCGGGGTAGTAAGGATTCAATATCTGAAATCATGAACCTGTGATCATCGCCTAGGGCAATTTCAGCCAGGCGGAACCTGTGGTGGTCGGCCAGTAAACTGCTTTTTTCTTTGAGAGGATTATGTGGACTTATTACAAACCATATCTCATCAAGCTCTGAATATTCATATATATAATTTGCAATAGCCATGTGTCCTATATGGACAGGATTAAATGAACCAAAGTAGAGTCCTGTTTTCATAATTCATCACTTTTCAAAAATCCTTTGCAAATTTCCAGGGTTTCCATGCATGCTTTATCAAGATCATCATTTATTATGATTTTATCGAATCTGTTGGCCTTCTCCATCTCTTCTCTTGATTTATTTATGCGAGTCTCAATTTCTTGAGGGGGATCAGTATCTCTGTTTAGTAATCGCTTCCTCAGTTCATTAATGCCCGGAGGTTTTATGAACAATGACATTGCCCTGCAGCCATACTCTTTTTTGAGGTTTAGTCCTCCTTCAACATCAACATCAAATATAATGTGCTGACCACTGTTCCACATTCTGTTTATTTCACTTCGGAGGGTACCATAATATGTATCAGTGTACACTTCCTCCCATTCAACAAATTCATCTTTTCTGATCTTATTCCTGAACTCAACAGCAGACATAAAATAGTAATCTACCCCATCTTTTTCATTTCTGCGTGGTGATCTGCTGGTAGCCGAGATTGAAAAAGCAAGATCCGTAATATGTTCCAGCAGGTATTTGACAATACTGGTTTTCCCTGAGCCCGAGGGAGCAGATACTATTATTAATTTGCCTTTTGTTTGTTCTTTCTTCATAACACGTTCAATACCTGCTCTTTAACTTTTTCCAGTTCGTCCTTCATCATAACCACGATCCTCTGTATTCTCGCATCGTTGGCTTTTGACCCAAGGGTATTTATTTCTCTTCCGATTTCCTGTGAGATAAAAGCCAGTTTTTTACCCTGGCTATCTATTGTTTCAAGAGTTTCTATAAAATAATCGCAATGCTTTTTCAGTCTTACTTTCTCTTCATTTATGTCCAGTTTTTCAATGTAATACAATATTTCCTGCTCAAGTCTGTTTTCATCTATATTTTCATTTTCCAGCTGTTTAAGGTTGTTAATAATTTTTTCTCTTATCCTGCTTATCCTTTCTTTTTCGAAGGGGATAATCTCTTTGATACAGGCATCAATATTCCTGATTCTTTCCCTCATATCTTTCTCTATTGATTTACCCTCTTCAAGCCTGAATTTATCTAGTTCTATTATTGCATTATCCATCAATCCATTAAGCGTTTCCCATTCTTCGTCACTGACTGTTTGCTTATCAGTTTTAAGTGTTTCCGGGAGCCTCATTATAATGGAAAGTAATTCCTTCCTGTTTTCTATATACAGCTCACCTGCCACGTCAATCAATTGCTTATAGTAGTTCTTTATGGCATCTTTGTTAAGTGTTGGCAGGTTCTCGTCATCAAGGGTATCTATAGAAATGACCAGATCAACCTTACCCCTCAGGAGGGCCTGACTTATTTTCGATCTGAGTTCTATTTCTTTTTCTTTATAATACCATGGTATTTTGGTATTTATATCTATTTGCTTGCTGTTCAGTGATCGTAACTCAACCGTAACTTTTTTCACGGGAGTTTCGGCATAAGCTGAACCGTAGCCTGTCATTGATCGGATCATAACTACTGAATTTGTTGAACAAATGTATTAAAAATAGAGCTTTTATCTAAGCTATGGTTTGACAATAACCTTTTTCTTCCAGCGGCCGGTGAGATAATATATAAATGACATAATCAAACCTACAGCCCAGCTCATGGGGAACGACCACCATATACCTGTCTCACCGAGCCTGTCTGAAAGGAATACGGCAAAAGGTATTCGTACTAACCACAGTGAGACCAGGGTGAATATCATTGGCAGGAAAGTGTCACCTGCTCCTCTCATTACTCCATTGAAGGTAAACATAAAGGCAAAAACAAGGTAAAACAGGCTCACTATGGTAAGATATTCAGATCCAATTTTTATAACATTCTGGTCATTTGTGAAGGCATCCATGAACAGGTCACCGAAAGTAATAATTATTGCCGTTGTGGCAATGGTAACAATACTTGTAAGTATGATTGTTGACAATAAACCGGACTTTACCCTTTCTGATTTATTGGCTCCCAGGTTCTGCCCAACGAATGTAGCAAGGGCCTGTGCCATTATCATTGCAGGTATGGTAGCAATAACATCAAGTCGCGCTGCCACTGAATAGGCTGCTATCACATTTGTCCCGAAAGTGTTTACTACTCCCATTATTGCCATACTACCTAATGCGACAAAACTATGCTGAAAACCAGTTGGCAATCCTATTTTTATGCTCTGATTGAATATTTTCCAGTCGAATACAAGTCCATGCAATTTGATTTTAATTATCTGATGATAATTATTGAGGTATATTATAGCAGTAATAAGAGCACCGGTCTGGGCTATGACGGTTGCAAGGGCTACACCCTTCACCCCCATTTTGAAGACGATAACAAATAGAAGGTCAAGCCCTACGTTGGTCAGTGTTGAAATTATAAGGAAGTAGAGTGGGGTTTTTGAATCACCCATACCTCTGAGTATGGCACTGGTGCCATTAAAAATAAAGAAAGTGATCATACCCAGCAGGTATATATTAAGGTAATCCAGAGCCATGGGCATTACTTCCTCCGGCAGGTTCAGAAGTCTGAAGATTTCCTCGCTGAAAATAAGTCCAACGGTAGTAACTACTATGGAAGCAAAAAACATTCCTATATACATGGTGTCAACAGCTTTTCTAACACTTGCATAATCCCTGGCGCCAAAATACTGTGATATCACCACGGTGATACCTGAGGCCAGCCCAATGATCATTGATATTAAGACAAATATTACGGGGAATGATGCTCCTACAGCAGCCAGTGCTTCCTTACCGATAAAGTTGCCAACAATAATACTGTCGACAATGTTATAAAACTGCTGAAAAAGACTACCGGCCAACATGGGTAATGCAAACTGCAATATTAATTTGCCCTCATTACCTTTGGTCATGTCTTTCATAGGAATCCTTAAAGTGAATTGCAAAAGAAACTAAAATACCACCAACATCAAAATTATAATCTGTGGTATATAAGTTTTCAAACTAAACTCGTTTTATTGTAGAAATGCCTTAATTTTGGCATTGCTTATGCAAAGACAGACGGTATTATAACAACTATTAAAATGACCAACAATAGAGTATGATTACGATTCACAGAAAATGTCTCTCCTTCATAATTGTATTAATATTGATAACACTAAAGACTAATACTGTTTTAGCACAGGAAGAAGTAAAAAGAGATTCAGCAGGGTTTGTTATTGATACACTCATGCAGGCTGCTGATGTAGATTCTCTTGCAAATGCCAGCAGCAGAAATGTGCATTTTGATGTTAAACAGGCTATAGATTATCTCTCGGGATGGTATGAAAGTGATACATGGAACAGTAAAAATGATCCGCTCAGAAAATCAATAAAGCGTTTGCTCTTCGAGGTAACCAATGATCCAATGTACATAACGAGGGATTTTGTAAGGCAGTATGACTGGGCAAAGATTAAAATACCTGCAAGCAGTTTTTTTATGTGGGATACAATACATATACCCATACCTTCTGAAAGTGTTAAAGACAATGGTAAGATTCAGAACCAGGATATATTTGATCCCCTTATGGCTGATACTGGTATAGCCCTGAGTGATACCATGCGCTTATATGAAGCAGGGGATACTATTCTGAGCATCAGGGACAGCCTCATGATTATTGACCCTAAAGACCTGGATAATATTTTTATCCAGACGGATAGACAGAAGCCCTTGTATTTGAGGTCGTCCAAACATGACAGCATTATAGTTGTAATTTCAGATACTCTTAAAAAGGTAATAAGTTCCAATCCTGATTTTCCTTTTCTTTATTATGATTATCCACTTGTTGGTGATTCAATCCACTCAGCTATTAATACAGTTATTGAACATATTGAAAAAAATGATTCAAGCAGGGTCATTATTTCAGGAACCAGCAATTCCATACCTGTCTGGTTAAGCGATAATACATCAAGGATGACAAGGTTATGGCTTAATAATGAATGGGATGAGCAAGTATCTGTCTGGATTGGCAGTACCTCAATTGATTCAATAGATATTGTTGTTGAACGAGGGATACATTTCAGGCGTCCTGATAAGGCTCCAAATATTGTGGATGCCAGGGTCCAGACCAGGAAAATTGACAACTCCAGGCTGGCCGAAACAAGGAAGATAGAAGTAAAACCACAGTACTGGAAATTTCTTTCAGAAGCCTCTTTCGTCTTCAATCAGGCGATGATTAAAAACTGGGTACAGGGAGGAGAGAGCAATATATCAACCCTCCTTGATATTACCGGCACAGCGAGTTATACGAATAAAAACCTGAAAATGAAATGGGATAATGCAGGCAGGATAAAGTTTGGCATAATCACTGGTGCAGGGAGTGGGATTCGTAAAAATATTGACCAGATAGAAATTGTTTCAAAATTTAATAACAAAGCTTTTGGAAAATTTGATTTCAGTACATTGCTCTTATTTAACACACAACTTGCATTTGGATATAAGTATCCAAATGATTCAGTAGTAGTATCCAAGTTTTTTAATCCTGCTTCACTTACTATAGGTCTGGGGCTCGATTACAAACCTAACGATAACACCTCAATTAACTTTGCTCCCTTATCCTATAAAGGTACATTTGTGCCCGACACTGCCATGATTGATCCTACCAAACACGGGCTTAAGGCAAATCAGAGGTCGAGGCATGAGCCTGGTATAAGTGCCCAGATAAACCATAAGACAACAATTTTCGATCAGGTCACTATGGTGAATAAGTTGAGATTGTTTACCAACTATATTGATAATCCGCTTAATATTGATATTGATTGGGAAATGATTGCCACAGCCAGGCTCAACTGGTTTACTGATATCAGGCTGAACACACACCTGATATATGATGATGATACACTCATACCTGTACTGGATAAGAATGATGAGCCGGTCCTGAATGAGGACGGAACACCCAGGAAAATACCAAAGGTGCAGTTTAAGGAACTGATAGGGATATCTGTAATTTTCAGGTTTTGAAACCGGGTAACCGGGTACTGCTCCTTAGATCCCCTGGTGGATATAAAGATCGGCTATGGCAAAGGCGCAGAAAGATACACCAGCATAACTGTTTATCGTTCCGAATGCTTTAGAAATGGATGAGCTGTCGCCGGGCTTTATGATAATATGTTCATATACAAGCATAAGGGTAAAAATGATTGCTCCCAGCCAGTAAAGGAGCCCGGTTCGTGATATCAACCCTGCTACTATAACAAATACTATGGATAGTATATGAAGGAATGCTGAAAGAAAAAGTGAATGTTTATAGCCCAGCTTTACGGGTATTGATAGTAAGCTGTTATTTGTGTCAAATTCAGAATCCTGGAGTGAATAAATTATATCAAATCCTGAAACCCATAATAATACAATAAAGCTGTATAATACAGGCACAGTGTCAAAGCAGCCAGTGATTGAAATATATGCTCCCACCGGAGCCAGGCTCAGGGCCAGGCCCAGAAACAGGTGGCTGAAATATGTGAAGCGCTTGGTCATGCTGTATCCCAGTATTATTAAGAGTGCAAGAGGTGACAGGAACATGGTCAATTTGTTAATAAGACCTGCCGAAACAACAAAGAGGATGGAGTTGGCTATTACGAAGACAAGTGCCGACCGCGGGCTAATAATACCCGAGGGTATTTCCCTGAAAGCGGTTCTGGGGTTAAGTTTATCAAATTTATAATCAACATACCTGTTAAAGCCCATTGCTGCATTCCTTGCAAACACCATACACAGTAATACAAGTATTAACAATCTCCAGGTGAATTCATTGTCACCGGTTTTCACTGCAGTAAAGAAACCAAGAAGAGCAAATGGCATTGCAAATACTGTATGGCTGAATCTTACCAGGGAGAGATAATTACTGATCTTTTTTAGCAATGAATTCATATTGGGTTTTTCTACCTGATATGTGCACCTGTTTCCTTCTCAAATGCTTGAACGAGCTTTTTCATTACCTTGTCTATTATTTTATCAGTCAGGGTTCTTTTGTTATCCCTTAATATGAAGCTTAATGCATATGATTTTTTGTTTTTTCCAAGCGTTTCGCTTTCATATACATCAAAAAGCCCTACCTGCCTCAGGAGATCCTTTTCAGTCTTAAATGCCACTTTTTTAATCTGGTCGAAGCTCACTTCTTTGTCAACCAGTAAAGCCAGGTCTCTCCTTACATAAGGATATTTGGGTAGCTCACTGTAAGAAATGCTTTGCTGTTTCAGCTTTTCGAGCACAGTATCAAACTCAATATGGCCGTAAAAAACATCCTCTTTTACTTCCTGCTTGTTCAGATACTGCTTGCTGATTTTTCCAAAGTGTGCAATCAGCTCACCTTTGATACTGAGTTCAAGTCCTTCTGTATAATAATCCTGTTTTCTTTCTTTGACGGTCAGTGAATTGTAATTGAATCCCAGTTTCTGAAGAATAATTTCAATTATGGATTTGACGCTGTAAAAATCTGTTTTCTCTCCAGGTGTATTCCAGTTTTCCGGATTCTTGTTTCCAGTTATGAACAGATCAAGTGCGAGTTTTTCAATGTAATTCGTTACTGTACTTCCTGGGTCCTGTTTTTCCCTTAGAAAGTAGCAGATCCCGAATTCGTAGAATCTGAGGTCAGGATTTTGCCTGTTGATATTCCTGGATATTGCACTCAGGCCACCGTATAATAGTGACTGCCTCATGCAATCAAGGTCTGAGCTAAGGGGATTGGCAAGCATAACAGTTTTGTTATCGGCAAAATCAGGGCTTTCGCGGTACCAGGCAGATGGATTAAGTGAATTTGACATTATCTCTGTAAAGCCTGCACCCGACAGCATTTCCGATAAAGTGTTTATAACCTTTTCCTTATTTGGCTTATCAAAGAAGCTCAGGGTTGAATTGACCTTCTCGCTGAACTCAATATTATTGTATCCATAAATACGCAGTATCTCTTCGATTATATCTGCCTCCCTTGTGACATCTACCCTGTATGTGGGTACTTTACACGTGAAAGTATCTCCGCTTATATCAGTAATATCTATGTCGAGCGAATTAAGTATATTTTTTATATCCTTCTTATTGATTTCCTTGCCTGTGAGTCTGGTTATATTTTTGAAGCTTAGCTCCACGACAGGATTTTCTATTTTTTTAGGGTAAACGTCTACAATCTCTGAACTTATTTCTCCGCCTGCTAATTCTTGCACCAGCAAGGCCGCTCTTTTAAGTGCCCAGATTGTTATATTCGGATCCGAGCCTCTCTCAAACCTGAATGAGGCATCTGTATGAAGAGCATGCCTGCGTGCTGTTTTTCTTATTGCCACTGGGTTGAAACATGCGCTCTCAAGAAAAATGTTAACAGTCATTTCCGTAACACCCGATCCTTTTCCTCCGAATACACCGGCTATACACATACCTTTCTCTCCATCACAGATCATAAGGTCATTTTCTGACAGTTCTCTTATTTCATCATCAAGAGTTGTGAACTTTGTTTTACCTGGCAGGTTTTTAACAATCACCCTGTTTCCTGCTATTTTATCAGCATCAAAAGCATGGAGTGGCTGGCCCGATTCGTGCAGTACATAATTTGTAATGTCCACGATATTATTAAGAGGGGTAAGACCTATGGCCTTAAGCCTGTTTTTAATCCATTCAGGTGATTCTTTTACATTTATGCCACTTATGGTAAGACCTGAATATCTGATGCAATCTGTCTCATTTTCTATGATAGCAGGTATGGGCCTTGAATTATTATCAATCCTGAAACTGTCAACTGAAGGCAGAGAGACATAGGATGTTTTGAACATATTAAAGTATGCATTCAGATCACGAGCAACACCGAAATGTGATCCACCATCTATTCTGTTTGGTGTCAAACCGATTTCAAATACAGTATCATATTCTACGGGAAATATTTCATGGGCAGGCTTGCCAACCGGGGTGTTCTCAGGCAAAACCATAATACCTTCGTGCGAATCGCCCAATCCCAGTTCATCTTCAGAACATATCATACCTTCCGAGATCTCTCCCCTGATTTTTGATCTTTTTAATTCGAAAGCATTACCCTGGTAGTTGAGTATAGTTCCAGGGTTAGCTACAAGAACCTTCTGACCTGCTTTAACATTTGGTGCACCACATACAATTTTCAAGTCATCAGGCTCGCCTGTATAAACTGTTGTAACAAAAAGTTTATCAGCATTTGGATGTTTCTGGCATGTTTTTACCAGGCCTGTCACAACTCCATTAAGTCCACCCTTCAAAGATATCCAGTCTTCCATACCTTCAACTTCCAATCCTGTATTTGTCAGAATAGAGCTCAGTTCTTCAGGTTGTTTATCTGTTTTCAGGTATTCAAGTATCCAATTATATGAAATCTTCATGCGTAAAATAAAATAAACAGTATTTAATTACCAGCATACTGGCTCTGGCAAAAGTAAGGATTTTTAAAAAAGTATTGAGATGAAAATTTACTTTATTTAACTTATTGTATTTAACTATCTTTGTATAATTCTTGCTTATTTTGATATATAATGTGAATAAAGCTCTTTTAATGATATGAAGGTTGAGAAAGATGATAGACTGATATTACTGACAAATGATGACGGATTGTATGCTGAGGGACTGAATACCCTTACAGAGCTTATGCAGGAATTTGGGAAGGTGGTTGTTGTATCAACTATCGAAAGCCGTTCAGGCATGTCACAGGCACTTACAGTTAAAATGCCCATAAGGGTAAAATTGCTTAAGGAAACAGAGACAAAAAGGATATATGCTTGCAGCGGTACACCTACTGATGGTGTAAAAATAGC
>CAZSJH010000111.1:0-9487 GCA_964607105.1 uncultured Rikenellaceae bacterium | reverse complement strand
AAACGACAAACGACAAACGACAAACGACAAACGACAAACGACAAACGACAAACGACAAATGACAAATGACAAACGAGGGCCGAACGTTAAAAACCGAACGAAGTGAGCTCGTGAGCGCAGCGAACAATTAGCCCGGTGGGCTAATTTAGCGAGGAGCCAGACAGAGCAGAGGTTATTTAAGACAAAAGAGAGCCGAACGTTAATAACCGAACGACAGTTGAGGATAAAAGTTTTGGAGAATTGGGTCTTTGGAAGAGGACGCTGATGAATGGATCAAATTCCGGGCAGGAATGTTTGGATTGATGGTAAGGGTAAAAATATTCCTGGCTTAAACCTTGACAAAAAAAGACAGATTTTGTAATTTGTACCGATACTTTAAGATTTTGCGATGCAACACAGGTATTTAATATTGTTATCAGCAGTATTGCCCTTATTTATTCTTCAGTCATGCACCGAAATAATGTGTGTCCTCACCGGTTATAGCCCGGCGGAGATAAAAAACACTTGTGATACACCAGAACCGGGAACAGAATTATCCCCCAGGTGTAACCTGATATTGAAACATGCTGCAATGTACGCTGCTAACCCAGATTCAGTGTTTGATAAAAAAAAGATCTTTCTGGAACTCCTGAAGCCGGGAATAAAACAAAATGTGGACTTCTATTTACCAGCAGATAGCTCTGAGATTCATTTTCGCCTGTATTGTAATGTGCCGCAGAATAAAAGAAAAGACTTGCCCGTGCTTATTTATTATCATGGCGGAGGTTTTATCTGGGGCTCTGTAGACATTTTTGATGGCTATTGCAGGAAGCTGGCAAAGGAAACAAAAACTGTTTTAATTTCGGTTGACTATCGCTTAGCTCCTGAATACAAATTTCCGGTAGCTGTAAATGATTGTTATTCAGTATTAAAGTGGGCAGACAGCAATATCCATTATTATGGAGGTAACCCTGAAAACATAATAGTAATGGGGGAGAGTGCCGGAGGTAACCTGGCAGCCGTTATGCCGATAGTAAGTCGTGACAGCTGTGGCCCTCCGATAAATGCTCAGATAATAGTGTGCGGAGCCACTACTTTTGAAGAAACGGTTTTTCCTTCACGTCAGTATTTCCTAAGGGAGGGTAACACTTACTTTGTGAGCGAGGATTACTTGCACAGATGTATGTCAGCATACCTGCCGGATAATGTTGATATAAGTCATCCATATATTTCTCCTCTCAATGCAAGCCTGGATAAGGATATGCCTGCCGCACTGGTAATAACAGCACAGGTTGATCCCCTGAGGGATGAGGGCAGGGCTTATGCTATGAAAATGAGGGAAGCAGGTATCGATGTTGTATATCGCGAATATAAAGGAATGATACATGCATTTATGAATTTCTACCCTATTCTTTCAGATGCCAGGCAGGCTATAGATGATGTGGATGAGTTTATTGATAATGTTACCGGAACAAACCAGGATTAAATAAAGGCAAAAGGCGAAAGAGGGCCGAGCGTAAAAAACCGAACGAAGTGAGCTCGTGAGCGCAGCGAACAATTAGCCCGGTGGGCTAATTTAGCGAGGAGCCAGAAGGAGCAGAGGTTAATTAAAGGCGAAAGGCGAAAGGCGAAAGGCGAAAGGCGAAAGGCGAAAGGCAAAAGTACAAAGACTTATTAATTTATACCTTACTAAAGCGGGCTCATGCTCCGCTGTGCCAATATTGACTCACCCCGCTGGCATGGTTCTCTGAGCCGTGCCGCAGGGATTCGTCGAGCTCGTCACTTTCACACCCCGAGTTCTCAGGGCTCAGGTTCCTCGGTTCCTATTTTAAATTTTTCCATCATACGATGATTAAATAAAAATTCATATTTTGTACCCCAATAAATAATTAAGCTTGTATCCAATGAGAAATACAATTTTTTTCGTTTCCTTATTTTTACTTACCGCTCTGTTTGCATGTTCGCCGGCTGAAAAAGCTGACATGGTAATACTTAACGGTAAAGTTGTAACCATAGATGAGAATAACCCCCGCGCTGAGGCCATAGCTGTTATTGATGACAGAATTGTAGCAGTTGGCAAGAACTCAAGAATTAATAAGTATATAGATGATTCTTTAACCGAAGTGATAGATGCCGGGGGAAGACTGGTTATACCCGGTTTTAATGACGCTCATGCCCATTTCGGACCCGTGAATTCTGATTACGTGGAACTACGGTATATTACCGATCCTTCAGTAATTACCGAAAAAGTGAAGGAACAGGTGGCAAGATCAAAGCCCGGTGAGCTTATAAGAGGTGGTCACTGGGAACATGAAATGTTTATTACCAGGGAATGGCCTACTAAAGAGCTTATCGATGAAGTGGCTCCTGATAATCCTGTAGCACTGAGCAGGGCAGATGGACATTCGGTACTGGTAAATAGTTATGTAATTGAAAAATCAGGGATAACAAAAGATACTCCAGACCCGTTCGGGGGTGAGATACAACGCGATCCTGAAACGGGAGAACTGACAGGCATATTCAAGGAATCGGCAAAGCGTCTTCTTAGATATGGAGCAGTACCTGTTGAAATAACAAAGGAGGAAGAAGCAGAAATGGAATGGAAAGGATACCTGATGGCACTGGAGAAAGCAAGAAAACTAGGTGTTACAAGTATACAGATACCGGGCAGGGCTGACTGGTCGATGTACGAAAAGCTTGAAAAAGAGGGCGAACTGACTTCCAGAATAGATATAGGGGGTGTATTGACAGCAGACGAAGAACAACTGATGATTTACCAGGAACAGCGTGAAAAATATCCCTCTGAAAGTAACTGGCTCAGGTTTGGTTATCTTAAAGGATTTATTGACGGTACACTGGGTTCTGCCACCGCACTGATGTTTGAACCTTTCAGTGATGAACCCGACAAGACCGGATTGCCGCAGATGACTTATGAAGAACTGGAGGAAAAGGTTATAGCTGCTGATGCCTCAGGCTTCCAGATAGGTATACATGCCATAGGTACTAAAGCAAACAACTGGATACTTAATGCCTACGAAAAAGCACGGGAAATGAATGGTGTTCGCGATAGCAGGCACAGGAGTGAGCATGCTCAGTTGCTTATATCTGAAGATATTCAACGGTTTGCTGAACTGGAGGTCATAGCATCGATGCAACCAACACATTGTATAACCGATAAAAGGTTTTGTGAGAAAAGAATCGGACTGGAAAGAAGTAAAGGAGCATATGCCTGGCGATCACTTCTTGATGCTGGAGCCCGTATTGCATTTGGAACTGATTATACCGTAGAACCTCTCAACCCTATGGAAGGACTATACGCAGCAGTAACACGGAAAGACAGGCTCGGTGAAGAAGGGGAGGGTTGGTTCCCGGAGGAAAAACTGTCTATGGAAGAGGCTATCAGGCTGTATACACTGGGATCAGCATATTCACAGTTCATGGAGGACCGCAAGGGGATGATAAAACCGGGATACCTTGCCGATATAGTTATAACCGATAAGGACCTTATGACAATTCCAGACGATGAAATCATGACAACAACGGTAGATTATACAATTGTTGGAGGCAGAATCGTTTTTCAGAAATAATTTTTGATATATTCAGATGTAGAGACGTTGCCAACGTCTCTACGTTTTTTATAAATTATTTAATCTTCATAATCTCTATATCCTTGAACTCCACGGGATGGCTTTCTGCCTGGAGAGATATATATCCCGAACAGAGCAATGTGCCGCCAGGTGTCTGGAAGCCCTCGGGCAAATCATTTTCATCTATCTGAGGCGAACAATATGTTATCACAGTGTCACCTTCCACAATATGATGTATTAGACTGTCAGCATAGACAACGAGTTCGGTTGAAACCCATACATCACCATGATATGTCTTCGAACTGCTATTGGTACAATGCTGTGTAATTAATTCTCCATTCATAATTATATTGGTTCCCGGAGTGCATACATTCAGTGTTGTTCTTTCTGTTTCTCCATCACCCCCAAGGAACTGGGCTTCTACGGAAACCGGGAAATTCTGGTCTATAAGCATAGATTCAGGTGACTGGCTGTGAAGCATAACACCGCTGTTTCTGTATCCCCATGAAGGTCCATCAGGGATCTGGTCACCGGTAAAACGATATTTGAGCCTCAGCTTATATGACGATAAATTCTCATTATAAAATATATGGCCAAACTCACCGTTAAACCTTTCATAATTATCATATGATACTCTCAGTACACCATTCTCAACCCTGAAAGTATTATTGAAGTTTTCACCGGGGGGATATCCTGTCATTTTAATTGTCCACCCATCAAGGGTTTCACCGTTAAAAATACTTTGCCATTCCTCTTTGTCATTATCAGTGACTGAGCAGGAGCTTAGAATCAAGGCAAGGGCTACAGGAAGAAATATTAAGCTTTTCATTACAATTTATTTTTTTAATTCAATTATCATTTCTGCTATTTTTTTTCTGTATTCCAGTATATCATCAGGATCTTTGGTGTATGTCTTGCCGTCAGTAAATAATTTTCCTCTTGTGTCAAGAAGTTTCTCGGCTTTCCTTTTCTTTTTGCTGTCCCTGACATTATCTTCACTAACAATATTTTCCAGCATCATAAGATACTCATAATCTTCTATTCCCTGTCGTAAAAATTCCAGTCGAATTGATGGAACGGGTCCCGTGATATAAATATTCTTATCCTTGTTTGGATCTTTGTTGGGTGGATAGAAAAGCCTGCCATCACCATTGCCCCAAACAGTCTGTTTTCCATAAGGCCATCCATATCCCTGGACATAAGAAGCTGGTTCGGTCCACGGATTTTGCAGGTAAGCCTTGGGAGAGGCTGAATAGGAATCCCAGTAATTTATCGACCAGATAAGTATGCCATTGAGCTTCCATGAATGAGTAATCCATAACCACATCCTCATATTTATTGCATCATGGTCAATGAACAATGAAACCCAGGGTGCTTTTGGTGCCGTACAAAGGTATGACCAGTATTCCTGGCCCCTGCTGACTATTTTTTTTGCCCGCCCTGGATCGACCCTGTGGAATATTGTACATGTAATATCGGTAACATCCATAATTTCAGGTCCGGGTTCATTTTCGGTAAGGAAAGTGTTTATCCCGGGAGCCGATCTTTTTATTGTTTCCATTCCTTCCCTTACAAAGGGATAGTCTTTTTCTCCCGGTTCATCGAACCAGTAAACATATTCCTTTCCGAGCCAACCTTTCTCCTGCAGGTGATCCTGTATGAGACGCAGGTATTTTCCCATTAGCCTGTTATATATCGGCGTTCCCTGGGTAAACCCCTCAAATACGCCTTCTTCACGGCTGTAATATGTTCCGCTACCCATGCCTTTGAGAAATAACCTGAAAGAATTGAACCCAAACTCATCCAGGTATCTGTTACCGGCCCAATCAAAATCCGTGAAGTCCAGTTCAATATCAATATCATCCTCCTTAACCTCAAAATCTGACTGTTTTATCATGTTTGCCCTGCTTCCGGTTTCATTAAGAACGATATTATCGATCCAAACAGTGCCCGTATCTTCACCGGTAGCTGTTCTGAATGCGGGGAATATTGAGAGGCTTACCTGTGAAACCTCATTGCAGAAAGAGCCCGGTGCAAATTCCTGGTTTTTCCATGTGGTATCGCAGGTAAACACTTCCATTTTATTTTCAAATACGAGTTTCTCTCCTTCTTTATTGTATCCTTCAAGAAGTATACAGTATTGCTGATCTTCTTTTCCACCTTTAATATTCCATCTTAAAACATATTTTTTTATGGGATCAAAATCTATCATTCTTTTATATCTTGCAGCAGGTGAGCCTGCAGGATTATCGTCTGCAATCATCAAGGAATAATTCCCGTTATAGGAATTATCAAAATCAAATATTCCTCCTTCCCATTCAAGACCGCTTACCTTTTCCTTTATGGGATATGGATAAAAAGGGTCGTACGGGGCTATTTTATAGTCCCTGAATGCTCTCATATAAAGGTCGAATGTTTCCCGGATATCAGCGGGTGCTTCCAGGTTATGATATTTTGCTATTTTGTTCACACTGAGGCCAAAGCCTGAACGCAGACTGGGTACATCAGGAAGGGAAAAACCCCAGACCGTAAGTTTTACCGGTATATTTTTTTTCCAGTTTGTATTTTCCACACTTAATATACCTTCATATATGCCTGCAGGTGTTTTACCCGGGACATAAACTGTTATCCAGAAGGATGTATTCTCCCCGCCGAATGCAGTTACAGGTCCCCTTAACTCAGGCAGCGGATCAGGCCAGTAACCTGGATATCCGTAACTGTCAGTTGGTTTTGTTATTTTAACATATTCCACTTTCCTGAGTTCAATAGTTCCCCTGTCTATTTTATTTGTGTCCGAAACGAGATCCGTTATACTTATCCTTAATTTCTCTATCCTGGAATCAGTATTTACAACCAACTGGAATGGCTCATATTCATTCCCTGCAGAGAACAATGAAATTGTATCTCCCTGTTTCGAAGGAAGTGGAGTATCGAGCATAACCTTATAGGCTCCCTCACACCACCAAAATGATATATCCGGGCTTTCTTCTATTACATATCCAAAGCCACCCGATGACAGGTGATAAGGATCTGTTTTCTGGCCCTGCAGATGTGAATAAGTTAATAGAATGATTGTTAATGTGAGAAGCAGCCTTTTTATTGATCTCATACTGATTTTATTCTTTTCAATTTAAAACCTTAAAGTTAGTAATTAATGTTTCTGTCCTTATTTGTCATTACTAAAAAAAAACGGGTATTTTAGCTCAAAAAACAAATATATGCAGATAACGATAATCGGTTATGGAAGAATGGGCAAGGAGGTAGAGGCTATTGCTCAATCGAAGGGACATCAGGTTATTCTCAGGATCGACAGGGATAATAATCAGGATTTTGATTCTGAAATTTTTGACACTTCAGATGTAGCAATTGAGTTTACAACGCCTGAAACAGCCCTCCATAATATAAGCAGGTGCATAAAAAAGGGTATTCCTGTAGTCTCCGGAACAACCGGTTGGACCGGGCAACTGGCAAATATCAAGACCATGGTCGAGAGGGAGGGAGGGAGCTTCATTCATTCGTCAAATTTCAGTATTGGTGTAAACATACTCTTTAATTTAAATAAGAGACTGGCAGCTATAATGAATGAATTACCCGGCTACCATGTCAGTATTGAAGAGATACATCACATAATGAAGAAGGATGCTCCCAGCGGTACTTCGATAAGCCTGGCAGAAGATATTATAAATGAATGCAGCAGGTTTAAAATATGGAATCAGGATGAACCTTCCGTAAAAGAATCAATAGGTATAAAATCGGTGAGGGAAGGACAGGTAACCGGAACCCACAGGATAGATTGGATATCTGGTATTGATACAATAACTCTTGAACACAATGCGCATAGCAGGCAGGGCTTTGCTCTTGGTGCGGTTTTTGCTGCTGAGTATATCCATAAGAGGAAAGGTGTATTTACAATGAGCAATTTGCTTGGCTTTTAAATTAAAACATTACTTTTGCCACTCAAATAATAAAAGGAACAATGCTGGATATTATAAAGAACAAATACTTCAAATTTGCAGTAATAGCAATAATATATCTTTTATGGGTTATCTGGGTAGGTAACTACTGGCTCTTACTGGGATTAGCAATAGTTTTTGATATTTACATTACCAAAAAAGTAAACTGGGCATTCTGGAAAAAAAGGGAAGGTTCGAACAGCACTTTTATTGAGTGGCTGGATGCTTTAATATTTGCTGTTATAGCAGTTACCCTTATTAATATTTTTCTCTTCCAGAACTACAGAATACCTACTCCTTCCATGGAGAAATCGCTAAGGGTGGGAGATCATCTTGCTGTTAGCAAGGTGGCATACGGGCCACGATTGCCGAATACTCCCATCGCATTCCCCTTTACACAGCATACAATACCCATTATCAAGACTAAATCATGGTCAAACCTGATAAAAGCTCCATACAAAAGACTTAAGGGTTTTGGTGATGTGGAGAGATATGATGTTGTGGTGTTTAACTTCCCGGCTGGTGATACCGTTGTCCTTCAGAACCAGGCAACGGCATATGATGAGATAGTCAGGTCCGAGGCACGAAGTCTTGAAAACTATGACACTTTCATAGGCAGTGGTAAAAGATCAACAGAAGAGTATCTTGATATGGCCCGTGAAGAGATATGGGGAAATAATGATATAATCTACAGGCCGGCAGACAGGCGTGAAAACTACGTAAAAAGATGTGTTGGACTGCCGGGTGATACAATTGAAATTAAAGGGGGTGTATTGTATGTGAATGGCATAAAAGAAGACCCACCGGAAACACAACAGATGAATTACTGGGTGATTACCGATGGAAGCAGGATCAACCCTAAGACTTTCGAAAGACTTGATATATATAAGTCGGATCAGAACATGGTGTCAGGAACAACCTATTACCTGCCTCTCACGAAATCAAATGCTGAACAGATAAGTAATTTCAGAAATGTTGTAGAAGTAAGAAAAGAGCTAAGAAGGGCAGGGGAGTATGGAGTGGTCATATTTCCTCATAACCCTTATTATCCATGGAACGAAGACTATTATGGACCCTTGTGGATACCTGAGAAGGGTGCCAGCGTGAAACTTGATTCAAACAATATTTCCATCTATGAAAGGATTATTGAGGTATACGAAAATAATGACCTTGAGATAGATGATGGCAGGATAATTATAAATGGTAAGGAAACAGATACTTATACTTTCGGCATGGATTATTACTGGATGATGGGAGATAATCGCCATAATTCAGCTGACTCGCGCTATTGGGGATTTGTTCCCGAGGAACATATTGTTGGTAAGCCTAAATTAATATGGTTGTCTATAGACAAAGAAGCCAGAGGTTTTGGTAAGATCAGGTTTAAAAGGATGTTTCACAGGATAAAATAATACCAGGTGTTGATTTCCGGGTATCCACCTTCACTAAAGCTTCGGCGTAAATACTGGGTACTGGTTCCGGGCTATTAGTAATTCATCACTCATAACTCATAAGTTTCTCGGGACTCTGGCCTTAGTCTCTTCTAATATACGTCTCCTTCCCGTCGCTGTCGATTATAACTCCGGTATCTCCCGGTTCTATATCACCTTTCAGGATAGCCAGAGATATTTTATCAGTAATCTCCTTTTGAATAAGCCTTTTGAGTGGTCGTGCCCCGAACTGCACGTCGAAACCCTTTTCCTGAAGGTATTGGATGCAACTATCACTTATACTGAAGCTTATATCTTGCTTCTTAAGTATTTTTTCGAGCCTGCGGAGTTGTATGTCAATGATGCCCCTTATGTCTTCTTTTGTAAGTGGCTTGAACATAATAAGTTCATCTATGCGGTTCAGGAATTCCGGTCTTAAACTTTTCTTCAATATTTCAAATACCTGATTCCTGGTTTTTTCTATTAAGTATTCAGCGTTGGCTTCATTATAATCTTCAAAATTTTCCCTGATAAGGTC
>CAZSJH010000110.1:0-9496 GCA_964607105.1 uncultured Rikenellaceae bacterium | reverse complement strand
CATAACCAATCCTGTGGAAAATGCACCTTCTGTAGAGTTGGCACCGGGAAGATGCTGGAAATATTGACCCGCTTTACTGAGGGAACAGCCAGCATTGAAGAACTGGATGAACTGGAAAGACTTGGTGAGGCTGTTATTAAAGGTAGTCTCTGCGGTCTGGGTAAAACTGCTCCCAACCCTGTACTGACAACCATAAAATATTTCAGGGAGGAATATATAGCACATACTAAAGGATTATGTCCTGCCGGTAAATGCCAGAGCCTAATACGATACCATATTACAGATGACTGTATCGGATGTACCTTATGTGCAAGGGAATGCCCGGTGGATGCAATTGCTACAACACCATATGAAAAGCATGTGGTGGATAACGAAATATGCATAAAGTGTGATAACTGTATCCAGGTATGCCCGATTAATGCAGTTGAAAAAATGAAAAATGGTTAAGCTTACAATTGATAATAAGGAAATAACAGTACCCGACGGCACACCGCTGATTGAAGCAGCAAGACAGAATGGGATTTATATACCATCACTTTGCTATAAGAAGGGTTTACCTCATTATTCATCCTGCATGGTTTGCATGGTCAAAGATAAAAAGAATAACAGGTATATTCCTTCATGTTCAGCCAGTGCCGCTGAGGGTATGGCCATAGTAGCTTCTGGTGATGAAGTTGAGAACCTACGGAGGGAAGCTATCGAGTTACTGTTAACGGAGCACAGGGCAGAATGTGAAGCACCATGCAGTCTTGTGTGCCCTATGGGCCTGGATATACCTGCCATGAACAGGCTGGTGGCGAAAGGTGACTTCAGGTCAGCAGCATTAATGATACAGAATGAATTAATCCTTCCCGGGGTAGCATGCATAATCTGCCCCGGCTATTGTGAAAATGCCTGCAGGCGTAAAATGATCGATGAAAAAATTGCAATAAGGAAAATAATAAAATATACCTATTCATTTATTGATAGTGGCGAAGCCCTGAGCAAGAATGAGGCAACAGTCTTATTGCCCGGTTTTGATTCGGATGCAGCACTATCAGGCATTGCTGCGAAAGATAAGAATGCCATCAGGAATATGGCTGAAGCAAAGAGAAAGGGTGAGAGTACAGCCGGCAAAAGTAAAAAAGAAAAACAAGGCGTACAGAGGAAAAGATTTAACTCAACACTTGGCAGAATAACTGATGACGAAAAAAAGGAATGGTTGAAAGAATGCAGGCAGGAAGGTGCCAGGTGGCCCGGGCCTCAAAATATAGATCAGCTGATGGAAGAGGCTGCAGCCTGCATGCACTGTGACTGCCGTGCAAAAGATAATTGCTGTCTCAGGGAACTATCAGAAGAACTTGGAGCAAGAAATCCGAGAATTAAACTTGTATCCCATCCTATTGAAAAGAAAATCAACGAAAGAAATAAGCTTATCTTCGAAAATGCAAAGTGTATTAAATGCGGATTGTGTATAAGAATAAGTCCAGATCAAACAGATAGCCCCTCTCTTTGTTTTACAGGTAGGGGTTCTATGAGTCTGGTGTCTGAACCTCTGACCGTAACTTTTGACGATATACTGAAAAACGGTATTGATGATGTAGTAAATATTTGTCCTACAGGAGCACTGGGAAAAATTGAGAAGTAATTAGAGATGAAAAATAGTATTAAGATTATAATTATTGCAATATGTTTTCTGGCAGGGCTGAACTTAAAAAGCCAGGACTGGGCAATTTACAGGGGAAGGACAGACCTTACCGGTCTGACGAACGCTAAACTGCCAGAAGATCCCGTATTGCTCTGGAATCTGAGAACAGATAGCAGAACAGTCTCATCTCCGGTGATTTCAGCAGGATCCATTTACTTCGGAAATAATGATGGAGACCTCTATGCTGTATCATCCGAAGGTAAAATAAAATGGATATTTGAGACAGGAACAACAATTGAAGCCTCCCCACTTATTATTGATAATAAAGTCATAATAGGATCACTTGATGGTGTCCTTAGAGCAATTGATACCAGAAGTGGTAAACTGGTCTGGAAATACGAGACGGGTAACCAGATATCCGGCTCTGCGAATATCTGGACCAACAAGAATAGATCAATGATTATTGTGGGAAGCTATGACTATTATCTTCATTGTATCGATCCGGATACAGGCAAGTTCGTATGGAAAATAGAAACAGATAATTTTGTTAATGGCACACCTGCCATTTCAGGAGGTAAGATAGTGTTCGGTGGCTGTGACGGACTACTGAGGATAGTGAATCCTCTCACAGGCAAAGTTGAAAGATCTGCCAATCTGGGAGTTTACATTGCATCATCGCCTGCACTGTTTGACAATTACGCTTACGTGGGATCCTATGAGGGTATATTTTACTGTATTGACCTTTTAAGTATGTCTATATCATGGGAGATACCTGCAAGGAATGAATATAGTTCAATTATCTCAACTCCTGCAATAGGAAGAGCAAAAGCACTGATAGGAAGTGAAGATAAGTATATGTACTGCTATAACATCCAGGGAGGTAAAAAGCTCTGGGAATATCGCACTGATGGCAGGATTACAGGATCTGCAATAATTTCAGGGGATAAAGTACTATTCGGTTCAAGAGATAGCTTCATATATATACTCGATCTTGAGAGCGGGAAAAAACTATGGAGCTTTGATACAGGTAATCCTGTTAGCAGTTCTCCGGCAATAACAGGCGATATGTTTTGTATTCTTACTGAAGACGGAAGGCTTCTGGCCTTTGGTAATAAGAAATAATATGATAAAAGTAGCATACCTGGTAACAGGATCAGGTGATTCGTTTTACTGTGGAAACTGTCATAGAGACAGACTGTATATATCTTCTCTGAAACATACGGGTAAAATAGATATGATCGGCGTGCCACTCTATTTGCCTCCTATCGGAAGTGATTTCGGAGACGAGATAGAAAGCCCGGTTTTTTTTGGAGCAGTTTCAATGTTCCTGAGGGAAAGAGTAAAAATGTTCGAGCACATGCCCGGGTTTATGGATAAGATCCTCGATGCTCCTCCCCTTCTCAGACTGGCTGCAAGGAAAGCTGGGGCTACAAGGACAGAAGGCTTCGAGGAAACAACCATCAACATGATACGAGGAGACATGGCCAGCACCGCAAAAGAAGCCAGGAGGCTTGCAGATTTTTTGTCGGAAGGAGGAAAGCCAGACATAATTCATCTGGCAAATGCCCTGGTTATGGGTCTGGGAGGACAGTTAAAAGAATTACTGGGATCAAAAATTGTATGCTCCCTGCAAAATGAAGATGAGTGGATAGATGAAATGGTTGAACCATACAGGTCACAGGCATGGGATCTTATTCGAGAAGGATCATCAGATATAGATCTTTTTATCAGCCCGAGTGAATACTATAAACAGGTAGTCATAAAAAAAACAGGGGTTAATCCCGATAGTATACAAGTAGTTCCTTCAGGACTGGAAGAAGATATAGCAGTGTATAAGGACAAGAAACAAATGAACCCGGCAATTGGTTACTATTCGAGACTTAGTTATCAGAACGGGCTCGATAAGCTGGTAGATGCATATATTGACATCATGTCAAACAGGAGAATACCCTCCCTGGAACTGCATATATGTGGTGGTTATACAGCTGATAATAAAGCCTTCATTAAAGAACAGCTGAGGAAGCTCAGGAAAAGTGGCTTTGATGACAGGGTGAAAATTTATCCTTCGTTTTCCGGAAAACATAAACAGGAATTCTTTAATTCAATAAGCCTGATGAGTGTACCTGTGAGAAAATATGATGCCTATGGTCTTTACCTCCTGACAGCCAATTCTGCTGGTGTTCCCGTTGTGCAGCCTGCTACCGGTGCTTTCCCGGAAATAATTGAGCATACAGGCGGAGGTGTGCTTTATAGTCCTGATACTGTACAAAAATTGGCTGATACCATCTGTGAAACTCTCGAAGACAGAAAAAAGATAGATGATATGATCAAAAGGGGAAGGACGGCAATTGAAGAAAAACTAAGTTCAGAAAATATGGCCAAAAAACTTCTGAAGTTATATAGAGGAATTCTAACCTGACAATGAAAAATAAATCAAAATGCTGGAATTAAAAAGTATAAGCAAATCGTTCCCGGGTAGAGGAACTGTTCTTGATAAATTATCACTGGAAATCCTACGCGGAGAAACTCTTGCTATAGCAGGACCTTCAGGATCAGGTAAGACAACCCTGCTTAATATCATCGGGCTTCTCGATAGTCCGGATAATGGAAATATTATATTTAACAACAATGATATAAGTAATTATGGTACTGAAGAAGCAGCGGCTTTCAGAAGGGATAATATTGGTTTTGTATTTCAGGAACACCACCTGCTGGCACATCTGACAATCTCAGAAAACATAAGCCTTCCTCTTCTTGCAGGAAAAAAAACCTTTGATGAATTAATCGAAACAGAAAAACGGGTTGATTATCTTCTTAATAAGACGGGGATCGAAAAAACCAGGGATAAATTTCCCTGGCAGGTATCAGGAGGAGAAGCACAGCGTGCAACACTGGTACGCGCTCTTGTAAACAGTCCCTCACTTTTACTGGCAGATGAACCAACAGGATCACTGGATGCCAGAAATTCGGATGAACTGGCAGACCTACTGCTCGAACTGAACAGGGAAACCGGTATTACTATAATTGCTGTAACACACTCTGCAAAACTGGCCGGTAAACTTGGGAAGATACTTTTGCTTGAAGAGGGTTCACTTAAATCAGGTTCATAAAAAGGGAGCACATGAAACCTAGCATATTGCATATTGCACTTAGATCGGTTAGTCATTACCGTACATCTACCCTCTACCAATTCCTTATTATCCTTGCTCTTTCATCAATAATAACAGGGTCTTTACTGACAGGGAGGTCTGTGAGGAAAAGCCTGGCCGAAACTAATATTCAAAAATTATATGGTACAGCATATTTTATCAGCGCAGGAAACAAGTACTTTCCCTATTCACTATCTGACCGGATTGAAAAAATCTCAGGAGGTGGTATTGAAGGAATATTAGAGACCAGTGGATGGGCAACAAACTTCAGTACCGGTACTTCTGCATTGGATATCCAGGTATTCGGAGTTAAAAATTCTTTCTTTCACTTCAACGGGGAGAATGACAGTCTTTCTATTGATAAAGGAGAAACAATTATTAATTCAAAACTGGCTGTAAAATTAGGTGTTGATAAAGGGGATGATATAGTAATAAGGCTCCCCGACCCTTCTGATATTCCTTTAGAAGCCCCTTTCACTCCGGAGGAAGATGCGTACGAATCATTGGTACTGAAGGTAGTTGAAATACTTGATAACAGTGGCCCTGAATACTTCTCACTGGGAATAAACCAGACACAGCCCTTAAATATTTTCGTATCTCTAAATGAATTTACAGGCTATTTTAACGGATCAGAAAAAATAAATCGTATACTTATACATTCAGATCTTGAACTCGGTGTTTCCGAAGCAGAAAACATCCTTGCAGATTCCTTTGATTTTGAAGATGCAGGGTTTTATACGAGGTTTTCTGAATCCGCATCAAAGAATGATATACTTTCAGATAGGATTTTTATAACTGATAAGGAGTTAAGTCTGATAACCGCATTAGTGCCCGGTTCCGGTCCTGTGATGACTTATCTGGTAAACAGTCTTGAAAAAGATAACTCAGCAACTCCCTACTCTTTCGTTTCAGCATTGCCCGGGGAATTATACGAAAATGTCCCCGATAGTACACAGGTTATAATTAATGATTGGCTTGCTGATGACCTGGGTGCAAAGATAGGTGATAGCCTGAGTTTCACCTATTTTATTACGGGACCCTATAAGACCCTTGAAGAAAACAAACAGGATTTCGTAATAGGCGATATAATAGAAATGGATGATGAATGGTCAGATCCTTATCTGATGCCTCCTTTCCCGGGTATATCCGGTAAGGAATCATGTAGCAACTGGGATGCTGGCTTCCAGATTGATATGAGTTTAATCAGGGATAAAGATGAGGATTACTGGAATCTATATGGTGGATGTCCAAAGGCATATATAAACTATGAAACAGGCAAGAAATTATGGTCAAATAATTTCGGTACTGCCACAGCAATAAGGCTCCCAGGGGCAATTAATTTAACTGAAACACGTGCAAACCTGGGTAAGAATATTAAACCAGGCGAGATGGGTTTCAGGATTGATAATATAAGAGAAAAAGCACTCCTTGCTGCAAGTAACAGTGTGGATTTCAGTACACTTTTCCTGAGTCTTGGGTTCTTCATCATATTGTCGTCTGTGATACTGCTCATACTGGTTGTGTCAACACAGTTTGAGTCCCGTAAAGAACAGGTTTCCACCCTGAATGCTCTGGGCTTTGGCAGGAAAAAGATCTTCAGACTATTTATTGTGGAATCTGTTCCACTGGCCTTAACGGGAAGTATCGCAGGTATATTTACAGGCCTGCTTGTGAATAATCTTATAATTAAATCACTTAATTCAGTCTGGCAGGGCGCTGTACAAACCAATACCCTCAAAGCCTCCTCTGATCCATTAAGCATGCTGTTAGGTCTTATTATAACTTTATTTATTGTAATGACAGTAATGGCACTGCAGCTCAGAAATCATCTGAAAAGGAAGGAAAATCAACGAATACCTGCAGTAAGAAGATCATTAGCAAAATTTTTTCCTGTTTTATTTTCAATATCAGCAATCACAACACTGGTCTTAATCACAATATCAATAATGATTAGCGATAATGACACTTTATTGTGGTTTCTATGCGGATTGATGGTATTTATAAGCTTCCTTTTATACCTGATAACACTTATTTTCAGGAAATACCGTATAATAGGCAAAAGATCCCCGATATCCGTTAATCCTTCCTGGTCATATTATGCACATCACCCTGTCAGAGCTTTAACACCGATACTTTTCCTTGGAGCAGGTTTGTTTACAGTTATTATAACCGGAGCTAACAGGAAAAGTTTTGATACCGAAATATTATCCAGGAATAGTGGTACGGGAGCTTATCTTATATGGGGCGAAACAATTACTCCACTGATATACGATATGAACAGCACCAGGGGCAGGTATGAATATAATCTGAACCAGGAACTATATAAAGATGCACATTTCATACAGGTACGTAAACAGGAAGGTAATGATGCCAGCTGTCTTAACCTGAACCAGGTAGAGACACCGCCGGTGCTCGGTCTGGATGTTACAATTTTCTCAAGAGACGATGCCTTCTCGTTTGCCACTGTAATGAAAGGTCTGGAAGAAACTGACCCATGGGATTATATAAACAGGGATCTTTCAGGTAATACAATATATGGGATTGTTGATCAGACAGTTATGCAATGGAATCTTATTAAAGAAGCAGGTGATACAATTTTTATCCCTGCTGAAGATGGGACCATAATAAATATAATTATTGCTGCAGGATTAAAAAGTTCAATTTTCCAGGGAAATATTATCATAGGCCTGGAAAACTTTAACAGGTTATTTCCTTCAGTCTCCGGCAGTAATATTTTCCTGGTGGATGGTGATACCCATCTTATTAATGCATACCAGGATGATCTTGCCGGGAGCCTGTCAGCATATGGTACGGAATTAAGCCCCACTTATGAAAGACTGGCTTCATTCTATGTGGTTACAAATACCTATCTTACAGTCTTTCTTACCCTGGGAGGTTTCGGACTGATCATGGGCGTAATAGGACTTGGATTTGTTCTGATCAGAAACCTTGATTTAAGGAAGACAGAATTTGCCCTGATGATTGCTGCAGGATTCAGGTTGGGAAGCCTGAGAAAAATGATCCTTAAAGAGCATATGTTAATATTGTCAGCAGGCATTCTGGCAGGAACAATTCCTGCTCTTGTGGCAACCATACCATCATTAATTTCTGACACCCAGGTACCTTTTACTCTACTTGGTTTTATCATCCTGGCAATAGCTATAACAGGATATACCAGCATTCAAATTACTGTAAATAAGATTGTCAGGAGAAGTCTTACCTTAACTTTAAGGAAAGAATAATAATATTCATTTTTTACCGACTGCAACCAGGCTATGCTCTGTCCTGAATATCATCATTCCTTCAGTAATAGCAGGTGTTGTCATACATACATCTCCGAGCGAGAATTGTCCGCTTATTCTGAATTCAGGTCCGGCATCAAGAATATATACTTCCCCTGGCACGCTTGTAATATATATTTTACCATCGGAAGCCACAGGAGAACTGAGGAAAAATTCAGCTTTCCCTATTTTTTCCCTGTATAGCTCCTCGCCATTAATGGCGTTATAGCAGTGAACCTGTCCATTCAACCTCGTATTGTAGATATAATTATCATATAATAATATTGATTGAATATATGCTCCTCCTCTTGGATGTGACCATTCCACGCCCTCATTTGAGGTTTCTTCGTCTTTCAGTGTTATATCACCTGCAGCTGACTTTCTTACGGCAATAACTGGTGAAAGTCTTCCATGTGCACTGTTAAAATATACCAGATCCTCACCGACTACAGGGGTTGGTATTGGTATGTCCCCTCCACCTGACATTTTCCAGATTGGTTCACCTGTCAGAAAATCATAACCACCACGATGCTTAAAACCATTCACAGCAACTATATCCCTGCCTTCAAAGCAATAGATGTTAGGTGTTGACCAACCAGGGTATTCATCCCTCTCCGTTCTCCATAACTCCTTGCCGGTGGCCACATCTAAAGCAGCAACAAATGAATCTTCCAGGACATCAACCTGTACTATTACTACTCCCTTATGAATTATTGGAGAGCTGGCAAATTCCCATTCAGCAGCCTCTGCAATAAAGAATGCAGACCGCAAAAGTCCGAAATCTTTTGACCATAGAAGTTTCCCGGCCATATCATAACAATACAAACCTTCCGAACCAAAGAATGCCACAGCATATTCTCCATCTGTTGACATAGTTGTGTTGGCATGAGTAGACATAGGATGTCTTTTCACTTCAGGTACGCCCTCACAGGCAGTCTCTTCCCATATAATTCCACCACTTTTCTTATCAATGCAATAAACCTTCCATTCATGGTATGAATCATCTTCAACAGGTTGTACATTTCCGCTCATAAAAGTTCTGAGACCACTGGTATCCTGAGCGCTCACTGCAGTTGTGATAAATATCCTGTCACCCCAGATCACAGGACTGGAAAGTGAGAGTCCGGGTAAATCTGTTTTCCATAATATTTCAGCTTCGGCTCCGATACTCCAGGAATTGGGTAGATCCACATTATTAAGAACACCTGAGGCATAATAACCCCTGTATGATGGCCATTGAAGTTCAGGATCCGGATTGTTATTCTGGCATGCACTTAAAAGAGATATGAACAATAACAGTGAGACAAGGAGCACATTCTTCATAATATCGAGTTATTTATTGATGCAATATAATACTTAATGAGAAAAGGCAGTAAAAATAAAGGCAGATCTCTAATAGGAACCTACCCTTAAACAATAATACTATTTAATTCAGGTTA
>CAZSJH010000109.1:0-9528 GCA_964607105.1 uncultured Rikenellaceae bacterium | reverse complement strand
TTATTATTGGCCTGGTGCTGGCTCTGCAATCAGCAGCACAGTTGCGCTCATTCGGGGCTAACATTTATATAGTCGACCTTACTGTTATTGCCATGATGAGTGAGATGGGGCCTTTAATTACAGCTATTATGGTTGCCGGCAGGAGTGGATCGTCAATAGCTGCAGAAATAGCTACAATGAATGTTACAAGTGAAACCGATGCCCTGAGAACAATGGGTATGAACCCGGTGCGCTTTGTTATAGTACCTAAAATGCATGGTGCTCTTATAACTCTACCATTTCTTACCATTATAGCTGATGTATGTGGTATAGCGGGAGGACTGGTAATTGCAGTTACATCCCTGGATATTTCACCCCTGGTATTTATACACAGGATGCAGGAAGCATTCTTGATGAAAGACATATTATTCGGTGTTATTAAAAGCCTGGTGTTTGCATATCTTATCGTTATCACCGGAAGCTATTTCGGCTTCAGGGTCAAACAGGGAGCAGACCTGGTGGGTAAAGTTACTACACAGGCAGTTGTTGTAGCTATTTCCCTTGTGATAATAGCTGACAGTATCATGGGCATAATTTTTTACTAGCATTAATCAATTAATATGAGTCCTGACAGTGTTGTTATAAAAGTCACTAATCTTACGGCAATATTTGATGATGAAATTATTCTGTCAGATGTCAGCTTTAAGGCCTTCCACGGGGACGTAACAGTTATACTTGGAAGTAGTGGCTCAGGCAAGACAGTGCTGTTAAAGCACCTTCTGGGCTTATACCCCAGTGAGGGAGATTCTGTTTCTGTCATGGGGTTGAATCCGTCCCGGCTGGATGAAGTTGAACAAAAGAATTTTTACACCAGGCTGGGTGTGTTTTATCAGAATGGTGCCTTATTGAACTCACTTACGGTGGGTGAAAATGTTGCACTTCCACTGCAACAACATACTGACTTACCTGCTGACCTGATTGAAAGGCTCGTCAAATTGAAATTAAAACTCGTTAACCTCCAGGGATCATATAATATGTTCCCGTCAAGCCTGAGTGGCGGGATGCTCAAAAGGGCCGCCCTGGCCAGGGCAATTATAATGGACCCACCACTACTTTTCTGCGATGAACCAGGCTCCGGGCTCGACCCGGTATCACTGGCCTCCCTCGATAACCTGATACTTAACCTTCAGAAGTTGCTAGGTATGACAGTAATAATGATAACCCACGAGGTGTCAAGTATATTCAGGGTAGCCGACAGGATCATTTTTATTGATGAGGGTAAAGTGATTTTTGAAGGGAGCCTTGCAGAAGCCCTGAAATCAAAGAATAAATTCCTTATTGAGTTCTTCCGCAAGGGGAGGGGTGATTAGAAAGAATAGATATATCATCCATCCGAATAAGACAAAATGGCATTTTTATGAAAAAATAACACGACGTGAGTTTAGCTATCAATCTTTCCAGCTTTCATTCAATGTTCCTGAGAACGCGGTGAATGTTGATAAGATAAATGCTAAATATTCTGATGGGATTCTACAGATAACCTTACCAAAGAGTGAGGAAATGAAACCAAAACCTTCAAAAGAGATCAAGATTTCTTAAACGCATCCCCCTTTGAAGGGGGATATAATCCCACTTTGTACGGAGGTTTGAAACCGTCAAGATTTATTCGATTCTGGAATGAACTGAATCGGAGGAAAGTTATAATGGGTGTTGTGGCTTAAGGAGTCTCTGCCCTCCAGATACTCGAAGCAGCAGAGATAATCTGTAATGCGTTTGGTATAGAGCGTATTCCTGTATACAATGTTCGAGCTCGCTGATATCTTTGAATCAGGTACTTGTAAGCCAGAGAGTGGTAATGACCTTGATAAATACAGAGTTGCTGTAAGAAAAAACATGATTCCTTACAGAAAGATAGTCAGAAAATAATTTTGAGAATGATGATATGCAATAAACTAAGTGGGATTTTCAGAGTTAAGTATACTTGTATATCTTATACAGCTTTATGATTATTATTGTAACTTACAATACTTTTGTACACTAGGTAATTATATTAACTAACCTTTAACCCGATGTAATTATGCTAAATGAGTTCAAAAAATTTATCGCCAAGGGTAATGTAATGGAAATGGCAGTAGGCCTGATTATGGCTCTCTACTTTGGAGCCATAGTAAAATCTCTTGTAGATCACATTATTATGCCTCCCATTGGATTGTTGCTGGGGAATGTCGATTTTTCAAATCTTAAAATTGTACTGAAGGCAGCTGCCATGAATGGCGATACGGCTGTACCTGAGGTAGCTATAAGTTATGGTCTGTTCATAAACACTATCATAACTTTTTTCATTGTAGCCCTGGCCATCTTCCTGGTTGTGAAAGGATATAATAAGATGAAGGAAAAAATGGAAAAGAAGGAGAAAGAAGAAGAAGCTACTGCTCCTCCATCTCCTTCAAAAGAAGAGGTGCTCCTAACCGAGATAAGGGATCTACTGAAGAAATAACAAACAGAAAAGCAGGGATCTGGATTCTTGACGTGGGTCAGGCGGATGTCACCCGCTCTCTGCTGTATGACATCCACGGAGTGGGTGAATAGTAATAGCCACGGTTATACCCGTGGATAGAATAAAGCAACTATCCTCATCAAGCCACGGAGTGGGTGAATAGTAATAGCCACGGTTATACCCGTGGATAGAATTATATCTCCATCCCAACCCATCACCGTAGGGGGTAACTAATAACTATGATTTCATGACTAAGTATAGCTGGATATCAGAATTATAAGTAATTACTTAATCAGATGAATATAAAGCTGCGATTCATAGTATAAAAATGATAATTTTCTTAAATTGTAAGCAGGTAATTTCTTTTCAAAATAATTTTCCCAGTGGATATTCACCTCTTAAACCATACTTAAGTAAGTTAGTTTTTGTATTTGGATCATAATCATTATCTCATATTAATTTAACTTTTTAACCTATGAAAAAAATCCTGTTAATTTCAGCCCTGACCCTCACCGTAATTTTATTGTTTAATTCATGCAATAAGGAAAAAAGGGATTATAATAAGGCAAAGAACTCCGAATCTCTCGAAGAATTGAAGATTTACATTACTGAGTATCCCAACGCTATATATGTTGATAGTGCAAATCTATTAATTGAAGAAATTACCTGGCAGCAAGCACTACTTGAAAATAGAAATACTGCTTATTCGGAATACCTCGAAAATTACCCTGACGGAAGGTATGTTAATGAAGTGTTGGAACAGCTGGCACAGAAAAAAGAAAATCTAATACTGGCGCTGAAAGCCTTTCATAAAGCTCAGCAGGCAAATAATGAAATTGAACAGGTTGAATTTTATTCAAGGGCTGATTCTTTATTTGAGCTTGTGAACTATACTGATTTCATATTTGAGGCATTTAAAGAGCCTACAATCAATCTTCACCTTGACCAGGAAGATAAACTGAGTGAAATTATAAATAGATCATTCACTACATCCCGATTTTTATATGGACAACCAGTAACGGAAATGTTTACTTATAATCTGAGCAATGAGAAAATCAATGACTATATATTTTACAAGATAATTCTTGGAAGTGTAGATGTGACAGATATCAGGATAACAATTCAATTAATCCGTAATGGGAAAATAATATCAAATCTTGGCGAGGATAATTATACAGTAAGTTCGAATAAATACAACAGTTATATCGGTTTTTTTCATAACGATAGTATAAATATCCTACCGGATGATAAATTACGTTTTGTCATTAATGCATCAGGTTCTAATTATGGTAAATCCTGTGGTAATAATGAATCTTATATCAAGGCAGTTCGGCCTGCAGTTGATCTGGATAATGATGTTTTAGCTGAAAGAATCAAAGCTATTGAATGGTGCGCTACAAGCAGCAAGTGGTCACATCCTGCTGCACCTCTGATAGATTTTATAGCCCAGTTGGATTACTGTGTGCTAAATGATAAAAGTGGTATTTGGGATATTGGAGGAGGAAGTCAGAAAGATGGTCAGCCTTATCAGGTTTCATGGAAGAATGATTCAATCACTATAAAGAAATTAACTCAAGAGGACGCTGATGCTCTGGGAATAAAAGAATATTCGACTAGATTTTCAATTGAGTAGGATAATTTTCAAAATAGTATTGGTTAAACCGTTTAAACAGATTTTTTGAATCCTCGGATATTGTCAGATAAAACTTATTAAACCACGACATTTCCGGGCTGTGCTAAATAGGGGACATAGCTGACCACTCCGATGCTACTTATTAAAACCTGGCTCCGAACTGCAGGCTGTAGTATCTCTGTGGCATTATATCACCAGGACGGCCCATATATTCCGTATTAGTAAGATTCTTTACTGAGAGAGATATATCATAGGTAGTATTGAACCTGTACCTGGCGTAAATATCCAGTAAGAAATGCCCGGTATTATTTTCAGTCCAGTAATCATAGAATCCGGGAAGTATGTCTTCCCGCGTAAGCGGATTGATAAAAACATCATCAATCTCAAGTATTCTGGATTTTATGTAACAGCTCAAACCCGTCTCAAAACTGTTATAGATGGTTGACACTGAAAGTTCCGCGGAGTGTTTTCTTCTGAATTTTAAGTATATCCCTGTATTTTTCAGGGTAACACCATTAAACTCAACAGGGTACATAAAGGTATATCCTCCCCTGACTGTGGTATTAAACCCACCGAAACTTCTGTTCAGCATAAACTCAACTTCTGCTCCGTATACTCTTGAGTTCTCAATATTTACAGGTCGGAACCCGTAAGAATAGGTTTCTGTTAGAGGGTCCGGATAATAGCCAAAGACATATTCAATCATATCACTATTCTGGGAATAAAAAACTGAGATATCTGCCTGTCCGCTCAATGCAGTAGTAGAAATAGCATGTTTTAAGCCTATCTCCGAACTCCATCCTGATTCGGGTCTTATCTCTGTATTTGGTATAATCTTAATGGATCCAACAGTTGTGTAAGCATGTTTTTCAGCTATGGATGGGTAACGGTAGCCCTGTCCGTATGAAGCACGAAGAAATGTAGATTCCCTTATCCTCAGATTCAGTCCAAACCTGCCGATAGGAACAAGTTTGTCGGCCTGACCATCAAGAAGATTCTGCTCCAATCTAACACCGCCAACTAACTTTAATCGCTCAAATGGGTTGATATCAGCCTGTGCATACGCTGCTATATTAAGGCCCTTATGGTCTCCATGGAAATTCGAGTTTATTATACTGTATTGCTGACTCAGACCGGCTATTAGCTTAAATTTTTCAGAGCTGTTGTAACTGAACTGGTATTCAGAATATATTGAATGCGAATCACTGTTATTATTACTGTTATCAGGTAGTTTATTGATATTGGTCAGTAAGCGTAGTTTTAAATCGTGTTTAAAGCGATCATTATTATTTATTGAGACGAATGGGTCTATAGCTACCGAACTTCCTCTGAATTCCATAGCAGTTGACTCATTTTGCTTCAATGCACCGAATTCTGCATCTTCCCAGAGCAGGAAATCATTTTTATTTGTATGTGTGGCATTAAGTGCAGCACCGTATGAAAGAGATTCATATTTCTTACTGTTTTGCTTTACATTCAGGTTTATGCGACCAAAGGCTTCTTCATTAAGCTTTCTGTACCCATTATCGTTTAAGACTCTTGCGCCGATGCCGATTTCTGTATTGTTATATTTTCCCGAATGAGATAGTGATATGCTCTGTGTCATCCTGGGCGAGTTCCACCATACCCAGTCTTTATTTGATGGTTTATCATAGATGCCTGCAATAACCGATATCCTGGTAAGGGGAACAGGTCCGGGCTCGGCTGTTATGAAGTTGATAACTCCATTTAATGCTGATGATCCGTACAGGACCGAAGAAGCTCCCTTTATCACCTCTATCTGGGCGATATTCTCCATTGGGAGTGTAGCCCATTTTATATTTCCGGCATCAGTTGACAGAATCGGAAGTCCGTCAATCAGTGCTAACACCCTGCTTCCTGCACCGTAGCTGTAACCGCTGCCCCCCCTTATGGAGGCCTGTCCATCCAGAATTTCAATACCACCTGTTTTATTGAGAATTTCCTCGGCATTTACTGAATGGTTCTGATTCAGAACATACGGTTTTATAATATCCATTGAAACAGTTAGTTCTGAAATACGTTGTTCTGACCTGCCTGCAGTTATGACAACCTCATTTATTTCATTTATAATCGGATTTAGCAGGATATCTATATTAACCGTGTCATCTGCAGAAAGGTTAAAAGATTTTGTAAGCGGATTATAACCTACATATCTGAATGTAACTACTGTTCTTCCGGGAGATACACTTAAGATAAATTTCCCTTCGCTGTCAGTTGTGGTACCCTGGTCAATGCCGTAAATAATATTTACACCCGGAAGAGACTCCCTGGTACTGGCATCATATACTGCTCCTCTAATAATGCAATTGTTTGCTTCTATGGGTGCATAAGAGCAGAAAAATAATATCAGAAGGGAGATGTAAAAACGCATAGATACATCTTATTTTGGTTTGAACGTGATCCTGATTGCCAGATTAACACCTTGTATGGCGGTCGGGAAGCTGGTGGTAATCTTGAACGACTGCCTGGTAAGTTCTACAATTTGTGATGTTAATGGAAAAGCCAGTGAATCAGAGCGAATGGTAATTTCTGTCTCATTATTCGTAAAGTACCAGGTGCCTATGTACTGACCGAAATAGCCTGTACCCTCTGGACGGAATTCAGCATCGCCGGCCATTTTTTCAAGCAATCCCCCGGGGCCCCCTGCATCCTCTCCGTTAACCAGGAGACTGTCAGTTGTCCATACCTGGCCGGTAAGAATTTTAAAACGTTCACTTTTCTCATCTTCTTTTTTACAGGCAAATATTAAAATGACAGATACCAGGACCAGGTATATGATATTATATTTTTTCATAATCTCGGAATTTATTTAAACTCAGCACTAGGACATTGAAAATTTAAGAAATTTCGTGATTAAAACAAATTAAGAAATGCAAAAATCACTCTCGCGAGGGGTTAAATAACAATAGCCGGAGCAGAGCGAAGACCCCTGACCGACCAGCGGGAGAGTCAGGGCCACGGTTTTGCCCGTGGATAAAGATGGCATCCCCACTTCAGTGTATTCCCATCCATAGGTGAATAAGCGTAAACCTATCATAAGAATTTTGATCAGGAGTAAGATTACTCGCTCTTCGCCCCTTGGCTCATCGCTCATGATCCGTTTGGGTGGGTGATTCAAACAAAAAGGACCACCAATCTTCGATTGATGGTCCTTTTTATTTGTCGGGGTAGCAGGACGAGATTTTCGTTAACACATTGACTTTCTGAATAACTAATATTTTCTACACATAACCTTCTGAAGTTGACATTATATAAAGGTATTAGGTACTTTATAATGATGTGCTATGTTAGGCTATGTTCAAATTTGTTTAAAAAATGTGGGGAAAAAGTGGGGAAAATACTATCTTTGTTGATATGAATAACCACTAACCCACATCTCATGGCAACGGTTAAATACTTCACCAGGACAAGTGCAAAAAAAGACAAGCTATCTCATGTTTACTGCCGGTTGAGATCAGGCAGAGATATTGACATTACAGTGAAAAGCGGAATTAAGGTCCAACCTAACCAATTCAATAATAATAGCGGGGAGGTAAGACAGATTGCAGAAGCTATTGATAAGGACAAGATAAATAAAAATCTCAGAGATCTTCGGAACCATATCTTTAATGAGCTATCAAATGTTCAAGATCATGCTGAAAAGAATAGGGAGTGGCTTTCTTTGACCGTTGATAAATTCTGGTTTCCCGAAAAGTATGCTGAGAAAATAATTGATCTCTTTACATTTATTCAAGATTTCATTGATAAGGCACCTACTCGAGTCAACCCAAAGTCTGGAAGGCCGGTGTGTTATAAAATGATTAGGGAATATGAACGGACCTTTTATTACCTGAAAGAGTATTCCAATCATATAGATACCCCGATTGATTTTAAGGATATTGATCTGGATCTTTACTATGGTTTTGTAGAGTACCTACAAAGTCTTAATCTTGCCACAAACACTATTGGCAAAAAGATACAGACGCTTAAAATTTTCTTAAATGCTGCCACCGATAAAGGCTATAATAAATTCAGACATTACAAGAGTCCACGTTTTAGTGCAATTACCGAGGAGAGCCAGAGCATATATTTGAACCAGGATGAACTAAATGCCATTTATAGTCTTGACCTTTCCGGCAATGAAAGACTTGAAAAAGTCAGGGATCTGTTCATTGTTGGATGCTGGACGGGAGTTCGTTTCTCGGATATTTCACAAATAACACCAAATTCAATAGACAATGGTTTTATCAGTATCAAGCAGAGCAAAACAGGAGGCAGAGTCGTTATTCCGGTTCATGATACTGTGAAAGCTATTCTGGATAAATACGATAGTCAATTACCACCCCCCATTACTAATCAAAAGTTTAACAAATACTTAAAAGAAATTACCAAGAAGGCAAAGCTGAATGAGGAGATCCATATTTCAATCACAAAAGGAGGCATAAAGCGCAGTAAAGCATATAAGAAGCATGAACTCGTCACAACCCACACTGGCCGGCGCAGTTTTGCCACAAATAATTATTTGATGGGAGTACCGACCTTGGATATAATGGCAATAACGGGCCATAAGACAGAATCCTCTTTCCTGAGGTATATAAAAGTAACTCCAAAAGAGCACGCTGAAAGGATCAGAACTATTTGGAAGAACCAGGTCAAATTAAAGGCAATATAGAGAAGTGTGGGGCAAGTGTGGGGAAACTGAATCTTATAAAAATTTTAACTACTTGTATATATGATGAATAAGTATTATGGTTGTCGTCTTAAATACCCTGACAGGTGGTTTTTATTTACTAAAACCCTGCTAACATGGATAGAGGATGCACAAGTCTCAGTTGTCCGTCCGTCCATTTCCTATAGGTATTGGACAGTTGGACATTTAGCCAGGTTTCTTTCAAGGGCTACAACTGAGGGAATGCAGCACACCCCCGGCCAAGTGTCGGGGGTTTTTATTGTGCGCCCGGCATGGGCGATAACTATAGGGTGAAAGTCCCGAATGCACTTTGACAGTGGGAAGCATTAGCTTAAGGCAAGGGTGTCCATCGTGAGGTGGAATCTGAAGGAAGCCAGCGGCAAAGTCCCGGCCTGACGAACAGAAATTGCATAAGGCTTATGAGGGGTGGACGAGTTTGCAATACAAAACAAAGTCCGATACTGTCCGGAACCCTTGGAGTAAATGCAGCAGGTAGATGGGATGAAAGTTATCGTTCTTACCCGGGGAGGCCTGACTGATAAGTCGGTGATGTTTGTTCATAGCCGACAACCTATGCAGTGATGTATGGCTGAACGGTCAGGAGTCAGCAGAGGTCATAGTACCGGAGGGAATCTTCCTGAGGGGAAGGGCCAAACGTTAAATGTTTTTTTTTTAACTGAATGACTTGTGAGCAAAGTGAAGAAAACAGCCAATCCCGGTAAAACAAGC
>CAZSJH010000108.1:7238-9536 GCA_964607105.1 uncultured Rikenellaceae bacterium | reverse complement strand
AAATGAAGGATTAAAGGATGAAATGCTTGACAAGCTCACCATATATATGGCTCTTGGAGTAATAATAGGTGCACGTCTGGGGCACTGTCTTTTTTATGAGCCATCATATTACCTGAGCAACCCGTTGGAGATACTGAAGATCTGGCGTGGCGGACTGGCAAGCCACGGGGCAGCCATCGGTATATTGTTTGTTCTCTGGCTCTGGGTAAGGAAAGAAAAGAAACCATATATGTGGATACTCGACCGCATAGTGATTGTGGTTGCTCTTGGCGGGGCTATGATACGACTGGGTAATTTAATGAATTCGGAGATATACGGGGTTGAGACAACCCTTCCCTGGGGATTTGTCTTTCTGCGGAACGGTGAGACAGTACCAAAGCATCCCACCCAGATATATGAAGCGCTTGCATATTTAACTACCTTCTTTATACTGTTCAGGATATACTGGAGAAAGAAGGGGGAATTCATCAGTGGTGTGCCTTTCAGTCTTTTTCTCATACTGGTTTTTGTATTCAGGTTTTTCGTTGAATACGTCAAGGAAGACCAGGTAGCTTTTGAATCAAATATGACGCTTAATATGGGGCAGTGGCTGAGCTTGCCTTTTATAGCAATCGGAGTGGTTGGCTTGGTTATCAGTCTGAGAAAACACAGGCAGAAGACCGGGTAATAGCAGGGTGCAAGGAGCAGGGTGCAGGGTGCAGGGAGCCTGGGGCAGGGAGCCTGGGGCAGGGAGTATGTGCTTGATGATTTTTTAGTTAAGTGTTTTTCTTAAAGTTGTGATTCTTTTGCTTAAGTAAGCCAGGTCATTAATTAATTCTAGTTTTCTTTTATTTTCAATTATCAGTCTTCTGTGAAATATGATTATCATGTTTGCACACTCAAAAACTGATCTTCTGGCAATATTGAGAAACTGGCTGAATTCCTTTTTTGAAAAGGATCCAGATCCTTCAGCTATATTGTTTGAAATTGACAATCCTGAACTTCTCAATTGTTCAGCGAATTTATAGAGCTTCTTGCGATCAGCTAATTCTGCTATATCAAATAGCCTGTCACCAAGTTCAATGGCATTGTGCCATATTTCTAAATCTTCAAATCGAAAATTTTTCATTGTCTTCCTATTTTAATTCAGCGAGTTATTTATTTACTAAATATATAAATTTTTCCCGTTTTCTCCGTGCCCTCTTCTCCATGCTCCCTGCTCCTTGCTCCCTGCCCTTTGCTCTTTGCCGGAATTCGAATAATCGACCATTTAATTCTAAAAAATCTAATAAGCTTTTCTTTTAACGGATAATATCGGTATCTTTCGCACATAATGCATTACTCTACCAAATGGTTGATAAAGAAAAATTTAGGGAAAAGATAGTGTTGAGTGCAAGTGAGATATTCAGCCGTTACGGCTTTAAGAAGACCACCATGGAGGAGATTGCCAGGGCACTGAATAAGGGAAAAAGTTCCATATATTATTATTTCAGCAGCAAGGAGGAGATCTTTGAGGCTGTAATTGATCACGAGGCACAAGTGCTTAAGTATGTGCTGTCTAAAGTAATAAAGAGCACGGATGATCCGGAATATATATTGAGAAGGTACGTTAAGGTAAGGATGAGTTTGTTCGAAAAACTATCCAATTATTACAATGCAATATTCAACAGGGATCTGGATCATTTTGATTTTATTGAAAAGCAGCGTGAGAAGTACGACATGATGGAGATTGCTTTTATCCGTTATGTATTATGGAGAGGTGTTAAAAGTGGTCATTTCAACATTGAAAACACCGCTCTTTCAGCACTGGCGGTACAGACTGCCCTGAAGGGACTGGAGTTGCCACTCTTCTGGCAGAAGAGAAATTATGGTCTTGATACTCAGCTTGATGCGATTATTGATATCCTGTTTTATGGCATAGTAAGGAAAGAAGGCTAAGGTTAAGTCTGAGATATCCATATGCTGGATAACCGTGTACCGGGTGATGGATCAGGTTTTGTTGTTTCTCGTTTCTCGTTAATCCCGATTCAACGATTACACTGTTCAACGGTTCAACAACCCCTAAACTCCTAAACAATTTCCCTATTTTTTATTAATTTTGAACATTTATATATAACGCATGAAATAAAAGCAAGGAATGCGTATCGGGGATAAACATTACGAATCCATCTGGCTTAACAAAGACGATGATACTGAGGTAAACATCATCGATCAGACCAAACTACCTTATAAATTTGAAATAATATCATTAAGAACTGTTGAAGATGTATTCAATGCTATCAGGAATATGAAGCTGAGAGGTGCTCCTTTGATAGGTGT
>CAZSJH010000108.1:0-7228 GCA_964607105.1 uncultured Rikenellaceae bacterium | reverse complement strand
TGCCTGGAGATAACTGCCTATACCAGGACCCGTGAACACCTCATGAATGCATCAAAATATCTTAAGTCAGCACGTCCGACAGCTGTCAACCTTGAGTGGGCCGTTGACAGGCAGATTGATGTTCTTCAAGAATTTTGCCGTCGCGACAGGCTTATTGCTGCTTCTCTTAAAACGGCAATGGATATTGCAACAGAAGAAAAGATGAAATGCAGGAAGATAGGTGAAAAAGGGCTTGAGATCATCAGGAAGTTAAGTAAAAGCAAGAAGGGAGAACCGGTAAACATCCTTACCCACTGCAATGCTGGCTGGCTGGCCTGTGTTGATTATGGTACAGCTACAGCCCCTGTATATCTTGCCCATGATAAGGGAATAAAGGTACATGTATGGGTTGATGAGACCCGTCCCCGTAACCAGGGAGCACGTCTTACTGCCTGGGAGCTCGGCAATCATGGTGTTCCTTACACAATCATTACAGACAATGCCGGTGGCCACCTGATGCAGGAAGGGAAAGTGGACATAGTAATTACAGGAAGTGACAGGACAGCCCTTAACGGGGACACGGCCAATAAGAGTGGTACTTACCTCAAGGCCCTGGCTGCCAGTCATAATAACATACCTTTTTATGTAGCTCTGCCAACCTCATCCCTGGATGTAAATATTAAAAATGCCAGAAAAGAGATTCCCGTGGAAGAAAGGGATGAAAAGGAAGTATTATATATTGAGGGTTTTTATAATGATGAAATAGTGAATGTAAGGACAAGCCCGGAAAACGCCAGGGCTGTCAATTATGGTTTTGACATAACACCTGCAGACCTCATCACCGGTTTAATAACAGAAAAGGGTATATGCAGGGCACGTGAAGAAGATATCAAAAAATTGTTATCAGAAAAATAATGATCATATATGGAAGGAGTTATAAAATTCAATTGTTACTGGACACAATCAGGACCCGTTATTCCTGATGAACCATATTATATTCTGAACTACTGGAGGGAGGTATTATTTAATATGGATCTTATCGGGGCATATGAGAATGGTGTGGGTTTCGGCAATATGAGTTGCCGGTACGGTGACAGCAATAAGTTTTTTATTACGGCCTCATCAACGGGGGAAATACCCGTACTGGAACCTGAGCATTATGTCCGTGTGGAGGGTTTCAATTTTGAGGATAATGCTATAAAGTGCACCGGCCCGCTCAAAGCTTCTTCCGAATCACTTACCCACGCTGCCATATACCAGGTTGATCAGGGGACAAATGCGATAATACATGTCCATAATCTTGAGTTGTGGCAGAGGTTGAAGGGTAAGGTTCCGACAACAAAAGAGGAATATGAATATGGAACAGCAGGCCTTGCCCTGGATGTTTTCAGGTTATTCCGTGACAGCAAAGTAATAGAGAAGAGAATCATAGTCATGGGTGGTGATCCTTCAGGAATAATAACCTTTGGCAATGATATGGATGAAGCCATCAATGTCCTTATGTCATATATAGGAGAAGATTAATGGAGAAAATTGGAATAATAGGTGGTTCAGGGCTCGAAAATCCGGACATCCTCAAGGATCAGAAAGAGATCAGGTGCACAACTCCCTGGGGTGATCCTTCATCCACACTTCTTGAAGGCTTTGTAGAAAATAAGCCAGTTATCCTGTTGTCACGTCATGGGAGGGAACACACCATCCCTCCAACCCAGGTTAACAACAGAGCTAATATCTGGTCATTAAGAGAAAGGGGCTGCAGTAAAATAATATCCACGACAGCATGTGGTAGTCTTCGTGAAGAGATAGGCAGGGGTGACATTATAATCCCTGACCAGTTCATAGATTTCACACGCAGAAGGGACCTCAGTTTTTACGATGCTTTTGACCCGGGTGTTATGAAACATACTCCGATGGCTGATCCTTTTAATCCTGATATGAGAGATGCACTTATAAAAGCCGCTGGGAGAGTAGGTTTGTCAATACACAAAAGAGGATGCATAATAACCATTGAAGGGCCCCGGTTCTCGACCCGCGCCGAATCTAAAATGTTTCGCATATGGGGTGCCGACCTGGTGAACATGTCAATAGCTCCCGAAGCTGTGCTGGCCAATGAGCTATGTATACCATATGTTACCATTGCCATGAGCACCGATTATGACAGCTGGCATAAGGATGAAGTACCGGTATCCTGGGAAGAGGTCATCAGAATTTTCAATGAGAATGTAAGCAAGGTGGTCACTTTAATTCAGGGCTTCCTTGCGGCATGAAGATCCATCCATTTAACATTGACGCAACCATAAAGGTTCATTAACCATCTTATGTAATATGTAGAAGCATAATACTAAAAATAGCAACCTAAATAGGTTCTTAATTATTTTTTATATATTTGGGTTTCCTATTTAAAGGGGATAGTGAATTATTATCTGAATTATTATGTCATTTTTTATGTGTAACTCCATGTTTTTAAGTTCTTTAGGATTTAATAACATAATATACTAATCTAAAACACACTACTTCTTTTATAAACCTAAATTAATAACTTATGAAGAAAATTTCTGTTTTAGTCATGCTACTGGCCTTCCTGGGCTTACAGCTTGTCCAGGCACAGACCAGGCAGATAACCGGTACTATTACCAGTGCAGAAGATGGAACTCCATTGCCTGGTGTTCAGATCGTAGTCGTTGGTAGTACTATTGGTGCTATTTCGGATGTTGATGGTAACTATTCGATTGAGGTACCTGAAACTGCCACAACATTACAGTTTTCCTTCGTCGGACTGACTACTCAGGCCTTTGAAATTGCGGGAAAATCTGTCATCAATGTTGTAATGGTGGAGGACCTGCAGGCCCTTGGAGAAGTAATCGTAACTGGTTATAGCACCAGGGGTAAAAATCAGCTCACAGGTTCGACAGTACAGGTTTCCGGTGACAAACTAAGGGAGACTCCCGTCGCATCTGTTGACCAGACCCTTCAGGGTAAGGTCGCAGGTCTGGTCATTAACACTTTTTCCGGAACTCCCGGATCAAGGCAGGAGATCAGGATCAGGGGTGTAAGCTCTCTTACTGCATCCAATGATCCATTATTTGTTATAGATGGTGTACCCGTTATTCAGGAAGAAATGACCGGTTCATCAGCTTTTTCATCTTTGAGCTCCCTTGCTGCTCTAAACAGCGAAGACATTGAGTCAATAACCGTACTGAAAGATGCTTCTGCAACATCAGCTTACGGTGCCAGGGGATCAAACGGTGTTATCGTTATTACCACCAACAAAGGTAAAGCAGGTAAAACAAGATTTAACCTTACGGCCAGCTACGGTTTCCAGAACAAGGCCGTTGATGGTCGTAAAGAACTGACAGCCGTGCAGAGGGAAGAGCTTTACCTTGAAGCTGTGCTAAACACTTATGGTGAAGATTACAGCCTTACTACACCTGAACAGGCCTATGATTTTGCTGTTGACCAGGACCTGTTTGGAGTATACCAATACACAGATTGGAATGCTATTGGAAGGCCTGAAGGCGACTGGGGAAATGTTGTTCTGAACAAGAATGCCCCAACCTACAAGTTAAACTTATCTGCATCAGGAGGAGATAATGTTTCATCATTCTATGCTTCACTGGGATATATGAATCAGGAATCTGTTGTTATAGGAAACCTTTTTGAAAGGATTAACGGACAGCTTAACTTCCAAAGGAGATTCAGTGACAAAATAAACTTCTCTACCACAAACACTGTATCCTATACCAACCAGGATCATATTTTCCTTGAGACATCAGCTTATTTCGGAAATCCGCATATCCTGAAGTATTTCATGCCGCCTACAATACCAGCTTATAATGATGACGGTACACCGAATATTGATTACAATGCTTCAATATTCAACATTATTTACCTGCAGCAGGAAAATATTACATGGAACCACATGCTCCGTTTCCTCTCAAACAGCTATATTGAATATGAGATAATCGATAACCTCAAGTTCAAGTCATTATATGCATTTGACTGGATAATGTCTCATTACAAGGATTATCGGAACAGGGTTCATGGGGATTCAAAGGATGAGAATGGTAGTTCTTACACCACCCTTGATCAGGATTTCAATATGGTATTCCAGAATTCACTCGATTATACCATTAACTTCCTTGACAACCACAGGATTGACCTGAAAGCTCTTATAGAGTACCAGAAATACAAGTCATGGTACATGTATGCCTATGGTGAGAACTTTGTAACTGACGGGTTAACAAACGTTGCATCTTCAGGATCCAACTTTGATGCCACATCATCATTTACTGACTGGGCCAACCTGTCATACCTGGGTATGATGAACTATAGCTATATGGGTAAGTATATTGCTGACTTCACCTTCCGAAGAGAAGGATCTTCAAGGTTTGCCGAAGACCGCAGGTTTGGTAATTTCTGGGCTGTTGGCGTGGCATGGAACATGAGCCAGGAGAACTTTATGGCAGGAGTAGGATTTATTGACAACCTGAGGTTCAGGGGATCATATGGTGTCAGCGGTAACTCCGGTGTTGGTCTGAATGCTTTCCAGTCATTGATTGGCTATTCTGCTGATTATGGAGGGCTGGGTGCTTCATACCCTGACGGATATGGTAATAATGCACTTACATGGGAGAAGAACAGGAACTATGATGTTGGTTTCGACTTTGCTTTTTTCAACAACAGGGTAGATGGTTCATTCTCATATTACAACAAGGAAACTTACGACCTGTTGCAGAATGTTCCCCTGACCAGGACTTCAGGATTCGGCAGTATTACAAGGAATGTCGGTTCTATGGTCAACAAGGGTATTGAATTCATGTTGAATGCAGATCTTATTCGCACTAATGATTTCACTCTTGGATTATCTGCCAATTTTGCAACATTGAATAATGAAGTGACAGAACTTGCAAAAGACGGTGAAGGAAATGATATAGTAATTTCGGACGGTTATAAGAAAGTTGCTGTGGGACATACTTACTATGAGTGGTTCCTGAAAGAGTGGGCCGGAGTTAATCCTACGACAGGAATGCCACAGTGGTATGTCAATGAACAGGATGAAGACGGTAATGTCATTGATTCGGAAACCATTACCGAAGACATTAATGAAGCCTACCGTACATGGCTGGGCAAGAGTGCTATTCCGACATGGTCGGGTGGCGGTGGCATTCATATTGACTTCAAAGGAATTTATTTCGATGCCAATGTATATGTAGCAGGCGGTCACATGATTTGTGAGGAATGGGACCACTATACATGGGATAACGGTCTTTATTCCGTTGGTTACTTTAATGGTATAGAAAAATTGATGGAAAGATGGCAGCAGCCCGGTGATGTAACAGACATCCCTAAAATGGAGTTTGCATTCAGGCCTCATAATTCAGTAAGTACATCATCACGTGTACTTTTCAAAGGCGATTACCTGAGGGTTAAGGATGTAGTCCTTGGTTACAGGCTTCCCGCCTCCCTGCTGTCAAGGCTAAAGCTTACAGGCGCTTCAGTATACGCCAGGGGAACGAACATGTTCACCTATGCATTTGATCCCGATACAAGAGAAGGATTTGACCCGGAAACACAGGCCAACGGATATACCGGACTTGAGACTCCGCCAATCAAATCAATCGTCTTTGGTATAAACTTAAATTTCTAGTACAATGAAAAAAATAACATATATATTATTATCGATCGTACTGCTGGCAGGTGTACTCAGCTCCTGCAGCAAGGATGCCCTGGATCCCACCCTGGCACAGGCTAAAGCGGTTGAAGGAAGCATAACCAAGGTTGAGGACGTAAAAGGCCTGGTATATGGTGCCTACAACAGGATGACCTCCAGTGCTTATTATGGAAGGGACTTTATTATCTGGGGCGAAGTAAGAAGCGACAACTGCTTCTCAAACGGTAACTCAGGTAGGTTTGTGGGCGACGCCAGGATGGACTATACCACCAGCTTTGGCGGCCACTGGTCACAGGCTTATTCAGTTATTGCAATTGCCAATATTATCATTGGTCTTAACCCTGAAGATATAGAGGGTGATGCAGACCAGTTTGATCACTACGTTGGACAGGCATATGCGATAAGGGCTCTGTGCCATTACGATCTGTTGATCTATTACGGACAGATGCATAATGGTGACGCAGCAGGTCTTGGCATACCCTATATAAAGGAGTATAAGAGCGAGGATATTGCCCCTGCAAGGGATACATGGCAGACTAATGTAACAGATATCTATACTGACATTGACATGGCCATATCCCTTATGGATGCCTCACTGGATAATAGCTCAAAAGAGTTATTCACACATTACGGCGCCTACGCGTTGAAAGCCAGGGTAGCAACCTACTTCGGCGACTGGTCTGATGTTGTTAGTGCCTGCCAGGCAGTTATTGGTTCAGGAAGATACAGTATTATACCCGGTGCTGATTTTACCAACTCATTTCTTGCTGATGGTGCAGCCAACTCAATTTTTGAACTGGCATTCAGCTCCGTCGACAATGCCAACATTAACGGACTGCAGTATATTTACAGGGGTACTTCTTATGGTGACATTTCACCGCTTGAGGATCTGTATCTCTGTTTTGATCCGGGAGACGTAAGAGCTGCACCCGATATGATAGGACCAGACCCGGATGTTGCAACGAGGCCTTATTGTAACCTTGGTAAATATCCTTCATACGACTATTCCGACAATGTACCTGTACTGAGGTATGAAGAGATTATCCTGAACTATGCCGAAGCACTCTGGAGACTTAACCCCGCTGATGCCAATGCATTGACACAACTCAACCTGGTTCCTGCACAGAGGGGGGCCATACTCTACACAGAGGTCAATGAAGACAACATCCTTCTTGAAAGAAGAAGGGAGTTCTGCTTCGAAGGTTTGAGGTTCCATGACCTGGCACGCACAGGAAGGGATATTCCACTGGTTGATATTTTTAACCAGACACATCAAGGACCTACATACGGTTCATACAACTTTGCTTTCCCCATCCCACTTGGTGAGATGGATGCAAATTCGAATATGGTTCAGAACCGTGGTTATATTTAGAATTTGAAGCTATTTATAAGAAAGAATGCCCCGTTTTTCGGGGCATTTTTTTTTGTAACAATGGAACCGAGCAGGGCGAGTCCCGACGATTCTGTCGGGACGAAGGTGACGAGCTCGACTAATCCCGTGGCACGGTTCAGAGAACCGCGCCAGCGGGGTGAGTCAATACTGGATTAATGTAGTGGATTAGTGATGGAAAATAATAT
>CAZSJH010000107.1:0-9658 GCA_964607105.1 uncultured Rikenellaceae bacterium | reverse complement strand
GTATATTTAATAAGTACTTTACCCCCGGGCACTCTTGGTTCAGAAAGCTTGCAGTCTTACTTGCTTGCTCAATCTTGCACTGCTTGGTTAATAATTCATCATTACTAATTCATAATTACTAGTTATAAACCGCCATCACCTGGATGCATGTTACCTTCAGCTTCATCTATATACTCCCCTTCAGATGAAATAATCCAAAATAAAAAGTACAATAAATATAAATTATTCCAGAGTTCATTTAGAACATTAAGCAATTATTTACTCATACCCCTGGCGCATATCTTCAGCCTTATCAGCAGGAGCCATCGACGGAGGTTGAATGTACGTTTGTCATCGAGCTCGTTGCCTTCGTTCCGAATTCTCAGGACTCAGGCTCCCCGGTTCAATTATTCCATTATTCCTATATTCCATTATTTGATTTATATTATTTTTGTATTCTGAAAAAAATGAAGATGAATAAACGAAAACTGGTTCAGCGTATATCATTGCTTGTTGCATTATTTGTAGTTGCCGGCATTATTATTATCTGGAGAATGTTTTTCTCCCCTGTGGTGGCAAGTGTTGAAGGCACTGATATCTATATAGGAAAGAGTGCTGTATATGAAGATGTGAAAGATTCTCTGAGGGTGAAAGGTATAGTTGTAAATGAGACAGCTTTTGACCTGCTGGCCAAAAGGAAAAGGTATATGTCGAATATAAAACCCGGCAGGTATGTGATCACAGATGATATGACCAACAATGATATAGTTAATTTATTAAAGTCAGGCAGCCAGACTCCCGTTAGGATTACCTTTAACAATATACGAACTCTGGCTGAATTGTCTCAAAGGTTAAGTACTCAGATAGCAGCTGATTCGGCCGAGATACACAGAGCTCTTCTTGATGAATCCCATTATGAAATCGAGGGGTTTTCCAGAGAAACAATTATAGCTGCATTTATTCCTGACACTTATGAAGTATACTGGACCATAACACCTGCTGAACTGGTAGGAAGGATGATAAGCGAATTCAGGTCATTCTGGAATGAGGAACGTTTAGAAAAGGCAAACGATCTTGGACTTAAGCCTGTTGGAGTAAGCATTCTGGCCTCAATCGTTGATGATGAAGTTTTAAAGGAGGATGAAAAACCCAGGATTGCAGGGGTATACATTAACAGGCTTAAAAGAAACATGCCTATGCAGGCCTGCCCAACAATAAAATTTGCATTAAATGATTTTACCATAAGAAGAGTACTGAAGGAGCATCTGATAGTTGATTCCCCTTATAATACTTACATCCATAAAGGATTACCTCCCGGTCCGGTCAGGTCTGCATCGAAGTCTGGTATAAATGCCGTGCTTAACGCTGAAGATCATAATTACCTGTATTTTGTGGCGCGTCATGATTTTTCAGGTTATCATCATTTCTCGACTAACCTGAGGGATCATGTTAATTATGCCAATAAGTATCATATTGAACTCGACAGGCTCGATATTTATGAATGAGGCTATAAGGCGGAGGAAAGACTAATTAAGATTGTATAACAAGCTTCCAGATTAGTCTGAAGCTTTTTCAAATAATATTAACTTCTTCTGTCAGTGATATACCGAACTTTTCCTGTACCGATCCAATAATCATTTTACTCAGCTTCAGGATTTCGGTTCCTTCGGCATTCCCAAGGTTAATAAGGATAAGTGCATGCCTGTCATTTACACCTGCCCGACCTAACTTTTTACCCTTCCATTCCGCTTTTTCAATAAGCCAGGCGGCTGGAATTTTATATTTGCCTGATTCTGTTTTCCATGCGGGCATATCATGGTAAACTGATATTAGTTCAGAATATTTATTTTTTTCAATGAGCGGGTTTTTAAAAAAACTCCCTGCATTACCTAAAACCATGGGGTCAGGTAATTTTTCTCTACGTGTTTCTATCACAGTATTTCTTATACCCCTGAGTGTTATTTTACCTTTTTCCAGAACCATTTTTTCCAGATTCCCGTATGATAGCCTGAATGTGTGTGGAGACCTTAGCAGCCTGAATACTACTTTGCTTATCAGGTATTTGTCTTTTAATTCATTCTTGAATATACTGTCCCTGTAAGCAAACCCGCACTCCTGTCTGCTCAAAAATCCTGGTTTGCCATTTTCAATTGATAGGGTGTGTACACCTGTTATCAGCTCACCTGCTTCCACTCCATAGGCACCGATATTCTGGATAGGTGCTGCCCCTACCTTACCTGGGATGTAAGAGAGGTTTTCCAGCCCCCCAAGATCTTTCTCTACAGCCCATTTAACCAGGCTGTCCCAATTCAATCCGGCCTCAACTGATATGTTGACACTTTCCAGGTTTGTCTTAACAATTTCAATTCTGTTAAAAGCAGGCTGTATTACAGTACCATCAAAGTCCCTGGTAAATAAAATATTGCTTCCCCCCCCGAGGATGAGTAATTTACCTGTATCATAATCCTCTTTGGCAAGGAGATCCATTGTTTCTTTAATGCTTGCCGGCCTGATATACCTTTTTGCCCTCACAGCTATACCAAAAGTGTTTTGTTTCTTGAGGGGGTACTTGTATCTTACTATCATCCATTATGATTTAAGGGAATTACTTTTTTATATAATTATTCTCCATGAACCAATGCAGTAATTTGGTAATAGCTATCCTGATGTCGGATTGTGGAAAATCAAGTTCTTTTACAGCTTTATCGGCACTATAAAAATTTTTTACCGTTGATATTTTTGCATTATTATAGTTCAGCAGTACCTGGCTTCCCGATCTCGATATTAGTGAACCTAGTATCCCCATTCCTGTAACCAGCCATGAAGGAAGAATTATTTTGATACGTTTAAATCCTGTGATATCATCAACAATATTAAAGAATTCCTTGTAGCTGAGGTTAGCGTTTGTAAGAAGGTATTTTTCCCCTTTCCTTCCTTTGGTTAGTGCATTACATGCTGCTATAGCAACATCTTCCACAGGTACGAAGTTTTTTCCTCCGGTTGTAAGGAATACAATTATGTCACGGTATCCTATCAGTAATAACCTGCCTGAACTTGGTTTGGAATCATATGGTCCTATCATAAATGAAGGATTTAATATAATTGCATTTAAACCCTTCTGATCAACAGCATTAAGTACCTCTTTCTCTGCTTTGTATTTGCTAATAGCATAATATGATTCCGTATATGGTTTCATGGCAGGTTTTTCTTCTGTTCCGGGCTTATCTTTGTTACCGTAACCAATCGAATTTGCGCTACTTATGTAAATTAGTCTTTTAGCTTTGTTGTTGATTGCAGCATTTATAACATTTATTGTACCTTCCACATTAACCTTATTGTAATATTTCAGCCTGGGCAATGTCTGTTCGGTGATTGCTGCTGCATGTATTATATAATCACAACCTTTACTTGCTTCATTAACATCTTCAAACGATGTAATATTACCGAAAAAATATTCAGGTCTGCAACCTTTCAATGAAAGCAGCTGGGAATCAGGCCTTACAATAACCCTTGCAGGTATCTCTCTTTTTCCAAGTTGTCTTACAATGTTAGAGCCAAGAAGACCGTTAGCTCCGGTTACAAGTACCTTCATAAATTATTGAGATAGGTTAAGTTTATTCTAATTTTGGCTACTTGATTATATAATTTATGCATTTAAAAAGAAAATACGAATATCGTAATTTTTAATGCATATATAAAGTTTCATAAACCAGAACAGACCCAAGCAGATCAAAAAGGGCGGTTCCTACAGATTTAAATACCTTTATTGGCCCAACTGTTTTTTCTCCTTTAAGCAGATCCCCGGCTATACGAAAATCCGATTCTTTCATTAAGCCCCTCTTTACAGGATAAATTAGATCTCCACTTTCTTCAATGGCGTGGAAAGAGTCAATGTATATACTGCCTGAATTTTTATACAGGGAATCGGGAAATTCCCTCATATCTTTTTTATATGAACCTATGCCAATAATAGTTTTATTTATTAAAAGACTTTCTTCATCTGGTAATACAGGCTCATTGGAGTTTGTGGCAGTGATTATTATTTCTGCATTTTCGCATAGTTCCCGGCTGTTTTTAGCGATATTTATTTTAATACTATCGTATTCAGCATTAAAAGCTCTTATAAACCGGGAATATAATTCTCCCTTCTCATCAAATATGGTCACTTCTGATATATTACGTTCAGAACAGGCAAAAAGTGCCTGGTGCAACCCTTGTGTACCAAGGCCTATAATTCCAAGGTGTGATGATCCGGGATTTGAGAGGTGCCTCACTGCGAAACTACCAACAGCAGCAGTCCGCATGGCCGTAATTGAGGGGCCATCAAGCGTTGCAAGGGGCTTGCCGTCACACCTGTCATTAAGTATTACCAGGCCTTGCAATGCAGCTTTGCCTTCGAGGTAATTATTGGGATAAAGCGTAATCAGCTTGGTCGAGAAATACCTTTCGGTAATGCATGGCATCAGGAGCAGTGTATTATTATCAAAGTTAACATGTGTGCGCTTGGGCATTATAAAATCCTTTCCCGGTTCAAGAACAAGGGCTTCTTCGATAAGGTCGACCCATCGTGAATAAGGAACAGCTGATCGTATTGCTTCACTGTCAATATGTTCCATGATTTATAAGCTTCATTATTATTATTTAATATAGATCGTATATATTCAACAAATATACTATAATGTACCATGCCGGATAGAATTTATTAATCAGCTTGAGATATTAAGAGCGTATATTAATGATCTTTTTAAGATTTTATTTGTTCTTAAGAGAAAGCAAGAGGAGTGTCCATATAAAATTAAGTTAGAAGCAATGCCTATAAAACTTATCAATTATCTCAAAAAAGGAAAGAGACCATATATTATATTATTCACCATAGCTGGAGGAGCCGGAGGCTTTCTTTACTGGCATTTTATTGGTTGTAATACAGGGACCTGCCCTATCCGTTCGGTATGGTACTACAGTACCCTGTACGGCATAATTCTAGGGTACCTTGTTGGTGATCTGGTCTCCGGATTAATTATCAAAAGAAAAAGACAGGACTCATCAGGTCAGTGATTTTTATTTTTTTTTCGCAAGTTTTTGTATTTTGCAGTATCGCAACTTTAATATAGAGCAGAAACAAAACCTGAGATAAAAAATGAAAACCAACAGAAGAGATTTTCTCAAAACAGCAGCCATTGCTGGTGCAGGGGCAATGTCAGCGGGAAGCATCAGTTCATGCAATACACCAACTGAAGAAAGCGAGCTGCATCATATCAAAGATATGGTGAACAGGCAACACAGTCAGCAATTTAATATGTGCGGGTATTCTGCACCGGCCATTGGCCTGGTCAGGGTGGGATTCATTGGACTGGGCAGCCGTGGCTCAGGCGCCGTAGTGAGGATGATGAATATTGATAATACCGAAGTCAGGGCATTATGTGACAAGAGACCGGCTGCTGTTGAGAATTCAAGGGATAATGTGCTTCAATATGGATTTCCTGAACCTGAATTGTACAGTGGTGATGAGAATATCTGGAAAGAAATGTGCCAGAGAGATGATATAGATCTCATATATATCTGTACGCCCTGGGATTTGCATACACCCATGTCTCTGTATGCCATGGAACAAGGGAAACATGTAGCCTGTGAAGTTCCAATAGCAAGGACCCTGGATGAAGCGTGGCAGCTGGTTGAAACATCCGAACGTACCAAAAAGCATTGCATGCAACTGGAGAATTGTTGTTATGACTTTTTTGAGCTCCTGACTTTGAATATGGCCAGACAGGGAATGTTTGGGGATATAGTACATGGGGAGGGAGCTTATATTCACACACTCACTGAACTCAATTTTGACAAGTTTGATAATCAAGATCCCACAGGCAGTGGTTATATTGACATGTGGAGACTTAATGAAAACTATGGAAGGAATGGTAACCTGTATCCCACACATGGGCTTGGACCTGTGTGCCAGGTAATGAAAATAAACAGGGGTGACCGGATGGAGTATCTTACATCAATGTCAACTAATGATTTTACAATGCATAAGCGTGCACTTGAGCTTGCTGCTCAGGATGATTTTTTTCAGCCCTTTACCGAAGATAAGTACAGGGGCAATATGAATACCAGCCTTGTACGTACACATAAGGGTCGCACAATAATGATACAGCATGATGTTTCATCACCCAGACCGTATTCAAGGATACACCTCATAAGTGGAACAAAGGGTATTGCTCGCAAGTGGCCTGATCCTCTGGAAAGGATAGCACTGGGCCACAACTGGTTGGCAGAGGAAGAGCTTAATGAAATAAAAGAAAAATACACACCTGAAATAATAAGGAGAGTAGGGGATATGGCCCGCCAGGTTGGCGGACACGGGGGTATGGATTTCATTATGGATTGGAGGCTTATTGATTGTCTGCGAAACGGGTTGCCTGTTGACGAGGATGTTTATGATGCTGCCCTATGGAGCGCTATAACACCTTTGAGTGAATGGTCTGTGGCAAACAGATCCAACTCAATAGAAGTACCTGATTTTACCTGTGGCTCATGGAAAACAAATAAGCCTCATGATATTAACCTTGAAGAAGGGGGTTCAACAGGGGTAAGAAAGCTGGAAAAGGCTGATGCTTCACTGTAGCTTAACGTTTAACTAGTATCCTGCTGCCTGTCCATCTTTTCTTGATTCGGAGGCTCCGTAATATACACCTGTATCGGGGTCTCTCATTATTGCCTGGTAGCCTCCATAGCCACCAAGGTCCCACTGTACTATGTGTCCTTTGATAATCAGTTTTTGTATTTCTTCCCACCTGAAACCATCCTCAAGATTAACCTTGCCTCCATCTGTCATAATGCTACCGGTTGGTTGTGATGATCCTGTATGACGAATACGAGGTGCATCACCGGCTTCCTGGAGATTCATGCCGAAGTCAACGATATTAATTATTACCTGGGTATGTCCCTGCGGCTGCATTGCACCACCCATCACCCCAAAACTGATGAGAGGCTTGCCATCTTTGGTTATAAAAGCCGGTATAATTGTATGAAATGGTCGTTTACCCGGTGCATATACATTAAAATGACCTTCCTCCAGGCTGAACAATTCTCCCCTGTCCTGCAAAATAAAACCCAGTCCCGGAGGGCACATACCCGAACCCATACCCCGGTAATTGCTCTGTATGAGTGATACCATGTTACCCTCTTTGTCAGCAACTGTAAGATATATAGTGTTTCCTGTTTCAGGATTTCCGGCACTAACCAGACGGGCAGCACGATCAGGGTCAATGAGCTCACGTCTTTTAGCTGCATATTCCTTCGAAATAAGCTCCTGTAAGGGTATATCATTAAAGGCCGGATCTGAATAATATTTCGCACGGTCCTCGAATGCCAGTTTCTTTGCTTCAACAAAATGATGAATATATTCGGCAGAACCAAAGCCCATGTCTTTTATATTATATCCTTCCAGTATGTTCAGTATCTGCAATGCAGCTGTTCCCTGCCCGTTTGGAGGTAGCTCCCAAACTGTATAACCCCTGTAATCAGTACTTATTGGCTCCACCCATTCCGAGTGATGCCTGGCAAAATCTTTATATGAAAGGAAACCTTCCTGTTCCTGCATAAACTCAGAGATAATCCTGGCAATGGAGCCTTTATAGAATTCTTCCCTTCCACCTTTCGCAATAAGATCGAGTGTGTTTGCAAGATCCGGGTTTTTGAATATCTCACCCTTGCGAGGTGAATGACCTCCTGGCATATATATATCAGCCACATTGGGATATCTTTTAAGGTTTCTTGTCCCAATGTCAAGGTAGAAGGCTATAAGTTCGGATACGGGGAAGCCCTCACGTGCATAACTAATTGCCGGCTTAAGAATATTTTCCATAGGCAGCTTGCCAAACATATCGTGCATCTCGAACCAAGCATCGACGCATCCTGGAACTGACACCGGAAGTGGACCTGTTGCCGGAATAAATTCGTACCCATGTTCATTAAAATAGTCAATTTTAAGCGAACTTGGTGACCTGCCACTGGCATTCAGACCAAAAAGTTTTTGTTTCTGCTCACTCCATATAATAGCGAACAGATCACCACCAACACCACAGCTGGTAGGTTCAACAAGACCCAGTACCGCATTAGCAGCTATGGCAGCATCAATTGCATTTCCTCCTTTCTTGAGTATGTCAATTGCAGCCTGGGTGGCCAGGGGCTGACTGGTGCATGCCATACCATTGACTGCTATTACTTCTGACCTGGTGGCAAAATCATGTCCCGTAATCCTGTCCTGGCTATAACTGGAAACAGAAAAAAGTAGCATCACAATTAATGTAAAATATTTTTTCATGTGAAATTTATTTTAGTGATATAAACAAAATTAAGATATTTGGCTTAAAAAGGAAACTGAAGTAGGATTAATGGATAAGGCAGTTCATTCCTCCCCGGGCAATAAGATTACACTGGCTTTGAAGAATTCATTTTTATTCACAATACAAATTATTGATTATAAGGCATAATATGGAGATGATTATCCCGATCAAATGTTGAAATATGATTTTGAATTCCTTCCTGGTATGCAATGTCATTCTCTGGTTCCCGGACTGTTATATCAAATACATTCTGTACAAAGAACAGTGATATGAAGGATATAATACAGGCTATTATAGGGGTTGTCAGCCAACCACTGGCAATTCCTCCAAGAACTTTTAGATTTATATTTCTAGCGCCATTAATTACACCAATACCCAGGATGGCGCCAACAATGACCTGCGAACTTGATACAGGAACAAGTGGAATCGCAGTAAGGCCAAGGCCAGAAATAAATTCTGATAAGCTGGAGGATGAAAATATAAACAAAACAAGAGAATGAGACAGTACAACAATAAGGGCTGCATCGGCACTTAATTCGAAGATATTCTTTCCAACTGTTTTCATTACTCTCTCAGAGTAGGTGAATATACCTGTCGCTATTGCCAGACCCCCGAGCAGGAATAACTGCTGTGCACTGTCAAGGCTTATAAAGCCAAGGTTAATAGTCCCTATGTTTACAGCGGGAACAAATACTGCCATTACATTGGCTATATTATTTGCTCCAAGACTATAAGCTCCGAAAGCACCTACAATGATAAGGCTTATTCGTATAAAAGATTCATATCTTATCAGGTGTATTTTAGTTTTTCTCTTTATTCTCCTGATAATAACATAAAGGAGCATGGCAATCAGCCCTCCAAGGATTGGCCCGCTTATCCATGTTGTCACAATGGTTGTTAATGAACTGATATCTGTTTTGCTTCCGGTAAAAAGATTCCAGCCTATAATTGCACCTACGATAGCCTGGGTGGTTGACACAGGTATACTTAACCTTGTCATGAAATATACTGTTAATGCAGCGGAGAGGGCAACAGTAAATGACCCACCCAGGGCATTAACGGCACCCAGCCTTCCAAGTGTTTCAGCTGCTCCTTCTCCCTGGAAAACGGCGCCAATGACTACGAAAACAGATGATATGATTGCAGCTTTTACAAAAGAAATCATACGGGAGCCTACAGCCGAACCAAATATATTCGCTGCGTCATTTGCTCCCAGTGACCAGCCCAGGAACAGGCCGCTTGTAAGGAAGAAAAATATCATATCTACAGTATTATCCTCATTGACAGACTTAACAACAGGTCGGCAGGTTAAATATTACACTGATGCTGCATATGCC
>CAZSJH010000106.1:7645-9746 GCA_964607105.1 uncultured Rikenellaceae bacterium | reverse complement strand
ACTTAGCAATAGCTAGCATTTCTTCGGGCTCAGTGACCGAATACATTTCTGATATATTTATCCTGCCGCTCAGGTAAGAGGTGATAAGTGAAAAAACAAAGGATATGAGCATCAGGCTTCCAAACCACTTCTTATAGAATTCCCATATAGAGGTAAGAGCAGTGTCAAGGTCATATTTTTTATTTAAAGGGTGCTGGGTGAAGTCGATCATACAATTCAATTTTATTAGTTAAGGGATTGTAAATATACATAATTATGATTAGCCTATTCCTCAACAATCCAGGGAAGGGAAGCAGAACCCCATAACCTGTTATTGCCCAGGATAATTACAAAAGCACGATCTGATATTTTTTTAAGGGACTCAAATTAATGGTAAAGGTATAACATGCAATTATGGTCAAGATAATACACTTTTCAAAGTAAGTTGGTTCTCTTTTTATAAATTTATGGCTTGTATATGTCATTTTATGGACAGGAAGATAGTGCATATTGATATGGATGCATTTTTTGCATCTGTTGAGCAGAAAGACAGGCCTGAATTAAAAGGCAGGCCGGTAGTTGTCGGATCTGATTCTTCACGAGGTGTTATTGCAGCTGCCAGTTATGAGGCACGTAAGTTCGGGGTAAGATCAGCCATGCCAAGCAGTACGGCAAAAAGATTATGTCCGGGGCTTATATTTACTGAACACAGGATGTACAGGTATAAAGAAGTATCGTCGCTTATCTTTGATATCTTTCACAATTACAGCCATCTGGTTGAGGCTCTTTCAATCGATGAAGCCTTCATTGATGTGAGTAAGACGGCCGTTGACTTTAATTCCACCATTGCACTGGCTAATGAAATAAAAAAAGATATCAGGGAACAGACGGGTCTCACCTGTTCATCAGGGATTTCAATAAATAAATTTTTGGCTAAACTGGCATCAGACATTAATAAACCGGATGGGCTGTACATTATTTACCCATCTGATATTCATCATTTTATCTATGAATTACCGATCGAGCGTTTTTTCGGCATTGGAAGGGTGACAGCCGAGAAGATGCACAGGTACGGGATACATACCGGAGCCGATCTCAGGGAGGCAGGGCTTTCTTTCCTTGAGAGGAATTTTGGTAAGGCGGGAAATTTCTTTTACGATATTGCCAGAGGCATAGATAACAGGGAGGTAGAACCTGACAGAATAAGGAAATCAGTTGGAGCGGAACTGACCTTTGAAAAAGACCTTACAACAGGTTTTGAGATAATAGCAGAGTTGTACAAGCTGGAAAAAGAGCTATGGCTCAGGATTGAGAAACATGGGAAAACAGGAAGGACGATAACCGTCAAGGTCAAATTTGATGATTTCAGGCAGATAACAAAGAGTAATACACTTGACCGGCCTGTTGACAGCTTCGATATATTACATGCCGAAACGCAAAAGCTGAGAGAGCATATAGATTTTAAAAGAAAAAGGGTGAGACTGCTGGGAGTGACGATTTCTAACCTTGAAGATGAGCATCTCAGGGGTGAGCAGCTGAAGATCTGGAAGTAGGGGGTACTGGGTACTGCTTATCTAACCCTGAGTCCATAGTACAGGTGGTCGCGTTCCCTGCCGTTGAAATCTGCTACTCCCGGCATCCTGCCCCATTCCTTAAAGCCGAATTTTTCAAGCAGCCTTATGCTCGCTTCATTATGAGTGAGGAGTATAGCTATTAATGTTTTGAATTTATAACCGGGGGCTTTGTTTATTGAATATTCCATAAGGGAGCTACCTATTCCTTTCTTCCTGTATTCTTCATCAATGAAGTAGCTTATTTCGGCAGTATACCTCATTGCCAGTCGACGTGGACGGTATGGGCTGAAAGAAAAATAACCTGCTACTTTGTTACCTGTGTCTGCAACAAAAACAGGATACCTGGTCCTGTCATAAGCCTTATACCATTGAACTCTTTCATCCATTGTATAGGGTTCCATATCTGCGGTGGACATCTCGTATGGTATAACCTGATTGTAGATATTGTTGATTGCTTCCAGGTCTTTTTCTGTGGCTAAACGGATTTGCATAGGTGAAAGATAAAGGATAAAAGGAAAAAGACAAAATGAAAAAGTTGGAGCGAAGCC
>CAZSJH010000106.1:1725-7545 GCA_964607105.1 uncultured Rikenellaceae bacterium | reverse complement strand
GTGAAAGATAAAGGATAAAAGGAAAAAGACAAAATGAAAAAGTTGGAGCGAAGCCAGCTTTCGGCTTGCTCCTCGTGATCCCATTGAGTGGAAGCTTCAGGGCATTTGCAGATAAACGCACCTGTCGGTGCTATTTATTTGGAAGCAGCATCCCCTTACAAAAGCAAGCTTTTGACGGGGTCACTGCTTCCAAATACAAAACCCGCAAAAATGCGGGTTTTGTATTTGCAAATGCCCTGGCGGAGAGGGAGGGATTCGAACCCTCGGTCCCGATTCCTCGGGACAACGGTTTTCGAGACCGCCCCGTTCGACCACTCCGGCATCTCTCCTTTAATCAATGCAAATCTACAAAATATTACTTCTTTAGTAAATGCCGGGTTAATTATAAAATATAATTGTCTGAACAGGATGAAATTTGCTTAATTCTTTATTATTTTGTCATTCAATTACTAATAAATAAAATATTATACGGCGTGAAAAAATTATTTTTAATCTTATTAATCCTGCCAATGGTAATAGTATCATGTAAACAGGAGCAGAAAAGTACAGAAAAGGACAACCCCTTCTTTTCTGAGTATAATACTCCATTCGGGGTACCACCGTTTGATAAAATAAAGGTTGAACATTTTATCCCTGCCTTTGAAAAAGGGATGGAGGAACATAAGAAAGAGGTGGAGGCCATACTGGGGAGCGAGGAGGAGCCAACATTTGAAAATACCATCATAGCAATGGATAATACAGGTAAACTGCTCACCAGGGTTGCATATACCTTTTTTGGTCTGAGCAGCGCCAATACAAGCCCTGAGCTGCAGACAGTGCAGATGGAAATATCTCCCAGGTTATCAAAACACAGTGATGAAATAAGCCTTGATCCCAGATTCTTTGAGAAAGTCGAGGTTGTGTATAATAACAAGAAGAATTTCAGCCTTAGCGATGAGGAAGGATTCTTGCTGGAGAACATATATAAGGAGCTGGTAAGAAGTGGTGCTGCACTGGACCCTGAAAAAAAGGAGAAACTCAAGGAAATGAACCAGAAGCTGTCTGTGCTGCAGGTTGAGTTTGACCAGAATGTGTTGGCTGAGACCAATAATTATATAATGGAAATAAGTAAAGAAGAAGACCTGGCAGGATTACCCGAAGCTGTGATAAATGCTGCCGCCGAAGTTGCTACAGCAAGAGAACTGGAAGGTAAATGGGTATTTACCACCCAGAAGCCGAGTATGTTGCCTTTTCTACAGTATTCAGAAAAGCCTGCACTGAGAGAGAAACTGTATAATGCATATTTGAACAGGGGAAATAACAATAATGATTATGATAACAAGGAAATTATTGCAGAGATAATGGAAATAAGGGCTGATCGAGCCAAACTACTTGGGTATAAAACACATTCACAACTGGTGCTTGAACCCAGGATGGCTAAAGAGCCTGCCAATGTATATGATCTGTTGAATACACTCTGGGAAGCAGCGATGCCTGCTGCAAAGAAGGATCTCGCCGAGATGCAGAAGATAGCTGACAGGGAAGGCGATGGAATTGATATCAAGCCGAGCGACTGGTGGTATTACTCAGAGAAGTTGCGTAAGCAAAAATATGATCTTGATGATAATGAACTGAGACCTTATTTCAAGCTTGAAAATGTAAGGCAGGGTGCTTTTACTCTGGCAAATAAACTTTACGGTATTACTTTCAACGAGATTGCGGATATCCCAAAACCTCACGAAGAAGCTATTGCTTATGAAGTGAAAGAGGAGAACGGTGATCACCTGGGAGTGCTGTACCTTGATTTCCATCCGCGTGACAGCAAAGGGCCGGGAGCATGGTGCGGATCATATAGGGATCACAAAATTGAGGATGGGAAAGAGATTACCCCTGTAGTTACAATGGTTATGAACTTTACCAGACCCAGTGGAGACAAACCTTCCTTATTATCACTGGATGAAGTTGAAACGCTTTTCCATGAATTCGGTCATGCACTCGATGGGCTGTTTTCAGACAAATCATATGGATATGAATTCATAGCATGGGATTTCGTGGAGCTGCCAAGCCAGATAATGGAACACTGGGTGACTGAACCAGAAATGCTCAAAACCTATTCCCTTCATTATGAGACAGGGGAACCGATACCTGATGAACTGATTAATAAGATCAGGAACAGCAGTTTCTTTAACCAGGGATTTGCAAAGGGTGAATATCTTGCCGCATGTTACCTGGATATGGCTTATCATACGATTGACCAGGATACAGAAGTGAATGTTCCGGAATTTGAAAAGAATGTAATGAATAAAATTGGCTTGATCCCAGAAATAGAGCCTCGCTACAGGAGTACATATTTCGTACATATCATTGGTGGTTATGATTCGGGATATTATTCTTACGATTGGGCTGCAGTGCTCGACCATGATGCATATGAAGCTTTTAAAGAGAAGGGTATATTTGACAGGGAAACAGCCCGGTCCTTCAGGGAAAATATCCTTGAAAAGAATGGCATCATGGATGCTATGCAGATGTATGTTAACTTCAGAGGCAGAGAACCGGAAAGAACACCATTCCTGAGAAACCTGGGATTCCTGAATTAAAGAATGAAATATTTTTACTTATCCATAATTATACTCCTGGCATTTGTCTCGTCGTCATGCATAAATGAGACAGAAGAACCAGCCAGACCCAATATAATCTATATCCTGGCTGACGACCTGGGATATGGTGAACTGGGATGCTACGGGCAGGAGAAAATAGAAACACCGGCCATTGATAAGCTGGCTGAATCAGGAATAATGTTCACTCAACATTATTCCGGTGCGCCGGTTTGTGCTCCATCCCGTTGCGTATTGCTAACAGGAAAACATTCCGGCCATGCGTTTATACGCGGAAATCATGAATGGTCTGAAAGAGGTAATGTTTGGAGTTATGAGGAGATGATAAAAAACCCTGAGCTTGAAGGCCAATACCCCTTGCCAGAAGGTACGGTGACTCTGGGGAACCTCCTGCAGGATGCCGGTTATAAAACTGCAATAGTAGGAAAATGGGGATTGGGAGCTCCCCGTAGCACTGGTATTCCAAACCGGCAGGGCTTTGATTTCTTCTTTGGGTATAACTGCCAGCGGCAGGCACATACATATAATCCTGTTCATCTTTGGAAAAACACTGAAAGGATATTTACCGGGAATGATACTATTCCTCCAGGCACTAAGCTGGCAGATGGGGCTGATCCTTATGATCCATCAAGTTATAGTGATTTCTGGCTGGATGTATATTCACCTGATATGATGTTCGAAGAGATAAGCGGATTTGTGGAAGAAAATAAGGACAATCCATTTTTCCTGTACTGGGCAACTACAATACCTCACCTTGCACTACAGGCCCCCCCTGAATGGGTCGATTATTATGTTGAGAAATTTGGTGATGAGGAGCCTTATACAGGCGACAAAGGTTATTTTCCCCACCGCTACCCTCATGCCGCATACGCAGGAATGATATCCTATCTTGACCATCAGATTGGCTTACTGGTTGAGCAGCTTAAGGAACTGGGTATTCATGATAATACATTGATAATTTTCACAAGTGATAACGGTCCTTCTTACACAGGGGGTACTGATTCCCCCTGGTTCAACAGTGCCGGTCCGTTCAGTGAGGCGAACGGTCGTGTCAAAGGCTATGTTTACGAAGGTGGTATAAGAGTGCCGATGATAGCAAGCTGGCCTGGCATGATTAAACCTGGTTCCAGTACGGACCATATTTCTGCCTTCTGGGATGTACTTCCGACATTAACAGAGATTGCAGGAGCCAGGTCACCAGATAATATTGACGGGATTAGTTTCCTGCCAGTATTGCTTGATAAGGATGGGCAAAGGGACCATGATTACCTTTATTGGGAGTTTCCTGCATATCAGGGTCAGCAGGCAGTACGAATGGGTAAGTGGAAAGCTATCCGTAAGGGTATCTTCAATGGCAGTATGGAGATAGAGTTATATGACCTGGAAAATGATCCGGCAGAATCCGAAAATATAGCTGACGACTTTCCGGAAATGGTGGCCAGGATGGATTCCATAATGCAGGCAGCACACTTGCCGTCGCAATTGGACAGGTTTAAGATAGAGGAACTGGGAGACAAGTAAGAGATGAAAGATGAGAGATGAGAGATGAGAAGTTGATTATTACCCCTGAACGTATGACGCCGTAGGTGTCATATAATTGTAGACCGGAGTGTCCCTCACCCACGACTGCAGCGCAGTCGAATAATTATTTCTAACTACTGTGGGCCTTTCATCTCAAATACAAGTTCCCCTCCTGATACTATTTCCGGGTGAGTGATGTACAGGCGGTCAAGCTTTTTCCCGTTAAGTGTTACTCTATCTACGAAAACATTTTCTGCAGACTGGTTCAATGTCCTTATCTTAAATAATTTGCCATTCTCCAGTTTAATATCCGCTTTTTTAACGAGTGGACTACCAAAAGAATACTGCAAACTACCGGGACACACAGGGTAAAAACCAAGGGCGCTGAATATATACCATGCCGACATCTGTCCACAATCGTCATTACCACAAAGTCCGTTTGTTTCATTTGAGTACATCTCCTTCATTATCATCCTTACTCTTTCCTGTGTTTTCCAGGGCTTCCCGGTCCAATTGTACAGATAGGGTATATGATGACCAGGCTCATTACCGTGAACATACATTCCAATGATTCCCTCCCTGGTTATGTCTTCATTATTTTCTATATGCTTATCACTCAGCTCTGCTTCAAAGAGTTGGTCAAGTATATTTGCAAATTCAGTTTTGCCGCCCATCAGTGCAATCATTTCAGGAACGTCATGTGGAACATATAAACCGTAGTTCCACGCATTACCTTCAATAAAACCCTGGCCATAAGTATCCAGTGGATCGAATTCTTCCCTGAACTTACCGCTCGACAACCTGGGGTGCATAAATCCGCTTTCAGGATTAAATACATTTTTGTAATTGGATGACCTCCGGGAGAAAATTCGTGCAATGCTGTCATTTCCTGCTTTCTCTGCTATTTGTTTAATACACCAGTCATCATAGGCATACTCCAGTGTTTTACTTACCGAATAGTCATTCTTGTCTTCCGGCACATAAGCCATATCCATATAATATTCCAATCCATCATATTTACCATAGGATGCTGTTTTCACGCACGCATCCAGTGCTCTTTCAAGCTTACCTTCCCATATCCCTTTTATAATTGCATCGGCAATGACCGAGACGCTGTGATAACCTATCATACACCAGTTCTCATTGGCATAATGTGACCATACCGGCAACATTGGGTGCACGCTCTGTTCAAAGTGTGCCAGCATTGATTCGACCATATCATTGCTCCTCGCGGGCTGTATAAGGTTGAAGAAGGGATGGAGTGCCCTGTAAGTATCCCATAATGAGAAAATGGTATAATTGGTGAATTTTTCAGCCCTGTGGATATTCTGATCAATGCCCCTGTACCTCCCATCAACATCAGTGTATACTATGGGGGTTAAAAAGGTATGATATAGTGCAGTATAAAAGACAATTTTATCTTCAGGTTTTATTGTTTCAATACTGACCCTTGATAGTTCCATGTTCCAATCTTCCTGTCCTTCTTTCTTCACTCTTTCAAAATCCCAGTGGGGAATTTCTGCCATCATATTATTTATTGCTCCCCTGGTACTTACCGGAGACAGTGCAACTTTGATTTTTACCTGTTCGTCCTGTTCAACATCAAAATTAAAATATGCCCTGATCTGCCTTCCTGCCATCTCCGGGAAATTCTCTGTCTCATGGAATTTCTTCTCCCCTGTACGCACCAGCTTATCCCCGAAGT
>CAZSJH010000106.1:0-1715 GCA_964607105.1 uncultured Rikenellaceae bacterium | reverse complement strand
AAAAGCCTTTGTAAACATAGTTTTCCTGTTTTGTATGACCATATGATTCGAATGGCTTGCTGAATGAGATTGCAAAATATACCGTGCGTGTACGTGCCCATCCGCTTGTCTGCCTGTATCCTGTTACCAGCGTGTCGTTTACCACCCTTATAAAGGTCCAGACATTTTTACCATCATAATTATAGATACCGTGGATCATGTCGAGGATGATATGAGCCTGCTCTTTACCAGAGAATGTATACCTGTGAAAGCCCACCCTGGTACTTGTTGTCAGTTCGGCCAGGATATTATAATCAAGCAGATCAACACGGTAGTAATTTGGTTCAGCATATTCTTTAGCATGAGAGTAACGAGAACGAAAACCCCTGTCCGGTTCTGATTCAGTTCCGGGGTTGGTATGCAGGGTTCCTGTTGTTGGCATTATAAGTATATCACCGAGGTCAGAGTGGCCCGTTCCGCTGAAATGGGTATGGCTGAAACCAACAATGGTGGGATCATCATACTGGTATCCGGCACAGTATTCATATACTTTTCGATTGTATTCCCCATTATCCTCATATGGTATAGTATCAGTGTCAGGGCTTAGCTGTACCATCCCGAAAGGAACTGTCGCACCCGGATAGGTGTGCCCCATTTTATGAGTTCCGATAAATGGATTTACATATTGAATATAATTATTATCGTTATCCTGGGCTGAAACAGAACAGATATTTATTATGGCTGCCAGTATAAAAAGATTATTAATGTGTTGCCTAAATACAGACAGAAGGAAGAGATAAACAGGATTATTTCTAAAACTCATATTATTATATTATTCCTGATGTTTTCTACGTTTTATTCTTCTGATCAGTCCAAGGGGAATATTTATAGCCGGTACTTTATCCATATAAATTCTGTATTCATCACCGAATTTATTAACCATAAGCTTATCTTCCCTTTTGGTACCTGAATAAACAAGTATTATTCCGGGAATACCCAGGGCAACAAATATCCAGTGAGGATATAATAAAGGTGTGGCAATAAATATTGAAAGTATCCCACCGGTATACTGAACATGCCTGATAATCGAATACAGTCCGCTTGTTACTATCTTCCCGGTATGGACATAGGATTTTCCCTTTTTTACATCACCTTTAATCTTGAAATAGATGAAGGGGTATATTACCAGGTACATCCCGAGGGCCCAGATAATCACTCCAAGTATGGTGAGAATATTGTTCCCGCGGGGTTCAATAATATTGAGCAGCACCAGTGGGTTAAGTGGGAAGCATACTAACATAAGGATATAAGCAATAATATCCAGGAAATGATGTCTCTGTGTTTTATTCATATTTTTAAATTTAGAGATATCAGGATGATTACATTAATTAACAAGCCTATAGCTCATTTGCGGAATAAATCACAAATTCTTCCTCGCTGCCAATTAAGCTTTGCATTTGAAGATACTTATTAAATAATTAATTAGAAAGTCTTCTGGATTTCTTTAAATCTTTAATAAATCTTTTCTCAAGGTAGCTTTTTTTTCCCAGAGAACCCAATTGATTAAACATTGGTTTGGTGACTGTAAACGCAATGATATCCATGGGGATATATTTCCTCATTGCCATATCAGTTGCTCCAATAATTGCCTGCGGAATATTCAGATCTTGAAACAGGGAAATCAATTGCATACAACCTGATCCAAAAGGGGCAAGTACCGGTTCAGGATCTTCAGG
>CAZSJH010000105.1:8403-9778 GCA_964607105.1 uncultured Rikenellaceae bacterium | reverse complement strand
CCAGCAATATGACCAGTGCACGAACCTTATTGTAGAAGATCTGTTGGTTGACAGCAAGTCTTACTGGAATAATGATGGTGTAGATATAGTCGATTGCGACAGTGTAATTGTAAGAAATTGTTATATCGATGCTGCTGATGATGGTATATGCCTCAAATCGCACAGTGCTGATTTTGTTTGCCAGAATGTATATGTTTATAACAATACTGTACGTACCAGTGCAAACGGGATTAAGTTTGGTACGGTATCAAGGGGTGGTTTCAGGAATGTAAAAATTATTAACAATACCGTTTATGATACATACCGTTCGGCAATAACCTTTGCAGCGGTAGATGGTGGTTTTGTTGAAGACATTATTGTTGACAGCCTGCGATCAATAAATACGGGCAATGTTATTTTCCTGCGGATCGGCGAACGTCAGGAAGGACTTAAAGGAAGAATGAATAACATAAGCATCTCCAACCTATATGCCGAAGTACCGGCCACCAAGGCTGATGCAGGCTATAATTATGAGGGACCTGTTGAAGATAATCCGCGTAATATTTCACCTGCATCCATAGTTGGAATGCCTGACGTATCAATAACCAATGTAAAACTGAAAAATGTGGAAATAGTCTACCCGGGAGGCGGTGATCCGAACTATGCAAAGGTTGGCCTCGATGAACTGGACAAAGTTCCTGAGCTTCCGGACAGGTATCCTGAATTTTCAATGTTCAAGGAGCTTCCTGCCTGGGGTTTTTATATTAGACACGCAGAAAATATTGAATTCGAAAATGTAACCCTCAGGTGTAAAGAAGAAGATTATAGGACAGCTATTGTACTCGATGATGTGCTTAATGCAACATTCAAATCCCTTAAAGTAGAAGAGCCGGGGAAGAAAAAAGACCCTGTATACCAATACAATTCATCGGGCATTGAGATAAAGCTGAAATGAAGCGAAGAGAATTTTTTATCCGTTCTATGTTTCTTACAGGAGGAGGTCTGTTAACTCATAATCTACCTGTTTTTACAATAACTCCTACCTTAAGATCAAGTAAGGACAACAGGGATTTGTACCACTTATTCAGAGACCCCGATATACAGTACCATCCATTTGTCAGGTGGTGGTGGAACGGTAATAAGATCGAAGCTGATGAACTGGTACGTGAATTACGCCTTTTAAAAGAAGCCGGGATTGGAGGGGTTGAAATAAACCCCATTGCGTTCCCTTCGAGGCAAGAAGGTGATGACCTGGGTAAGCCTTCCCTGAAATGGCTCAGCAAAGAATGGATTGATATGCTGCAGCTTACCTTTGATGAGGCCAGGCAACTGAACATGACCTGTGACCTGATTGTCGGATCAGGATGGCCATTCGGATCCGAAACACTAAAAATAG
>CAZSJH010000105.1:0-8303 GCA_964607105.1 uncultured Rikenellaceae bacterium | reverse complement strand
TGTGACCTGATTGTCGGATCAGGATGGCCATTCGGATCCGAAACACTAAAAATAGAGGAACGAGCACAGGTATTACTGCTTAATGCTACTGAAATTGAGGGCCCTGTAGAACATGAGATTTCGAAGTTTACAATTTTCAAAAATACCGATCCGGGAGTTACAGTACCCTATCCAGGCCGCACATTCGACCTTTTATCCCTTAAGCTGGTTCCTGATCCTGTAGGCAGCCTGGATGAGGCTATAGACCTTTATGGTAAGATCCGGAATGAAGTAATTACAATAGATGTGCCGGATGGCAAGTATTATCTATATGCTCTCGTAAGGGTCAGTTCATTTGCATCAGTCATAAATGGTGCACCGGGAGCGGCAGGACCAATACTCAACCATATGGACAGGAATGCTGTAAGGAAGTATCTTGAACATATGTCTGATACCATAGTGAAACAAACCGGTCCCCTTTCAAAACATCTTCGTGCTTTCTTTACCGATTCGATGGAACTGGAAGGATGCAACTGGACAGATGATTTCCCCGGAGTATTTAGGCAGAAACGTGGATATGATATCATGCCATGGCTTCCTTATATCATGTTCAAAGTAGGCAGGCTTGGTGGTGTTATTGATTTTAACTATGGTGCCACAAAAACGCCTGAATTTAATGAACAGGTCAAACGCGTCCGCTTTGATTTTGAGCTTACTAAAGCAGAGTTGCTTAATGAGCGGTTTAACCGCACATTCCTGGAATGGTGCAGTGATAATAATGTTTTATCCCGCGCACAGTCATATGGGCGAGGGTTCTTCCCACTAAAAAGCAGCCTGGGCTATGATATTCCCGAAGGAGAATCATGGACTACCAACTGGTTGAAGCATAAAGTAGGCGAAGAGATGCCCGATGATGACTACCGGCGGGGAAGGGCTTATACGATGATAAATAAGTATATATCTTCTGCAGCTCACCTGGAAGGTAAAAGAATAGTGAGCTGTGAGGAAATGACAAACACCTACAGGGTTTTTAATACTTCGCTTGAACTACTTAAAGTGGGTTCCGATCAAAGCATAATGTCAGGCATAACACATTCAGTATGGCACGGCTTTAACTACTCGCCTCCTGAAGCACCTTATCCCGGCTGGATACAATACGGTTCATATTATAATGAGAATAACAACTGGTGGCCTTATTTCAAACACCTTAATATCTATAAGGCAAGAATATCTTCATTGTTACAGAATGCAGAAATGTATTCCGATATTGCCATATTGCCGGCCAATTATGATTTATGGGGCGAATCAGGAGTGCAAACAGACCCCTTCCCGGAAAAGCTGAACGTGCCTTATACATCCTTAATTTGGGAATCAATAAATAAAAATGGTGGTGCTGCCGATTATATCACCGAGATAATTATTAATCAATCACAGGTGGAAGACGGGTTATTATGCTATGGTCCAAAAACATATGGAGTCTTGATTCTTCCGGAAGTGTCAGGTATTATGCCCGGCACACTTGCACAAATTTTAAGATTCGTTTCAGGCGGAGGTATAGTCCTGTGTATTGAAAAATATCCTGAAAAGTCTCTCGGGTTATTAAATCACAGGGAACGTGATAAAGAAGTGAAGGCATTGGTTAAAGAACTGAGGGAATTCAGGGATAACTTTGTTCTTATAAAAAAACCTGCCGATAAAACATACCTTGGGTGGATGGAAGGAATTATCAGTGAACATCACCTCCCCAGATACCTGAAAATCGAAAAGACCGACCCTTTCCTGATGCAAACACGATACAAGGCTGAGGATGGCAGTGAAATTTTATTCTTCTCGAATTCTCATCTGGCAAACAGCCAGGAAACAGGGATAAAATTTTCAGAGGATATTACAGAAGACCGGTACGCCTGGATCTGGGATCCTGAAACAGGTGAACGTTTCAGGATCAATCCGGATACGAATGAGCAGTACCATTTACACCTCGGACCGGCAGAATCAAGAGTTTTTGTATTTGATAAGAATAAAAAAGGTTCACGATGGCAACCAGCGCCTTATGAAGGTACAGACATCGTTACCATTTCAGGCCCATGGAATATTGAATTCATTCATGGCCGTATTGAAGAAACGGCGAATACCAGTCTTGAAAACCTCCAGGATCTTAAAGACATTCCTGCATATGCTCATTTCTCAGGTACTTTAATTTACAGGAAAAATATATTGCTGTCTAAGGATCTGCCCGCTTACCTGAACCTGGGACAAGTATATAGTATTTCCAGGGTAATTATTAATAAGAAGGATGCAGGAATTAGATGGTATGGTAATCATATTTACAATATAGCCGGCCTAGTGAAAGAAGGAAATAATGAAGTTGAAATACATGTTATTACCTTAATGGGTAATTATATGAAGTCATTAACAGATAATCCCAATGCACAATACTGGACCAATCTCGAAAGGAAAAATCAACCCTTGGTGTCGATGGGATTAATCGGCCCTGTTGAGTTATACAGATAAATAACTAACTTAATTGGAAATTTAAATATTAAAACCATTTATTATGAACAGGATTATATTAGCTCTATCTTTTAGCCTTTTATTTATTCTGGAAGGCTCTTTATCATCCCAGGATAATCCTATATGGCTAAGATACCCTGCGATATCACCTGATGGACAAACCATCCTTTTCAATTACAAAGGTGATATATTCAAAGTGCCTGTCACAGGTGGAACAGCCGTTCCAATTACCGTAGGTGACGGATATGAATACTCAGCTGTCTGGAGCCATGACGGCCAGAAAATAGCATTTGCATCTGATCGCTATGGTAATTTTGATGTTTTCGTTATGCCCGCTGAAGGTGGTGAAGCAAAAAGACTTACATACCATTCAAATAATGAAAAACCAAGCGGCTTTACAGTTGACGACCAGGGCATCATTTTCTCAGCCCTGCGCCAGGATTTGCACACCAATGTGCAATTTCCTGTAAGTGTTATGGAGGAACTGTACAGGGTACCCGTAGATGGAGGTAGAGTTTTACAGGTGCTGACTTCTCCCGCACATGATGCAACATACAGCCCTGACGGCAGTAAGCTTATCTTCCATGACAGGAAAGGTTATGAAAACGACTGGAGGAAACATCATACATCCTCTGTAACAAGAGATATATGGGTATATGATCTTAATGAAGAAACATTTAAACAATTGACCGAATTTAATGGAGAGGATAGAAATCCTGTATTTGCAGGTAATAATGAAGAGTATTATTACTTGTCAGAAGAAACCGGGTCATTTAATATCCATATGAGTTCACTGATTGATCCAGGCGAGAATATTGCAGTAACAAGTTTTAAAAACCATCCTGTTCGTTTTCTGACCAGGTCCGGTGATAATACATTATGCTTCAGTTATCATGGTGAGATATATACGATGAAACAGGGCGGTGAACCCGAGAAGATAGATATAGAAATAAGCTATGACGGTTTGGAAACAATCGAGCAGCTGGTTCCTGTAAACGCAGGTTTTACTGAAATAAGCCTTTCTCCAAATGGTAAAGAGTTTGCATATGTTTTCAGGGGAGAAATATTTGTAAGCAGTATTGAGAATGGTACTACTAAGAGAATAACCAATACCCCATGGCAGGAAAGAAGCCTTAATTTCAGTCCAGATGGGAGATCATTAGTATATGCTGCAGAAGTCGATACCAGCTGGAATATATACAGCAAGTCAATTGTAAGGGAAGAGGAACCATATTTTTTCACATCAACCATTCTGAAAGAAGAAACAATTATCGCCTCTTCAGCAGAAGAATTCCAACCTGCTTACTCTCCTGATGGTAAGGAAGTTGCATACCTGGAAAATCGAACTACCCTCCGGGTAATAAACCTGGAAACTAAACAGAGACGTACAATTATGCCGGGAAAGCATAACTACTCCTACAGTGATGGTGACCAGTGGTACCAGTGGTCGCCTGACAGCAAATGGTTCCTGGTCTCGTTTGGTCAGAAAGAAAGGCTCAGGTCTGACGAGGCAGGCCTGGTATCAGCATCAGGTAAAGGAGAAATAATAAACCTGACAAAAAGTGGATACAACGATAGTAATCCAACATGGTCAAAGGATGGCAAAATAATGACATGGGCATCCACAAGGGAAGGCTGCTATGGTGAAAACCGTGGAGCTATCAGTGGAGATGTATATGCTATGTTTTTCGCCAGGGAGGCTTATGACAGGTACAAGCTGACAGAAGAAGAGTATGAAATTCTGAAAGAAAAAGAAAAGAAGGAAAAGGAAAAAGATACTGGCGAGGAAGATGAAAATAATAATAAAAGAGGAAGAAAATCGAAAGAAGATGATAAAGACGAAAACGAAGACAAAGTTGAAGACCTGAAATTCGACTGGGAAAACATTGAAGAACGCAAAGAGCGCCTTACAGTTCATACATCAAGAATAAGCGACTTTGTTTTATCGGATGATGGTGAAAAACTATACTATATTACCCGTTTCGAAGGAAGTAATAACCTCTGGGTAACAGAGCTCAGAACAAAAGAGACAAAAATGTTTGCAAAATTAAATGCAGGCAGAACCGAGATGGAGATGTCGAAAGATGGAAAATTTATTCTGGTCCTGGCTGATGGAAAACCTGTAAAAGTGGACATGGATGATGGAAAAACAAAGTTAATTAACTGTAAGGGTGAAATGGTGCTGAAAAAAGATGAAGAACGTACCTATATCTTCGATCACAGCTGGAGACAGGTAAGGGAGAAATTTTATGTGGTTGACCTCCAGGGTGTCGACTGGGATTTCTATTATTCAGAATACAAGAAATTCCTTCCCTATATAAATAATAACTACGATTTTGCTGAGATGCTCAGCGAGATGTTGGGAGAGCTTAATGCTTCGCATACGGGTAGCGGATATCGTCATAGTGCTGAAAATGGTGATAAGACAGCCTCACTTGGGCTTTTATATGATAATGCACATACAGGAAATGGTTTAATGGTTGCCGAAGTACTTAAAGGAGGACCGCTTGATAACGCATCAGCAAAAATATCAGAAGGTGACCTAATCGAAAAAATCGATGGTCAGGAGGTAGCAGCAGATATTGATTTTTATAAATTACTTAACAGGACAGGTGGTAAGTATATTCTGCTTTCGGTATATGATCCCCAGGAAAATAAACGATGGGAGGAGGTTGTTAAACCTATATCACTTGGAGAAGAAAACCAGTTACTTTATAAGCGGTGGGTGGATACACGGCGCGATGAGGTTGATCGCCTCTCGGATGATAAACTTGGATATGTGCACGTAAGAGGAATGAATGATGAGAGTATGAGAACCGTAATAGAGGAAGTCCTGGGTAAGCATTTAGATGACGAGGCACTTATCGTGGATACCAGGTTTAATGGCGGCGGTAACCTCCATGATGTATTATCTGACTTCCTCACCGGGGAAAAGTATATGGATATTATTCCTCATGGTCAGAACATTGGATACCAGCCAGGAAACAGATGGATAAAACCATCAATAGTTGTTATGGGTGAGAGTAATTACTCTGATGCACACCTCTTCCCTGTTGCATATAAGATTAAAGGAGGAGGAAAAACTCTTGGCATGCCTGTCCCCGGAACAGGTACATTTGTATGGTGGGAGACACAGATTGATCCTACTATATATTTCGGGATACCAATGGGAGGTTGGAAACCCATTGGAGAACCTTTTCTTGAAAATAACCAGATGGAACCCGACATAAAAGTGATGAATGAACCGGGTGAAATGGCAAAAGGACGAGATCAACAAATTGAAGAAGCAGTAAAAGAATTATTAAAAAAGTAATATCAGGAGGTCAAAACGGAGTCGACCAGGCCGCTCATGATGCAGCAATGGACCTGGGTTTTGAAACCGGTGGATGGTGCCCGCCAGGTAGAGTATGCGATAGCGGGCAAATACCACCGAAATATAATCTTATTGAAACACAAAAGGAAAGAAGTATCCACGCTCCTGATATACCCCGGTCACAACGGACTGAAAACAATGTAATGTTTTCAGATGCTACACTGGTATTAATCCAGGAAAGTATTAATAATGACATAGGCACAGAATGGTCGATAAAATGTGCTCATTACTACCATAAGCCATGTATTGCTGTAAATCCATATCACCCAGATGCAAGAAACAAAATTCTTGAATGGATTGGTACAACCACACCTGAAATACTAAATGTAGCCGGGCCTTCTGAAAAAACATCACCGGGGATTTATAAACAATCATATAAACTTTTGATAGAAATCCTTATAGATAAATAGTATTCGTAATAATTTGTAATTTTAGAAATCAATATGAATATTAGTCAATAGCTTTATCGAATGAAAAAACAGGAATTATTCCATCCCAGGGTTTTTAACGACAGGGAATGGGCTGAAGGGTATTATAAACGTAATGTAAAGAATATTACAGGGGTAGGGAAACGATTTGCTAAACTCTTACAGAGCAAAGGATTTTCCGGAGGGCGAATTCTTGACGTTGGTTGCGGATTTGCAGCAGTACCCATTGAACTGGCTAGGGTATTCCCTGATGCTCAAATAACAGGAATAGACCTTGGTGAACCACTGCTTGATATAGGTAGGGACCTTATTCAAAAAGAAGGATTAAGTAATAATATCAAACTTATTGTTGGTGATGCTGAAAACCTGGAATTTGATGATGATTCATTCGATCTGGTAACAAATACATTTATGCTGCATATTGTGGAAGATCCTGTGAAGATGATTAATGAAACTGAGCGGGTTGCCAAACCAGACGGAAAAATAATGATCACGGACCTTAACCGTAATTTTCTAGCTCTTTTTATGAAAAAGTTTAGAACCTCTTTCACCCTGGATGAAGCATTAGAAATAATAAAAAAATCTGAATTGAGAAAAGGCAGTCCCTCAACAGGACTCTTCTGGTTGGATTACATGTGTTTCTAAACTCTTATCCTCAGAACCTTTGCTCCTCTTATTCTCCTGTTTTTCAGTTCATTAAGTGCTTTATTCGCTTCTTCAAGGGCGTATTCCGTTATTTCCGGTTTGATATTCATCTCACCTGCCACCTCAAGAAATTCCTTTATATCCCTGCGACTGACATTTGCCACACTCTTAATCTCTTTTTCCATCCATAAATGTTCAGGATAATCAAGCTTGAATAAATAGTCTTTATCAACATTTTCCTTCCTTATAGCATTTATGACCAGTCTACCCCCTGGGACAAGATTTTTCATAGCTTCCACCACAGGCTTCCATACAGGTGTTGTATCAATAATGCTATCAAGTTTTTCGGGTGATTTATCTTCTGTGTCACCTACCCATACTGCTCCCAGATCAAGGGCAAAGTACCTCTCTTTCTCACTCCTTGCAAATACATATACTTCAGTGTCAGGATATATAAACCTGACCATTTTCAATACCAGATGTCCTGAAGCACCAAAGCCGGTGAGGCCAAGTCTTTTACCATTATCAATCCCTGTAAGGCGCAAGGATCTGTATCCAATTGCACCGGCACAAAGTAATGGTGCTGCTTCAGCATCAGTGAATTTTTCAGGTATTATAAATGCAGAATTCTCGGGCACAGATATATATTCAGCATAACCTCCGTGAACATCCCGGCCGGTAGCCTTGAATTCAGAGCAAAGATTATCATCGCCTGAAAGGCAATAATCACAGTTGCCACAAGAAGAATAAAACCAGCCAACCCCTACCCTGTCACCTGTCCTAAAGAGGCTCACGTTTTCACCTCTTGCTTCAACATATCCAACAAGCTGGTGCCCCAGAACCACAGGTAAAGATGGTGGAGGTGTACGTCCCTCTATCTCATCCAGCTCTGTATGACAAACCCCACACACGGAAATCCTGATAAGTATTTCTCCTTCCCCGGGCACAGGATCATCCATATTAACCAGTTCAAGGGGATTGTTATTAGACTTCATATCAGTTATCCTATTCAGTACCATTGCTTTCATAATCCCAGGTATTTATGTTAAAAATGAGAAGATCTCCGATTTAGAATAATTAAAATATAAAGTTAAGATCATTAATGACTTAATGCAAAAATTATCCAAATACTCCATGATTCTGATATCTTTGTATATGGATTATAATTCTAGTAAATTGGATGATGTTAACCTGTAAATAAAATCAACTGTTAACTGATATGGAAAATAAAATAACATACAAAATTGGAGATGCTACTGAGCCTGCGGGCAAAGACCCCAGGATAATAGTACATATCTGCAATGATATAGGCGCATGGGGAGCGGGTTTTGTTATGGCACTTTCGAGAAAATGGAAAAAGCCTGAAG
>CAZSJH010000104.1:0-9795 GCA_964607105.1 uncultured Rikenellaceae bacterium | reverse complement strand
GAAAACCAAGCATCACTAATGCTGTAAACGCTTCTTCCCTTATAGTATTGCCTTCATCCATAAATATTTCGCCCGCTTCCGCAGATTTACCAACTTTATCTTTAAGATCGACTATTATTCTCTGTGCTGTCTTTGCTCCTATCCCTTTAATCCCTTTCAGCATGCCAACATCTGATTGCAGTATCGCTCTTTCAATACCTGAAGCTTCAACCGAGGAAAGCATCATTCGTGCCGTATTGGCACCCACCCCTGATACTGAGATAAGCAGCCTGAAAATATATCTTTCCTCTTCGTCAAAAAAACCGAACAGCAGATGAGCGTCTTCCCTTATTATTTCGTGAATAAAGAGCCTGCATTCTTCCATATTTTCAAGCCGTGTAAATGTAGACAGGGATATATTCACGAAATAACCCAGACCGCCCGTTTCTATTATTACATATGTCGGTGTCAGGGAGGTAATTTTTCCTTTTAGATATTCAATCATACTGTGTCATTTGTATTTTCCTCATCCGGTGGTAACTCATCGGGTATTTCGGTCTGCGTATCAAGATCATGATGTTTAAGAGGATTACCGGTAATTTCCTGGTGCATTTTTCTGTTCCTGAATATATCACAGGCAAGATATAAAGCTCTCCTGAATGAATTTTCAGAAGCTACCCCCTTACCTGCTATCTCATAGGCTGTTCCATGAGATGGTGATGTTCGTATGACAGGCAGGCCTGCTGTGAAATTAACTCCTTCGCCAAGAGCCAGTGCTTTAAAAGGAGTCAGTCCCTGGTCATGGTACATGGCCATTATACCGTCAAAATTCATATATGCTCCTGAGCCAAAGAAGCCATCTGAGGGATATGGACCAAAGGCCAGTATTCCTTCCTCAGATACCCGGTTAATAGCCGGTATTATTATGTCTATCTCTTCATTTCCCAGTAATCCGGTGTCTCCGCTATGCGGATTGAGTGACAGAACGGCAATCCTTGGTTTTAGTATGCCAAAATCTATGGAAAGGGAGCTTTCCATTATTTTAATCTTTTTTATTATGCTTTCTTCGCTCAGGCTTTCAGAAACTTTCCTAAGGGGTATATGACCTGTTACTACACCTACCCTTATATTTTCAGCCACCATTAGCATTAACACGTCATCAACATTAAATCTGTGTTTGAGAAATTCTGTATGCCCGGGGAAACAAAATGTCCTGGATTGGATATTATATTTATTTACCGGTGCTGTTACAATCACATCTATTTTATTATCTGACAGATCTTTAACAGCTGCTTCCAGGGATATTACGGCAGACTCTCCCGCCATGGCAGTGGATTTACCCAGTTCTACCCTGACATTATCATCAAGACAATTTATTATGTTTGCCTTTTTATGATTGACTTCAGAAGCTTCTCTGATATTATTAAAGCTGAAATTACTTATGTCCAGTGCCTTCCGGTGATATGCGGCTACTTTGGGCGAGCCATATACCACAGGAGTGCAATCTTCCATTATTCTGTTATCCATCAAGGTTTTTATGATAACCTCGTAACCTATACCATTTATATCACCATGTGTTATTCCTACAATTATCTGTTCTTTACTCATTATTGTACCAGTTTTTTACTTTTCCTTCTTTTGTTCACCCAGCCTTTTTATAAAGTCTGACAGTAACCTTACGCCCGTTCCTGTTCCTCCCTTTGGTCTGTAATACTCATCTTTTTGTGAAATTGCACATCCTGCGATATCGAGATGAATTAAAGGGAAATCAGTAAAATGTTCCAGGAACTTGCCGGCTGTAATAGCGCCTGCTTTTTTTTCTCCAAGGTTTTTAATGTCAGCTAGTTCTGATTTGATCATTTCACCATATTCCTCGAAGAAGGGCATTTCTGCCAGACGCTCATAAACAGAATCCCCTGATTTACACAGGAGCTTAAAAATATCCCTGTCGGCATTTGTCATTGCTGCTATAGCCTGGTTCCCAAAAGCATTTTCAGCTGATCCTGTGAGTGTAGCGATGGTAATGACCAGGGAGGGATCATAATTACCTGCAAAACTCAGGGCATCAGCCAGTATCAGTCTTCCCTCAGCATCAGTATTTATTATTTCAACTCTTGTCCCGTCGTACATGCTTATTATATCTCCCGGCACAATAGCATCATTACCGGGCCGGTTATCTGTTGCTGGTATAAGCCCAATTACATAGACATTGATTGCCGCTTCGGCTATGGCAGACAGAACAGCCGCCACCACTGCACCTCCCGCCATGTCTGCTTTCATATCCTCAATATAATTACCCGGTTTGAGATTTATGCCTCCTGTGTCAAACATTACTCCTTTACCAACAAGGACAACTGGCTTCTTATTTACGGGTTGTTCAGGCTTCCATTCCAGTATACTGAAGGTAGGAGGATCAACACTTCCTTTGTTGACGGATAATATCCCTCCCATCCTCAATGCTTCTATCTTCTTTTTACCATATATGTCTACCTTAACTCCCAGGTTATCCGCATATTGATTTACTATACCGGCAAATTCTTCCGCATTGAGATAATTATTGGGTTCATTAACCAGGTCGCGTGCAAAATATACTCCTTTACTAACAGCATTCAGCCATTTAAGGTCATCCGCATTAAATTCCCCATAAAGAAATATTTCTCCGGGATATGCATACATATTGCCCTTTTCTCCTTCCTTACTGTACTTTTTGAACTCATAGCTGCTCAATACAAGTCCCTCTGAGAAAGCAAGGGCTGATAAATTATTGTGAACTGAAGCAACTGTTATTTCATTCAGCTTGTGCTCCTTTAATATCTTCCTCACCTTTGCAGCTCTCCTTCTCAATTCTTCATATTTCCTGTATGGTTCAGGAAATTCTTTCTCCGGTATTATTATACTTAATTTATAATAGGAATTTATTATTATTATTTCTTCACCGTCAGTAATGCGCTGCCTGGCATATTCCTGCTCGGTTTTTGTAAGAACCAGCCAATCAGGTAATTGATTTTCTTTGATTATTACGGCTACCGAACTGTCGGGTAATATTTCTTTCCTTATTTTGACTTCTGGATACATAAAAGGAATTTAAGGTAGTTTGAGAAGATGTAAAGTTAATAATTTTGATCGTATATAATATAATCAACTACCTTTGTGAATTGATGAAAAGCAGGGATAAAATAATCGCAAAGGCATTAAGGCTGGAACCGCTTATCCATGAAGAAGCTATTATCCTCTACACTGAATCTTCTTTAACAGAGCTTATGATAGTGGCCAGATTACTGAGGGAAAAACATGTTCCAGGGAATGATGCAGGTTGGATAATAGATCGTAACGTTAACATAACCAATGTTTGTTTCTCACAGTGCAAGTTTTGTAATTTTTGCTGCAAACAGGAAGATCCTGAGGCATTCATTACCGGTATTGATGAGTACAGACAAAAAATAAAAGAACTTTTTGACTTAGGTGGCAGGCAATTGCTTCTGCAGGGAGGGATGCATCCTTCGCTGGGACTGAAATATTATACCGGGCTTTTCAGGCACCTGAAGCACGAGTTCCCCGGACTTTTGCTTCATGCGCTGGGTCCTCCGGAGATAGTACACCTTGCCAGGCTGGAAAATAAATCATATCGCTATATACTGGAAGAGCTTGTAAAATCAGGACTTGACAGTTTGCCGGGAGCCGGTGCTGAGATACTTGTTGACAGGGTACGAAAAATTGTGTCCCCGGCAAAAGCCACTACTGAAGAATGGCTAGAGGTGATGAGAGTAGCCCATATTATGAACCTGCCCACATCGGCTACAATGATGTACGGTCACATAGAAAGTATTAATGACAGAATTGAACACCTCATCAGGCTTCGTGATCTCCAGGAAAAGAAACCTGAAGGTCATTATGGTTTCATCACCTTCATACCATGGCCCTTCCAGGATAAAGGTACGGTACTCTCACTTAAATACGGTGTATACAATAAAACAAGGATGAGTGATCACATAAGAATTATAGCCATAAGCAGGATAATCCTGAATAATATCAGGCACATACAATCATCCATCCTTACCACGGGTCGCGATGCAGCCCTGATGACGCTTCATGCAGGAGCCAATGATCTTGGTTCTGTTATGATTGAGGAAAATGTAGTAAGTGCTGCCGGTTCAGCCAACATGTTCAATGCTGATGAGCTACAGACCATAATCAGTGAATCAGGGTTTAGTCCTGTTCTGAGGAACCAGAAATATGAACCTGTTAATGAATAAGCTATAATTTAATTCCCGGGTGTAACAACCACTTCCGTTTTATCAGGGAAGCTTATGGTATAAATAATAGCCTCCACCTGTCGTAGCAATTCTCTCTTTTCTTCACTGGGAGCATAAACAAAGGCATCAAGCATAACAAAGCGGTCATTAACATCATCACGTGTGACAAGGTTTACAAATGGCCCTCCCATAAACCCATTCTCCAGAGTCCATAATCCCCTCATCTCAGCATAGTTTCTCTGCCTGAATCTGAAAAGATTATAATTAACAGGTACCAGATCTTCTATGGCCATATAAGACCCCCTGGCCGGTCCTTCCACCTTTTCCCTGGTGATATTATCCCTGATACGCATTATGCTGTCTTTGTTGAAGTAGTTTTTCCCGTTATGGTCGAAATAATAAATCAAGATTGACTGTGTTGTTGTTGGTGTTTCATATGAGAACCAGAGGAAGCCTTTCTCTTCAACATCCAGTGAATAATTGGCAGGTATGTGCAGATTCATTTTGTGATCATCCCTCAGCTTATTGAAGATTAGGCTGTTAAGAGATTTCTTATAAACTGATATCCACCTGTCTCGTTCAGCAATATTGATCTTGTTAATTATTAATTGCCCCTCCTCATCAAGCAGGTCCATCACTTCCTGATCATTCTTTGCCTGAAGGTTTATCATCAGTTGTGAGAAGGAATAGGTACTCTCCATGAATGTAACCTCCTTTTCCTTATCTTCCCCTGTTTCAATAAAAAGGACGTTCCGGTGAGTCTGGTATAGCTTACTGAAAGCAACAGGGCTTACATTAACCAGGTCGAACTGTGGTTCCTGCTGTGGAAGCATAGGAACGGGAGAGGCAAGTACTTCCCTGATTTTGTTACCCAGCGGACCTTCCCACTTTGCCTTATCGAGTACGACGAGCATTTCACCTGAGCTGCCAGATAAATTTGGTAGTATAACCTGTTTCCTCCCCGAATCACCACAAGACTGGAGCATAAATATCAGGATAACAGATACTGTAAGCAAAATTATTCTTTTCATATGCAATCAGCTAAAAAAAGCCTGCCGGGGGCAGACTCTCCAATGTTTTATTATTACAGTGTTTATTGTTCCTTTACTTTCTCTTCATCCTTTTGTTCATCTTTGGTGGCCTTCTTAAATTCTTTCATCCCCTGCCCTATACCTTTCATCAACTCGGGAATCTTACGTCCACCAAAAAGGATAACAACCACAATAACAATGAGAATTATCTCAGTTGGTCCAAACATGCCGGCTAGAACGTTCATAATATAAGATATTTACAATTAATAATATGTGCAAAGTTAACTAAAAAAAAGCTATTTTCTCAACAAACGCAAAATATCATTGCCATTAGCATATATCAGCAGTGCAATAAGTAGCAACATCCCTGCCAGTTGAGCATATTCCAGGAATTTATCACTGGGCTTTCTCCCAGTTATAACTTCATAAAGCAGAAACATTACATGTCCTCCGTCAAGTGCGGGTATTGGCAGTATGTTCATTATTGCCAGTATAATCGACAGGAATGCAGTGAGGTTCCAGAAAGCCTGCCAGTCCCAAATACCTGGGAAAATGCTGCCTATGGTAATAAATCCACCAAGTGATTCATATGCCTTGGTACCTTTTGAGAATATAAGTTTAAACTGTTTCAGGTAATCTTTCATTGTCTGATATCCCTTTGAAATACCTGCCGGTATAGATTCAAAGAATCCGTATTTTACAGTACGCAATTCCAAAAGGCCCGCAATGCTCCTAACTATTCCCAGCATGCCCTCATCCGTTGTTCTCATGTCTATTGCCAGGCTGTCATTCCCCCTGAGTATATTGACCGATATTTCCTTACCTTGCTTATCTGAAAGGTAATGTACATACTCATCATTGAACCTGAATTCCCTGCCGTCAATACCCACCAGTTTATCACCTACCAGTATGCCTGCTTCTTTGGCGGGTGATTCTTTCATATAATCAACAATCTCAAAAGGAGTAAAAGGTAAGCGTGCATCAATTCCACCCTTCCCTTTAATAATATAAGGAATATATTTCCTGTCAATATCTATTTGCACCAGTTGTCCGTCTCTTTCTACTGCAATCTGTTCTCTCTCATTAAGTATTATATCAGGAATTATTTCGTAGAAATTTTCGATATGCTTACCATCAACAGAGACTATCTTATCACCATCCCTCAGACCCATCTCATGGCCTATTGAATCAGTGACTATTCCATATTTTACATTTTTTGTCGGCAGGTATGTCTCTCCCCAGGAGAACAGCACTATGACGTACAGTACAATAGCCAGGATAAAATTAAAAAATACACCCCCAAGCATAATTATCAGCCTCTGCCAGGATGGTTTTGCCCTGAACTCATAAGGCTGTGGAGGTTTTTTCATCTGTTCACGGTCCATTGATTCATCAATCATCCCCGCTATTTTCACATATCCCCCCAGTGGTAACCATCCTATACCATACTCCGTTTCACCCTTTTTAAACTTGAACAAGGAGAACCAAGGGTCAAAGAAAAGATAGAATTTTTCCACCCTTGTCTTGAACAACTTGGCAAAAAGAAAATGGCCTGACTCGTGAATTATTACTATCACGGAAAGACTTAAAATAAATTGCAGAATTTTTATCAGTACCGTCATCTCACGTCTATTTTTTTAATATACTCCCTGGCAGCCATCCTGCTTAGCCTGTCGGTCTCTTCAAGTTCTTTAACCCCCGGTTTCTGCATGAACTTTATATCACTCATTATTTCTTCTATCAGCTCGGTCATTTGCATAAAACCGATTTTATCCTTCAGGAAAGCATCCACTGCGATTTCATTTGCAGCATTCATAGCACAGGGTAAATTACCTCCCTTTTCAAGAGCTTTATAAGCGAGTGCAAGGTTACGAAATTTTTTTGTATCAACCTCCTCGAAAGTCAGCTTATTATACTGCCTGAAATCAAACCTTGGCAGGTCAGTATTAATACGGTTAGGATATCCAAGAGCATATATTATGGGCAATCTCATATCCGGAAGTCCCAGCTGTGCTTTAATTGACCCGTCAGAAAAATGAACAAAAGAGTGGATAATTGATTGGGGATGTATTATAACCTCTATCTGGTCCGACCTGAGGTCAAAGAACCATTTAGCCTCTATAACTTCCAGTCCTTTATTCATCATTGAAGCCGAATCAATGGTTATTTTATTCCCCATGCTCCAGTTAGGATGTTTCAATGCTTCCTCCGGTTTCACATTATAGAGCCTTTCAATTGAATAATGCCTGAAAGGTCCACCCGAAGCTGTAAGGGTGATTTTTTCAACCGGATTATCTGTCTCACCGGCAAGGCATTGCAGTATGGCGGAATGTTCAGAGTCAACAGGTATTATTTTTACCCCATATTTTAGCACCAGCTCATTAATTATCCTTCCGGCCACAACCAGCGTCTCCTTGTTTGCCAGTGCAATATCTTTACCTGTTTCAATGGCTCTGATTACTGGTCGCAGTCCTGAAAAACCGACCATGGCAGCCACAACCATATCAATGCCGGGCTGGGCAATAACCTGTTCAACAGCACTGATGCCTGCATATACTTTCACAGGCAGGTCTGACAGCCTGTCTTTAAGTACCTTGTAGTGATCTTCATTTACTATAACAACCGTATCAGGCTTATGCTTCCTGGCCTGCGCAACCAGCTGGTTAACATTATTATAAGCCGTAAGTAACTCAACCTTAAATTCATCAGGATGACTTTCAATAATATCCAGTGTTTGTGTGCCAATAGAACCAGTCGAACCCAGAATAGCCAGCCTCTTCACTCTTTACCTCCTTAATTATTAGAAAAGTATGTAATTCTCCGGATTAACTGCTTCTCCGTTATGCCATATTTCGAAATGCAAATGCGGGCCCGAGGTATACAATTCACCTGAATCACCAACCACGGCAATCCCTTCACCCGCCAATACCCCTTCACCCGGCTCCTTTAGTAATGTGGCGTTATGCTTATAGACAGAAATGAGATTATTAGAATGTTGTATCTGTATAACCCATCCTGTTTCCAATGTCCAGCCCGTAAACATAACCGTCCCGTCGAGAGTAGCAGAAACAACAGCTTTGGGTGATGTTACTATGTCGGTACCATAATGCCTGGTACGTGGATTAAAATGCCCGGTAACAATACCTTTTACCGGAGGGAAAAAATGAACGTTAGAAAGGTTAATGCTCCGCCTCGTATTATCAGCCAGAAAGGTCAGATTATACTCTTCTTCCTGTTCAACCTGTAGTCTGAGCAAAGAATCTTCTTCTGAATTATTAAAGGTTATTTCCTCGTAATTGGCCGTGGTATCCTGACCGGCTACCCTGTCTACCGGCTCCCTTCCCGATATAATCGCATTTAGATTGGCAAAATACTGGTCTCTCAGCTCCAGTTCATTCTCAAGTGAATCAAGGCGCAAAGCGTTCATAATGATATTACGTCTTGTATTACCATCAGGATAACCCGGGATTAACTCTCTGAGGTTGGTGAACGAGATTAGTATGCTTGTGACGCCAACGATAAAAAGAAGAAGAAAAACCAGCAGGAGGAAGCCATTATACCTTGTCATTCGTACATACCATACCTCTTCAAATGTTTTATCATTGTAAATGGCAAAACGGTACTTGTCTCTCCAGCTTCTCTTTTTTGAGTCAGTCTTTGCCATATCAAATCACTTTGACGGGTTTGTCCTCACTCTGCCATAATCCATGCTTGGTACATACAGCCATAGCCGATAAGTTCATTGATACTTCAGGTGCTATTATGTAAAAATCCACTTCAACATGGGCAGGTCTGTTACCGTATACGCCTGATGAATACCTGGCCTCAGCAAGAAGCGTTTCCCTGTTCCATAACTGTATGGTGCTGATGTAATGATCATGATCGTCAGGATGCGTGTAATCTTCTCCCATCCTTACCTTCACCCTGAAAACCTCACCTTTCTTCACACTATTGTCGCATATAACATGAGGCATATGTCTATCGAGGTAGTCTTTTTTTACCTCCTTCTCCTCTTCTTCAATATTTATGGCTTTAAATACGCGTGGCATAATTCACAGATTTATTTTTTCCTGTTTAAATGATCTGGATTCACTCCAGATGATGCATTCAAACCAATTTGAGATGCAAAAATACAAATTAATTTCCTCTTATTGAAGTTCTCTATTTTTTTGATAAACTGTCAATTGCTATCTTTATTGTAATGAAATATCATAGCTTTAATCTTAATACAGGGACCAATGAAAAGGAATTATCTCCTCTTTGCTTTAATAATCACCTTAGTCTTACTATACTCCTGCAATAGAAATGAGAAAATTGGAAGGGAGTTTAATGGTAAGTACTCCAATGAATATCTGAACAGGATTGCCTTTCCTATAGGAGGTATAGGTGCCGGAATGTTTTGTGTTGAAGGTACTGGGGCAATATCCCATATGTCTGTCAGGAACAAACCTGAAATATTTAATGAACCCTGCACCTTTGCAGCTATTCATGTCAACGGGTATAACAATGCAACTAAAGTGCTGGAGGGACCC
>CAZSJH010000103.1:0-9812 GCA_964607105.1 uncultured Rikenellaceae bacterium | reverse complement strand
CACGTGCTTTCCATGCAAATATCTCCCTCAACTCATGGCTTGCGTGACCTATTACAACAGGGATTCCAGGTTTTATTATACCTGCTTTTTCTCCCGCTATTTTTTCAACTGTATCTCCCAGGTACTGTGTATGGTCCAGGCTTATATTAGTTATTACTGAAACGAGGGGAGTGATTATGTTTGTTGAATCCAGTCTACCTCCCATTCCGGTCTCTATAACTGCAATATCAACATTTCTGCGTTCAAAATATCTGAAAGCCATAGCCGCCGTCATTTCAAAAAACGATGCTTTAATGTCAAGCAGGATATCTTTATTTTCTTCAATAAAATCAACAACATATTGTTCATCCACCATATTCCCGTTCACCCTGATTCTCTCCCTGAAATCCATATAATGAGGTGAGGTATAGAGTCCCGTCTTATAACCGGCGCTCTGCAATACTGCTGCAAGCAGATGTGATACTGAGCCTTTGCCATTTGTACCTGCTATATGAATGGTTTTAAATGACCTGTGCGGATTCCCGAGATGCTCATCCAGCCTTATAGTGGTATCCAGATCGGATTTGTAGGCAGCCTTTCCTATGCGTTGATACATCGGCAGGGATGAAAAAAGAAAGTCCAGGGTATCGCTGTAATTCATCAAATTGTTAGTTAATTGTGCAAAATAAAAAAAAATAGTATTTCTTATGAGTTAACCAGGTCTTAATTTTGTTGCGTTGTTCTGAAGGATATAACAATACACAGATGAAAAAGAAGAAGATTTTTATTATTGACACCAATGTATTATTACATGACTACAGTTCAATATACAAATTTGAGGAGAATGATATTATAATCCCTATAGTAGTACTTGAGGAGCTTGACAGGTTCAAGAAAGGAAATGACCTGATTAATTTTCATGCCAGGGAATTCACCAGAGAACTCGACAGGTTATCGGGTGACAACCTCCTTGACAATGGCATTACCCTGGGTGAGAACCTGGGAAAATTATATATAGAAACCGGTAAGGAATTTTCCGAAAGGGTTTTTGCCTCATTCCCCGAGAAGACTAGTGATCACCGCATACTGGCAATTGCTGATTACGTATGCAGTCAGCATAAGACAGAAAGTGTAATACTGATCACAAAGGATATCAATCTGAGGATGAAGGCAAAATCACTGGGCATAAGGGCCCAGGATTATGAAAATGATAAAGTAGCCAATATTGATGACCTTTACAAAGGTGTTGAGACAATCGGGGATATAGACAGCGGCATGATAGACAAGCTATACGAGGAACATGAAGGTATACCGGTTGATGATATGGGTCTTGATATCCATCCAGAAGGCCACCAGTTCTATATACTGAAGAATAATGGATCGAGCGCTCTTGCACACTACAACCCCACTACCAGGGTTGTAAACAGGATCATTAAACAGAACACATATGGTATTGATCCCCGTAATGCTGAACAGACATTTGCCATTGAAGCACTTACAAATCCGGAAATACAGCTGGTGGCTCTCACCGGGAAGGCCGGAACGGGGAAAACACTCCTTGCTCTTGCTTCTGCCTTACAGCAACACAAAAGGTATAAGCAGATATTCCTGGCCCGTCCAATTGTTCCCCTTGCCAACAGGGATATGGGATTCCTGCCCGGTGATGTAAAGGAAAAGATAGATCCATATATGCAACCACTTTTTGATAACCTGACAGTTATAAAGCATAAATTCAGTCATCAGAGCCCGGAGTTTATCCGCATAAATGACATGATTAAAGAAGAAAAACTTGTTATTACTCCACTGGCATATATAAGGGGCCGTAGCCTTTCGAGCATCTTCTTTATAGTAGATGAAGCACAAAACCTTACACCACATGAGGTAAAGACTATTATAACAAGGGCCGGGGAAGACACAAAAATGATCTTTACGGGTGATATAGAACAGATTGATTCACCTTACCTTGATATCGGATCGAACGGACTTTCCTATCTCACCGATAAAATGAAGGGTCAGGAAATATTTGCACATGTGAATCTCATTAAAGGAGAAAGAAGTTATCTTTCTGAATTGGCCAGCCGTATACTGTGATCTTTTAAAGAACATTTTTACTACGATAGTTTTTTTTATTACCTTCCCGCACAAAAAAAATAGGATAAAAATGAAACGTACCATAATAATTGTCAGACATGGTAAAGCCTGCGCACACGACATCTTCGAAAAGGATATCGACAGGGTTCTGATAAAAAGGGGAGTAAAAGATGGGTATAAGGTATCAAAGAAAATAATTAAATCAGGTGTCAAACCTGACATGATACTTACCAGTCCCGCTGCCCGTGCCAGTCACAGCGCTATTATATTTACCCGTGCAATGAAAACAGGTTCGGATATTATAAAGGTAGTGGAAAATTTTTATCCCGGGTCAGCATCAAAAATGATGGAAAATATATCATCATTGAACGATGAAGTAAAAACAGTTGCATTATTTGGCCATAATCCCAGCATCTCTGACCTTGCCGGACATCTCACAAGGGGTATCATGAATTTCCTGCCAACAACAGGTACTGCAATTGTGCATTTTGAAATTGACAAATGGCAGGATATATATTCTTCCGAACCGGTGGATTATAGCTTTATCTTTCCCAGGGAACTCAAATAAGAATACAAGCACTCATCTTACCAAAAATCCTTATTTTTGCAGTCTTATAAGCAGCATAGATGAGTGACAGGCAATTAAAAGTAGCATTCCATACACTGGGATGTAAACTTAACTTTTCAGAAACATCGGCTATAGGCCGGATGATGGAAGAGAACGGTTTTCAAAAAGTATCCTTTGATGAAAAAGCCGATGTATATGTTATCCATGGATGTACTGTCACGGAGGCTGCCGACAAAAAATGCAGGCAGGTGATAAAACAAACCATCCGCAAATCACCTGATTCATTCATTATTGTTGCAGGGTGTTATGCACAGATCAGACATGAGGAAATTGCCAGGATAAAAGGGGTTGACCTTATCCTCGGGACAAATGAGAAATATGATATTCCAGGATTTCTTAAGGATTTAGAAAAAAGACCCGTGCCGGAGATCCATAATTGTGAAAGGAATGAACTGATATCATTCCATCCCTCCTATTCCCTGGGTGATCGGACAAGGGCATTCCTAAAAATTCAGGACGGATGTGATTACTCCTGCTCATATTGTACAATTCCAATGGCAAGAGGAAGAAGCAGAAACCAGAGGATAAGTGCATGTATAAAGGATGCAGAAAAGATAGCAGAAAAAGGAATAAAAGAAATAGTACTGACGGGAGTTAATATTGGTGATTTCGGGAAATCAACCGGCGAGACATTCCATGAACTGCTGAAGGCACTTACAGCAGTGAAAGGAATTGAAAGATACAGACTTTCGTCCGTTGAGCCTAACCTGCTTGATGACAAGGTAATAGAAATGGTGGCAAATAAAACAAAAATCCTGCCCCATTTTCATTTACCCCTGCAGAGTGGTTCTGACAGGATACTCGCAGAGATGAGAAGAAGGTATAAAAGAGATGTTTTCTCTTCAAGGGTGAAAAAAATAAGGGAACTGATGCCGCTGGCAGGGATAGGCGCTGATGTAATAGCAGGCTTTCCCGGTGAAACGGAAGATGACTTCAGGGACAGTTATAACTTCTTGAGTTCAATCGACCTTTCTTATCTGCATGTATTTAGTTATTCTGCAAGAAGAGATACACCTGCCGCTTCAATGGAAGGACAGACAGATAGTACGACAAAGCAACGCAGAAGCAAGAAATTGCATCTGTTATCAGAAAAAAAGAAATTAGAATTCATTGAGAAATGCAGGGGATTGAGTGTTAAGGTGCTATGGGAAACTGAGGAAAAGCCCGGATATATTGCAGGCTATACGGATAATTATATAAGAGTGTACACGGCTTATGACAGCACACTTGAAGGAAAAATAACATCTCATATCCTGAGAGAAACTGATGAAAATGGTAATTTTATCCTATAAAGAAAAAAGGGATGGATCTTAGAAGCATATGTAATGATGTTTGTGAAATAGCAAGGGAAGCCGGTGAATTTATAAGGAAAGAATCACGTTACTTTGATATTGATGATGCCCGGCAAAAAGGTAAGCACGACTTTGTATCATACGTGGACATAGAAGCCGAGAAGAAAATTACAGGCGATCTGTCGCGCCTGTTGCCCGGGACAGGATTCATAACAGAAGAAGGCACAGCGGAAACAAGTGACAATTCATTAAAATGGATAATAGATCCTCTGGATGGAACGACCAACTTCATGCATGGTGCTCCCGTTTATTCAATCAGCATAGCACTCGAACAGGAAAATGCGATATTACTGGGTGTAATATTTGATATATCGTCAGATGAACTCTTCTATGCTTACAAAAATGGAGGAGCATGGCTTAATGGTAATAGAATAAAAGTATCAGGGGCAAAAACACTTAATGACAGCCTCATAGCTACAGGCTTCCCTTATAAGAATTATGAAAGCCTGGACACCTACATGTCATGCCTGGAATTTTTCATCCGTAACACCCACGGCGTTAGGAGAATGGGATCAGCCGCCATTGACCTTGCCTGGGTTGCCTGCGGAAGATATGATGGTTTCTTTGAATACGGGCTTAACAGGTGGGATGTGACCGCGGGCATTATTATCATCAATGAAGCAGGAGGAATGGTCAGTACCTTTGCAGGAGCAGAAGATAATATTAACGGCTCTGAAATAGTAGCTGCAAACAGTGAAATTTTTGAAACCTTCAGGACCGAGGTTGAAAAACATATGAAGTAAGCAAACCGGGATGAAAGCCATACTATTCTATATCTTTTATGCTCTTAACCAGGTAATAACATTATTACCCCTGCGTGTACTTTATATATTTTCACCGGTATTCTACTTTTTACTCTACCACCTTACCGGATACAGGAAAACTGTTGTAATAAAAAACCTGCAAAAAGCATTCCCGGAAAAAACAGAAAAAGAACTTAAAAACATCGCAAAAAAATTTTACAGGCACCTGGCTGATCTTTTCATTGAAGTAATGAAACTTCAGCATATGAGAGCTCCTGAGATAAAAGAAAGATATAAATTATTAAACCCCGAACTGCTTGATAAACTAAAAGATGAAGGCAAAAGTGTGATTGCAGTTTTTGGACATTATGCTAACTGGGAATGGATCATAAGCCTGCCGCTAAGTGTTAAATACAGGACTATAATGGTGTATAAACCCCTTCACAATAAGTATTTTGACAGTTATTTTCATAAATTCAGAGCTCAATACGGAGTTGAACTGACACCAATGATAAGAGCAGGAAGAACATTATACCGTTATGAAGAAGAAGGAATAAACACATTGGTAGGCTTAGTTGCAGACCAGACCCCTCCCCGCAAGAAAATACAGTACTGGACAAAATTCCTTAACCAGGATACTCCTGTATATCTTGGCATTGAGAAACTGTCACATAAATTGAATATGGCAGTGGTCTATTTTCATGTCGACAAAATCAGGAGGGGTTATTATGAAATAACACTGGAAATCATCACTGACGAACCCAGAAAGCTTAGGCCATACGAAGTAACAGAAAAACATGTCAGATTGCTTGAAGAACAGATACGGCTGAGGCCTGAGCTATGGATGTGGTCACACAGGAGATGGAAACATAAAAAACCAGAAGAAGAATGATTAAAATCTCGGTAGTTATCCTTAACTGGAACGGCAGGAAATTCCTTGAACTCTTCCTGCCTCATGTAATAACTCATTCTTTATCTGACACTTGCAATGTAATTGTAGCAGATAACGGCAGCACTGATGATTCATGTGAATATATTAAGGAAAACCACCCTGAAGTCAGCCTCATAGAGCTGGGCCAGAACCATGGTTTTGCCGGCGGTTACAATGAAGCACTGAAAAATATTGATTCTGAATATTTTGTACTGCTTAATTCAGATATTGACGTGAGCCCGGGCTGGCTCAGTAATATTATCACATATATGGATGAGCATGTTGAAGTAGCTGCCTGTCAACCCAAAATATTAAGCTATAATGATAAAACCCGCTTCGAATATGCCGGTGCTGCCGGAGGATATATTGACAAATACGGTTATCCGTTCTGCAGGGGAAGGATAATGAATATTACTGAAGAAGATAAGGGTCAGTATGACGATATAAAACAAATATTCTGGGCCAGTGGGGCATGCATGTTCATCAGGGTAAACGATTGGAAAGAAAGTGGAGGTTTTGATCCTGATTTCTTTGCACATATGGAAGAAATTGACCTGTGCTGGAGACTAAACGCCTCAGGGAAAAAAATAATGTATGTACCTTCCTCCGTGGTATACCATATTGGAGGTGGAACAATGCCTTACGATTCACCATTAAAGATTTATTATAATTTCCGTAATAACCTGTTAATGTTGTATAAAAACCTGCCGCCAGACAGGATTAATAGAATAATTTTTAAAAGAATGTGCTTAGATGGCATAGCTGCACTGAGGTTTCTCCTGACTCTCAATATTAAAGCTTCCCTGAACGTAATTAAAGCCCACCTATACTATTACAGGCATAAGAAGGTGCTCAAAGAAAAAAGAAAAGCAGTAATGCAAAGCTGTTTTTATTACCCCGACAATCTAATAATGAACAAAAGTCTCGTTTTTAGCTTTTATATAAAACAAAAGAAGACATATACACATCTTCTAAATAATTGAAACATAAGTACGGGAAATGCGATCAAGGGATATAATAATTTTTTTCATTGTGGTATTTCTGATTTACTCAGGGGCAAATGTTTTCCTTTATTTTAAGGGTTTAGACGCTACCAGTGGATTGATCAGCACCGGGTTTTTTACATTAGTATTCATTGCCATTTCCTTTACCTTTATTGCTGGCAAGATACTTGAACGCAACTACTCATCAATAGTAGCCGATATACTTAACATAATCGGAGGATTCTGGCTTTCGTTCATATTTTATTCCGTATTGATCATTATTGCATCCGATCTGTTAAGACTTTTCCTGAAGCTTATGAACCTTATTTCACCTGATAATATCCAGGTATTCAGGCAGGTTTCATATCTTTTGTCCTTTGGTCTGGCTGTATTGCTCGTTACAGCCGGATTTATAAATACCCTATTTCCTGTTACCACAAAATACAATATTCACATTGCCAGGAATGCATCAGTAAAGGAATTTACGATTGCAGCTGTCTCAGATATTCATCTCGGGAGCATAATCCGGAAAAGAAGCATGAGAATTTTGTCCCGTAAACTCGAAAACATATCACCACACATGGTGCTCTTACTCGGGGATACGGTTGACGGGGAGATTAATCCTGTTTTAAGGAGCGACCTGTTAGGATCCTTAAGCATTCCTGCAGGAGCAAAATATGTATATGCCATAACGGGCAATCACGAATATATTGGTAACCAGTCGAAGACGATACCCTATATTGAGAGTAAAGGAATAAAATTGCTTATCGACGAGGCAGTAAGCCTGGAAGAGGGTATTATACTTGCTGGAAGGAAAGACAGGGACTCATCAAGGTACAGTGGTGAGAAAAGGAAGAGTATTGATGAGCTCCTGGAGGGAATTGATAGGGATAAGCCAGTAATAGTGATGGATCACCAGCCACCAATGAGTAAGGATAATAATTTATCAGGTTTCGACCTGATGTTATCAGGTCATACTCACAACGGCCAGATGTGGCCCCTCAATCATCTGACTGCCAGAATATACAAACTAATTTACGGGCACAGGGTCATCAACGGCTGTCATTATATTGTATCATCCGGTTTTGGTAGCTGGGGACCGAGGGTAAGGTTGGGCAGCAGGCCTGAAGTACTTGATATAACATTAAGATTCGGTACTCATACAGAAGAAACTTCATCATTCAGTGGCAGAAAGCCATATAATGCCGGAACAACATTTGAATATTTCTGTGGCCTGTCGAGACGAAGGTAGCCACTGACCTTATCGACCTCATATTTCACTGTGTCTGAAGGTACCATTTCGATAAAACATGTTACCACCTCTGGTGCTTCTTTTCCAATGTCAATACCGTGCCATGGATGAGATTTATACCTCAACCCCATCAACTTCAATATAGGATCCATTAATTTATCGTTCATCGTTCTTGTTTTTTATATGACTTGATCTACAACAGGCTGTAAATTTTTTCCAGCCCCAATGCCCTTGAGGCTTTTACCAGTACCAGGCTGTTTCTGACTGGTTTATCAACAAGGTATTGCATTAGCTGCTCACGCGTTTCAAATGAAAGCATATCGTATCCGGGCGCCAGGGAATTAAATACTCGGCCAACCAGTATAACCTCCAGGTCATCCATAGAAGAAAGTTCACGTAATATTTTCTCATGTTCTTCAGTCTCATACTCGCCGAGTTCAAACATATCTCCCAGTATCAGGATTTTATTATTACCGGTATATTTCCTGAACGACTCAATTGACAATGACATACTGTCCGGGTTGGCATTATATGAATCACAGATCAGCGTGTTGTTCACGCTTTCAAGTACCTGCGACCTGTTATTATCAGGAATATAAGATTCTATTGCTTTTTGCATTTCGACAGGTGGTATATTAAAATACAGTCCTACTGACAATGCGGCGATAATATTCTCAAGATTATAAATGCCGAACAGCTTTGTCTTAAAAGTATACTTTTCACCGTCAATGTCAACAAGCAGTTCCAGCCGGGGATTATGCTTCACTTCAACCACTGACAGCTTATGATTACCTGGCTCTTTGTACGGGAGCTTTTTAACTTTTCTGCCAGCAAGAATATTTCTCAGTACCTCATTGTTCTCATTATAAAAGACACACACCCCTTCGGCTTCAATATAGTCATACAGTTCAGATTTTGCTTCCACAATACCTTCAAATGAACCGAATCCTTCAAGGTGTGCACGGCCAATATTTGTTACCAGACCATATCCCGGCTCAGCTATTTGACAGAGTTTACTTATTTCACCCCTATGATTTGCTCCCATCTCCACTATCATAAAATCAGCATCCAGGGGACACCCGAGCAAAGTCAGTGGCACTCCTATGTGGTTGTTCAGGTTACCCCTGGTATAATGCACTTTATAATTACCTGACAGCACCCTTGCCAGGATTTCTTTTGTTGTTGTTTTGCCGTTACTGCCTGTGACAGCCAGCACGGGTATATTGAAGTTATTGCGGTATTTACGGGCTACAGCCTGCAGTTCTTCCGTAACATTATTAACGAGAATACAATTTCCGGATTTATATCCGGGATTATCTATTACGGCTGCCAGTGCTCCTTTGTTCAAGGCTTCTCTGGCATATTTATTTCCATCAAAATTCTCCCCCTTAAGAGCAAAGAAGATCTCACCTCCGGATACTTCCCGTGAATCGGTTGACAGCTTGAAACTGTTGTCTTCCAGCAACTTATATATTATTCTCGTTTTCATTTTAAAAAAAACCTCATTATGGTTGCCCATAATGAGGTAAGTATATATAGCTAATAATATCTATTAAAGGCCGGATGGGCTTCCCACTCTGATCATTGCGCAACGGAAGCCAAGGTCATCGCGAGCGGCTTCCTGGTCAAGGAATCTTCTTGTGGAGGGGTTAAGCCAGTAAGCCCTGTCCTTCCATGAACCGCCTTTTATTACTCTTGCCCTATCATTTATCAACGACACGAACTGATGCTCATCCTGCAGGTACATTGATTCCGTTCCCATGTTTTCTTCCCCTGTCCATTCACCACTTTCTTTTATATTTGACAGATAATCGCCGTCGAGGTAGTTCCTGTAATCACCTTTCTGGTAATTA
>CAZSJH010000102.1:0-9813 GCA_964607105.1 uncultured Rikenellaceae bacterium | reverse complement strand
CAAATTCCTTTATGAAATTTCAGCTTATGGAAGAGGACCTGGTGAGTATTCTCACACGACAAATATTTATGATAAGAAGAGAGACCTGTTTTTTGTAGGTTACGGATCTAATAAGAGAGATACAAATAATTATCCGGTTTATTATGCACATGATTTTACAGATGAAATTGTTAAGGCTGTAAGCAGACCCCATGTATTTAGCCGGGAAGGAGATGAGATGCCAATAAGCCGTTTCTGGCCTCTTGACGACACATTATATGTGGGATATGTCGACAACCTGTCAGGTAATCTGCCTGAAAAGCTTGTTGTCTTTGACCGGGATGGTAAATTCATCAAATCATTTCCAAACTATAATATCTGTACAGGTATACAGGACCTAACTACTTTTACCATATCAATTAATAAGGGAAAGTTTTTTAATGCAGGCGACACAGTCCGATTTTACGAGGAACACACAGATACAATCTTTGATATAAATTATCAGCAAATTACACCCCGGTACCGTATTAACATGGGAGAACTGTTATTCCCTTACCACATGCGAATATCAGCTGATAGATCGGAGTATCCAAAATATTTCCAGGTCAATACCATGCATGAGTCTTCAGCATTCCTGGTATTCACGGTAAGCATTGATAATTTCTGTCACCTTGCATATTATGATAAAGTAAAGAAAGAAACAACGGTATGTAATATGCCATCGGATCTTGATTTTTACAGGCAAACCCAGTTTGCAAGAGCGCGTTGCACAGGTTTTGTGAACGACCTGGATGATTTTGTGCCAATAGGAACAGACAAAAACTTTTACATCAACAGCAATGACGAATTTGTAACACTTATACCTGCCCTGGAGGTAAGGAGGTGGTTTGACAGCAATCCTGAAAAGGCATCCATGCTGCCGCAACATCTCCGAACTTTTAACGACATAAGAGAGGAAGATAATCCTGTTATAGTTGTTGCGAAACTTAAAAAGCAGGGCCAATGATCTGTATGTTGAGAAAACATACGTTTGCTCCAGGTAGAATTTTCCGGCTTTTTACCATCTGTGCTGTTTTATTAATGTGCTCATGCTCAGGGGAAGATGAAAGCCGGCTCCCGCTTATGCCGGATTATTTTGAGGAAATCGAATTTAGCCTTGATGATATTGCAACAGATCTGAAAGTGATTCCCCTTTCGAACGATGTCCCGGTACTCAGATCAAGACATGTAAAATGGTATGATAACAGATTTTATGTGGGGAATCTCTACAACAACCGGATATACAGGTTCACCAATGATGGTAAGTATATAGATGTGCTTGACAGGCAGGGGAGAGGTGCTGAGGAGTATCTTTATATTGTTGATTTCTTTATTGATGAGCGGACAGGTCATATTTACATAAGTACGAATATTGACAAAATTGTAGTTTATAATCAGGACTTTGAATTTATCAGGAACATACCTTATCCACAGGAAAGGGAGGGTGCATTGGATGCGAAGTGGCTTGACGGATCGATACACCTGTTCTACTTCAATTATTCAGGGGAAGGTTACGGATGGGTAAACATTGATACAGCAGGCCAAATAATTAAATCCCGACAGGCAGTTGATAAATACAAATTGCCCTGCAGTGAATTTGATATCCAGATCTTTGAAAACAATGGCAGGCTATACAGGCATTATAACCTGAATGATACAATTTATGAGATAGACAGTACCGGCTATCATCCCTATTGCCTTGTTAACAGAAAGTTTAAGGATAGCTATGACCTCGTAGTTGATGAACGTACGGGCGGGAGATCATTTCATAAAACAAATGATCCTTACAGGGAATTCCGGTCAATTTACGGTATTGGGGACTACTGGCTTATTAACTACAGGAAGATTTTTCCGTCTGCAGAATATAATGTAATTGAAGAAACTGTTTTATATGATTATAAGGCGAATAAATTTCATCTGATAAACAGCTGCAAGGCAGAGCGCGGATCACCCGTACATATAGGTCCCCCGAACGACTGGGCAGGCTGGGGCGCCATATTTCCGAGAGCGTACCTGGAAACGGATGATGGGAGTTATATCCTCTATCCAATGGATTCTTACAGGTTCATTGAAAGAACACTTTGTGATGATTTTATCAGCAGTGATCCCTCAAGACCTGAAATAAAACAAAGAATGCTGGATATTGCCGATACACTTACAATTGAAGATAACCCGGTGATGGTCCTGCTAAAACTGAAAGATTAATTTTAAAGAATGAAGATATTGTATTATTTCCACAATGAATGTTTAGTATCTTTTTTCAAACACGGGCTTGTGTTTTTCCTTTGTATTTTTTCTTTTTTTGCCCCTGGTTGTAATGAGGATAAAAAACATGATTTAAAGACCTTCCCGGTAGAATTCACGGAAGGTGATTTTTCCCTGGACAGTCTGGCTTCTGATCTTGTTATAATTCCACTGGATTTTGGTGAAATCACAGTATCTCAGGTAATGGATGTTAAATGGCATGATCCTTACTTATATATCTGTTCAGCAGAAGGTACCAGTGTTGGAAGATTAAGCCTTTTTAACCTGGATGGCAAATTGATAAACACCATGGATCGCAGCGGCCGGGGTCCGGGTGAATATCTTAGTATTCAACAATTTGGTGTTGATGATAATGGGACAATTTATATTAATACCTGGCATAAGGTAGTAGTTTTTGATAGACAATTAAACCATGTTCGTGACATCAGATGGCCTGACGATTTAAATTTTGCTGAAATGTATTTTCATGAAGATAATATATTTCTTTTTTCAAAATCTGTTGGGAAACCCCCGAAATATGATTGGCTTATTCTGGACACATCAGGTAATGTAATAAGTACCAAACCATTCAATTGTTATCCGGAAATTTCTTATCCACCTCCATTTCCATTAGTAATATTCAAAAGTAATAACAAGCTCTATCGCTACAGATCTATTTCAGATACAATCTTCAAAGTAGGGATTGATGATTATTCTCCTGAATATTTTGTTAAGCGTCAATATGCTGATGGTTACAGGAATTACACAAAAGAAGAGATTTCAAAAAACACAAGGTGGGATAGACTTATGCAAAGTATGCATGATGTAAAACTCAGATATATTGAATTCATAGATGCTATCGATTCTTGCTGGATAATAAGTTATCGTACTCATATTAAGAAAAATGTAAAATTCGAGACAGCAATATATGATCAAAAGAATGAAAAGATAACTTTAATAAACAGGTGCAATATTGAGATTGATAAGCCAATATTATGGGGCATACCCAATGATTGGGTTGGATACGGAACAATCAAGCCTGAAGGTGTGGCTAAAATCAATAATAAAAACTATATCATTTCTTTCATGGACGCAGTCCGGCTCAAAGATATGGTCAACAGTAATGGTTTCAGGAATTCTGTTCCCCAGCGGCCTGAAATAAAACAGAAATTTCAGGAAATTGCAGATACTTTAACTATAAATGATAACCCTGTATTGATCTTGCTGGAGTTAAAATAACAATTTCTGGAAGTTGTGTAACTTCTTTTCCGTAAAATTTTAAAATTAATCCTGGATGTCAAGAATATTCAACCTCGTATCCAGTAATGACAGATACTTCTTTTTCATCTCTTCTGATAAAAAACTTATTTCAATTAATTCTTTCCATTTATGGATTGATAATAAAAATGATTCTAAGACTTTATCAATACTTTTATCCGTAAGTTCACACGTTTCTTTCCCAAAATAATCTATCAATACATCACGGGTTAATTTCTTTTTCTTCCCTTTCAGCGGTAATGCAATTTCTTCAGCCTGCGTTTTGTATTCTATGGTAGTATTGACTAAATCATAACAGGGTGAGAGGGTCGTTTTACCATCCCGGGTAATTATGGAGAAGTTCTTGAGATGCATATCTTCATTCCCAATCAGGTAATTGAATACTGTAAGTTTAAAAAGTTTTATCTTTTCAATGGCAGGAAAGGTACAGTATCTATCAATTAGTTTTACAACTTTTTCCATACTGTATTCATACTTTGTATCCCTGCTCAGCCCTGCTAATTGTGCAAAATCTTCAACAGGCACTTTATCGCCATGTCCCTTGCGGTCAAACCTTTTAATAAAATAGGTTAATGTTTTATCCTTAGACCATATTAATCCGTGCCGGGGAATCTCTAATCCAACTATACCAGCGAGCCTCATAGTCAGGTCTTCATTTTCAGGCATCTCAGGAAAGATATGATGTTGTGGTTTCAGTATATATTTTCCGCCTTTATCAACTATTTCCAATTTTCCCTCCTTAATATTAAGCACTGCACTTAATTTAGGCTGTACTCCCTGAACAGACATTTTCGCAGCACGATTGTAAGCTTCCTTACGTTGTTCTTCAGCGGTATATTCAAGATCTTTTAAATTTCTTAAACTATAGGATAAAACTTTCAGACCTTCATCACTATAACTTTTATCTCCGCAAGATATATAAGCAATTGGACACCTATTCATTCCATTACTTCTTTTACGGTTACTACTCCAACCATGTCTTCACCAATTGCTATCAATTGTGAAAAATAATCTGTCCTGTCTATTTTCTTTGTTTTTAACAAACCCTCCAACTGGAATCCTTCAGGTAAAAGTCCATCAAAGAAAGGCGGAAAGCTATTGAATTTATATAATTTCTGCTTAATGGGCATTGTACGTGAAATTTCAAGGCCCTCGTAGTTATCAAGGTATTCCACCATATACTCTTTGCCTTTGACCAATTCAGTCAGAAGTCCGGTTTCAATCCCGTTAACATATATCTTAGCTTTTCTCATTTGTAGTGTTCCGTAGATTATCCATAAAAGGGCTTGTTAATGCTATGCTAATATTCAACACTTTAAGAATTTTTCTCAGGGTGTCACACTGAACAGATTCCTTTCCATTTTCAATATCATAAATAAAAGTCTTCCCAACGCCTGCCAGTTCTGCTAATTGGACACGACTTAATCCGGCTGCTTTCCTGTGCATCCTGATTATTTTCGCTAATTCCTGTGGCTCTATCATTAAATTACCTTTGTAGCGGTAAATATAGCACTATTTTATTATATAACCAATAGAAAACCATTAAAATTGCCGTTATGGCAGTAAAAGATGATATGTTAAAGATTATTATAGTTAAATTTAGATATAATTACTGCTAAGACGGTAAATAATGTTATAAATCATTTAATTCTGAATTATAAAGCTTTTTGCCTTTGCCCGATCCTCAGTATTATATTTAGTAAATAACTTAAGAATTGATAAGTTACATAGCGCACTTAAAGACAACTGACGACTATTTAGATATGATAATTTATAGTTATTTGGGTGGTAATAATTATTAATTTATTCAAATTTCACGTTTATTTATGAGAAAAAGATTTACATCGGAAATTATCACAACTGAATGGATAATATTTTTCTTAATTAGTTTGTTGTTGGGAATAAATATTACTCAATTGTTGTTTAATTCATTTCACAATCAGTATGTGATATTCATAATCGAAATTGCAATACTGATTATTATTATTATATCTATCTTAGGGTTTTGTTGTAAGCGCTATATAGTAACAGAGGAAAATCTAATTGTATTTAAACATTTTAGAAAAAGAAAATATCCAATTAAAAACTTTAAAAAAATTACCGTTGAGAATGGTCAAAAAAGAATTAGCTATCTAGGACTTTTACATAATCCAAAAATAATTTTAATCTATACTGATTCAACTAAATTATTAATAAATATAAATGAAAAAGATTTAATGAGTTTTGTACAGTTATTGATAAAAATAAATGAAGATATAGACTTTGTGGAACAGTAATTCAATAGCATCATAATAATGAGATTATTGTTTATTATTTCCCTATTTATTATTTCCAGCAGCACTTTAAGCCAGACGACAGAAGTCTTTGAAGTTGACCCCATAAGTACTCCAATAAAAAAGCTTGTTGAGAATTTCTCAGTTGAAAAGATTATTAAGTTAGAAACAGCACCAGATAATATCATTAATTATATCTATTATCTTGAATTAGGTGAAAGCAAGATATATATAGCCAACTACCATGGCTGCTTTATTTTTTCAGAAGAAGGAACATTTCTTGGTAAAGTTTATAATATCGGACGCGGGCCTGATGAATTACAATTGCCAAGAGGGTTGTCATATAACATGAATACCAATCAGTACTCAGTGTATGATACCAGAGGTAAATTCATAGCTATTTTTTCAGGATTGAGTAAGTTAGAAGAAAGAATATATCCGGATCTGAATTTCATTAGTGATCTATACTGGTTGGATAACAATAAATTTCTTTTATTTTCATATTTGCCACAGCCTGATTCAAAGGATAAAAATGTAATCAACTATTGTATTTATGAATATGATCTCGATACTAAAAAGTACCGGGGAGTATTAAGAATGCCTAATAATTATAACACTTAAGCATAAGGTATCACACAACATTCTCGGAATACAATAGCAAATATTATGCTATAAGGGTTCTTGACAATACAATATACGAATATAATAAATCAGGATTTATGAGGCCAAGATATTATTTCAATTTTGGGAAGTATAATGCATCAGAAGAGTTACTAAAAGGCAAACTCATCGACGGTAGAACACTTATGGGCAAGATCCAGAAAGGGAAGTTCTGTGTACTTGTCGATTTTCAGGAACTTGCAGGTCACTTCATAGTTGTATATGACAAGTACCCTGACAGATATACTACACTGATATCGAAAAGCGACGGATCGCAGGTTACACACTCTTTTAGGAATGAAGATGATGTTTTAAGCAGAGCCACACCGTTTTTTGAGCATGATGGATACATGATAGCATCCTTGCAGCCTTCATCATTTTTGAAAAAGTATAAAATGATAGATAAGTCAACGTTGAGCGATTATGAAAAACAAATATATGCTGAAATTGCTGAGGGACTGAACGAGAGTGATAATCCGGTACTTTTATTTCTTAAACCAAGGTAATATGCAAAGAGAAAGACTCCTGGTATTATTCAATTTTTCTTGTTTATTATTATCTGTATTTGTTTCGTCTTAATTGTTGTTTAAATAGGCAATTGTAATAACAACTAACAATCATGCAAATCCTATTTTCCTTCACTATTCAACTTTGTCCGCGAACTTGTGGCTCAAATACTTCAGTTCCATTATAGTTTTATACCAATATTTTGTATCTTACTTCATTCTTGGACCAGTCAATGTCTTCCAGGATGTTTAATTCTGTTTTTTGGAGTGATTTTTGTAAATGACAATGATTGACAGTAATTTAGTTACTGTTTTAATTGACCTGATAAAACCAACCTTATGAAATATTTTCTATACAGCCTGATCATTCTGCTTGTGGGTGTATCTCTTAACTGCTGCAAACCACAGGAAGAGGATAACCGCGAGGAGATGGCACGGCGATCCTCAGTGAGGGATGCCGTGACGGTATCAACCGTTGAACTGAAAAGGACTACCTTCTACCACGAACTGGTGTCAAACGGTAAGGTGTTTGCCAAGCATATCTCAACCGTTCCTTTCCGTGTTGACGGTACAATAGAGAAGATCTACGTAAAAAACGGTGATCTGGTGCAGAAAGGGAAATTGCTGGCCGAACTGGAAGACTTCAATTACAGGATACAGTATGAAAAGGCAAACCAACAACTTGAAAGAGCACAGATTGAGTTTAAGGATGACCTGATATCCTTTCACGGCAGTCTCGATACCACGGGTCTGAGCGAAGATATGATCCGGATGACAAAGATAAGGAGCGGATTGCTCGATGCGGAGACCGCACTGCGGGAAGCGGAATACAAGCTCAGGCATACGAAAATATATGCTCCGATTGGAGGGAATGTTGCAGACCTGGAAGCCAAGGAATGGAATCCAAGCAGTATTTATAATGACGGCATGTGTAAGATTATCGATAATTCAGTTATTGAAGTGGAATTCCCGGTGCTGGAATCGGAATATGGTTTCATTAATAAAGGTATGCCGGTGAATGTTATACCATTTATAGAAGATGGTAAGGAATATACCGGGCATATTACAAAGATAAATCCCCTGGTGGATGAGAATGGGATGGTGAAGGTAAGGGCTGAACTCAGTAATGGTGGCAAATTGCTTGAGGGTATGAATGTGAAAATACTTATACGCAAACCTGTCGAAAACCGTCTTGTCATACCCAAGGAAGCCCTGGTAATACGCCAGGGCCGCGATGTGGTGTTTGTTCGCGAGGACAGCCTGGCAATATGGAAGTATGTTACCACTGAATTTGAAAGCTCCGACTCATTCTCAATATCCGAAGGTCTTGAAGAGGGAGACCTGGTAATATACAAAGGGAATATTAACCTGGCCCATGAAACAATAGTTACGGAAGAGAACAAGTGAGTGCAGGATCACATACTAAGGCTTTTTCTTCCTTTACGATCAATATAATTTTCGTATTGCTGATAATAATAGGTATTGCCGTTATACCGGTGCTGTCTCTTCAGCTTAATCCAACACGCTACATGCCTGAGATGACAGTATCATGGTCATGGCCCCTGGCACCTGCGCGGGTGATAGAGCAGGAGGTGACCTCGATACTGGAAGGTGTAATGTCAACGGTTCCCGGGGTTGAAAGAATAGAATCGACAACACAGAACGGATCGGGGTCTATAAGTATTGAATTCGACAGGAATGCGGATCTGCAGGCAAAACGCTTCGAAGTGGCATCACTGCTGAGGGAGGCCAGACATAAGCTGCCACCTGAAGTATCATACCCCGTGGTGAGGATGTCGATGCCCGATAATGATACAGGCACGGATATACTCGTATACCAGATAAATGGCACGGCCAGCCCCTCTTATATTCAAAAGATGGCGGAGGAACAGATAAAATCGAGGCTCGCGGTGGTTGACGGTGTTTATGACATTAATGTGTACGGAGCCAGTAACCTTGAATGGGAGCTCGTTTATGACCAGGATAAGATACAAACTCTTGGCCTGTCGGCATATAGTATAAGACAGGCGATAAGTAATTATCTTCTGGAGGAAGAGATGGGATCAGCTCTTGAGTCAGATATTTATGGTAATAATATAAGAACATATATCACCCTAAAAGGTAACAGCAAGAGGGAGGTCCAATGGGCCGGTATTCCAGTTGCAAGATGCGATAAGCGGATCATCCACCTGGGGGATATATCATCGGTAAGGCTTCTTGAACAGGATGCACGCACCTATTACAGGATAAACGGCCTGAACACCATAAACATGGTTATAAGGGCAGAAAAGAACGTTAATAATATAAAGGTGGCCGATGAAGTAAAGAAAACCATGACGGAAATTTCAGCAAGCCTGCCGCCTGGATACAGTGCACGGATAAGTTACGATGCCACAATAACACTGAAGGAAGAGCTTACCAAGATCTTATACCGTACTATTGCGTCTGTTATATTACTACTGCTTTTCGTTTTTATTATAAGCCGGGAGATAAGGTACCTGGCAATAATAACCATCAGCCTGGTGGCTAACCTGGCCATCGCATTTATCTTTTATTACCTTCTCAAGCTGGAGTTGCACCTGTATTCACTTGCCGGAATAACGGTTTCCTTCGGTATTATTATTGATAATACTATTGTGATGACCGACCACCTTAGGCATCATAAGAACAAGCTGGTATTCCTTGCCATAATGGCGGCAACACTGACTACTGTAGGGGCGCTCTCGGTAATTTTCTTCCTTGATGAAGAATCGAAAGTCAAACTGGCTGATTTTGCTGCCGTATTCATTGTAAACCTGATAGTATCGCTGGGAGTGGCTTTGTTCTTCATCCCT
>CAZSJH010000101.1:0-9897 GCA_964607105.1 uncultured Rikenellaceae bacterium | reverse complement strand
TTACTGCATAGATCCTTTGGATACCCGCGTCAACCAATGTTTCCACCAGTTGGTCTGATACATTTTTGCTCATAATATTTACTTCTGTTGATTATGCTGTAATAATGAAAGAAATCCGGTTAGTTGATTGTTGAATTCCCCTGAATTTTCCATATTGCTTGAATGCCCGGGATGATCAATAAAGTGGTATTTTTTAAAATGCTTCTTTTATTATTTGGTTTTTATCTATTTTCAAATTCGCCAATTGTTTTTCTATTGCATCCATCATTGGAGGAGGCCCGCAGATATAAACATTTTTGGTGGAGTCACTTATGTGAGTTTTGAGAAAACCTTCTGTGATTTGACCATGAGCATAACCATCTGCTTTTTCGTCAGATAAAATATTGATGAAATTTTTGCCTAGTAATTTTTTAAATTCATTTGCGAGTATAATATCACCTTTGGTTTTATTGGCAAAAATTAGTTTGTTATTACCTAATTCATTTTTTGAATTAAGATACCGGAAAATGGAAATAAAAGGGGTGATGCCAGCTCCACCGGCAATAAATATTCCTTCTCCTTTGTAAGCAATTGCACCAAACACGTCATGCAAAATCAGTTCGTCATTTATTTTCAGTTGCAATAGTTCGTTGGTTACGCTTTTTTTCAAAGGATATGTTTTAATGGTAAACTCGAGGTAGTCATTGTGCGGTAAACTTGTGAAAGTAAATGGCCTTTTTTCGTTTTTCCAACCGCTTTTGTTTATGGAAACTTCTGTAGCTTGTCCTGGAACAAAATTAAATTGCTTAGGCTTTTCAGTAACAATTTTCAGTACATCATGAGTGATTTTATCAACTGATTTTACTTTTACATTTTGCTGTTCCATGTTATTTTGTTATATGCATAAAAGTCGTAATTATATTTTGTAACTCGTTTAGAGATATTTCCGAGAACCTTATTTTCTTAATCTTTTAATAAATAAAATGGGCTTCAGATGTAATTGCTACTTTTAATGCTTTAGAAACTATACAGTTTTGTTCAGCTTCCTTAACAACTGTGGCAAACTCATCAGCATTTAACCCTTTTACCGAACCTGTGATTGATAAATGTATAGCAGTTATAGCTAATCCTTCCAGTGTCAAAATTGCATTTGTATCCAGTTTGACAGGGGTTAAACCTTTTTTATCTAAAATAGATGCAACTGACATTGTAAAACAACCCGCATGTGCGGCTGCCAGTAATTCTTCAGGGTTAGTCCCATTTTCCCCTTCCTCAAAACGTGTTTTGAAACTGTAATTGGTTTTATCTAATATCCTACTTTGTGTACTTAATGTTCCTTTGCCCTCTTTAAGGTTTCCTTGCCAATGGGCTGTTGCTGTACGTACCATATTTTTATTTTTTAGTTATTGTTGATTATATCATAAAATTTATTTCACTACCTGGATTTTATAGCATTTTCATATCTCTTGGCTACCGCAAAAACTCTCCGACATGCACAAGCTCTTCATCGGCGATGTCCTTAAGAACCTCCATTGCGAGTTTATTGTCGGTTGACTCGGCAAGCTGCATGTACAACTGAGTTGCTTCATACTCTGCCGCTACCATAAAACGTATTGCTCTGATTAGCTCAGCATCCGTGAGCTTTGTGTCTTTTGCTAAACCCGAAAAGGGTGATCCAAATGTTGGCATATTTATTCTCCTTTAATTTTATTCAGGCTTCCGCCCATTAATACTCTATTGTTTAAGACTGATATAATACTTTGCCTCCTTAAGTTTGGCGAATGATTTAATTATTTATTAGTGTATAAAGATGGGTATAGAAATTATGGAAAGTGTTACATGATTTCAGGAATAAGTTACATCATTCACACTTAATCATTTATGTTATAAGTAATTATTTATAGTCGTTTAATACTGAAAAATGTTGTAGTACCCTTCAGAATTGCACTGATATGTATATTCATGTTCTATTGGAAAGGCTACAATATTATTGGGACTACAAAAAAGGTGTAATTGATAAAAAGCTAAGTGAAAAAACAGATACGAAAATATCAACTGCTTGTCATATTCAAATTTATATAGATGATGCTTTATTCCATGTATAAATGAATCCTATCCTTGATATCCCTCTTGAAGTTAATCATTCATAGCCCTGGCGAAGGAGGGCTTTTTCTTTATAGTTATTTCAATTAACTTTATTATATAAATGTTTCGCATCCGGGCTACGGTGGACGGAGCCCACAAAGCTGTAGCTATGGAATTTGTTTACATTCTAAAATGTGCTGATGGCACTTTTTACACAGGCCACACCAATAATCTGGAAAACAGGATAAAAAGACATAATAAAGGCGAGAATACTTATACAAAAGCCAGGTTGCCTGTAGCTCTAATTACGTACCTGGCTTTCTAAGAAAAATATAAAGCTTTTGCATTCGAGAAATATCTTAAATCAGGCTCCGGCAAAGCATTTTGCCAGAAAAGATTGATCTGAGATTCCTGCTGCTGTTTCAAAACTGATTGAAGAGCAATTTGACGGATATAAGGTAGAGGAGGCTCTGACGCTTGAAAACCCTGAGTTTTCAGGGTATGAGATAACACTGGAAAGAAAGAAAGAGGATATTGAAATAACGGTAACAAAGGAGGGAGTCCTTGTTTCAAAAACAGCGATATCGGAAGAAGATGAGAAAGACGAAAAAAAGGAGAAAGGTGATTAGAAACTGATTTTGGCGGAATTTGATCTCTGAATTAAGAAAATCGATTAACGATCTTACCTGTGCAATAATTGCAATGAGCACAGAGGACGACAGCTGGAAGGATTATGAAGAGCATGTCTCTTGGGAATGGGGCCTCAGGGTATTTGACCAGAATACCGGAAATGTAATCAGCTTTATCGGAAATTATATCGGGAGGTTCTAAAACATTATCCCTTCCTCTTAAAGTCGATTCTTTTTATTTAACTTTACTAGTTACCTCCTTTTCTGGAATACTTGTATGCAAAATTCAAATCAATGCCTAGAATAAGATCAATTTATTCACTTCTTCTGCCCTGGGCCATAATAGTAATGATGATCCCAGGGTGTATCCCCCGTTCTGCTTTTAATGAAGAATATGTATCCGGCAGGGTGCAGGAGCGGTCAGGATATAAAATAAACAGCCTGCCCGGAGAGTCCTATTCCCTTCCAACCGGAGTGGTTATTGAAGATGGTATTACCATGGATGAGGCTATTATGCTTTCCCTCTGGAATAACCCCCGTTTTAAAGCTGACCTTTCAGCCCTTGGATTTGCCAGGGCTGACCTGATAGATGCAGGTATGTTACCAAACCCTGTTTTTTCATTCCTTTTTCCACTTGGCCCCAAGCAGATGGAGTTTACCCTGTCATATTATGCCGGAGTGTTGTGGCAGAGACCATCAAGGGTATCTGCCGCGAAACTCAATGTTGAAAAGATTGCCGAAAATCTTGTGAGTAACGGGCTGGTCACGATCCGCGATGTGATGATAAACTATGCTGAACTGGAAAAGCTTGCTGAACAGGCCGGTATACTGAAAGAGGCCTCTGAAATAAGCAACGAATTTGCATTTATTGCTGCTTCAAGGAGAGAGGCCGGTGATATTAGTGAACTGGAGGAGACAGCATTTCAACTGGATGCGTCGCAGGCAAAGGAGGCATACCTGAATGCCGTAAAATTGAAAGAATTGCAGAAGACCCTTCTACTAACGAATATCGGTCTGATTACTGAAAATAGTGAGCTATATATCACCCCTGAACCGCTTCCCGCAGTTAACATCAGTGAATTTGATACACTTGTTAAAAGGGCTCTGGCCTTCAGGCCCGATATCAGGGCAGCTGAAATTGAGGTTGAGATGGCCGGGAAGAAATTGGGTTGGGAACAATCAAAGATCCTGAATCTTACTGCAATGCTGGATGCTAATGCCCAGGGATCACAGGGGTTTGAGATGGGTCCAGGGGTAGCCCTTGAACTCCCCATATTCAACACAAACCAGGGAGGCAGGTCGCGTGCACGGACCGGGATGATCCTGGCGGCCGATAACTATATTATGATACAACAACAGGTTACCGGAGAGGTTAGGGATGCATGGTATACCTACATTGCTTCAAAAGAAACATATCAAATGATATCAGAGCATATTATCCCGGCAGCAGAAGTTGCTGCAGTATCAGGAGAATCGGTTTTTAACAGTGGAGAAATATCGTACCTCGAGTATCTTAATTTCAGGAGTCAGTTGCTTAATGCCAAGCTGCGTTTATCTGCCGCCAGAAAAGAGCTCTGGAGAAGCCTGGCAAAACTGTATTATGCCGTGGGTGGCAAATTGAACCTGCAGTGATTAATTATGTATTTGAATCATATCTGATTAATGAATATGGCTATTATGAAAAAGAAAAATTGTTCTATTTATTACCGGTTGATGGTATTGTCTTTACTGGTCTCATTGATCCTGATATTTGAAGGATGCAAGGGAGGTAAAAATGAAGCAACTGTTCTGGGGAAACCCGCCGAGGTGATCAACCCGGTTAAGGAGACCAGTCTTACAACCGTTAAACTGACCTCCGAAGCCGAGCAGAGGCTTGGAATTGAAACAGTTGAAGCCGAGGTTAAACATTTACCACAAATTCTGGCTGCCGGAGGAGAGATAATGGCCCTTCCCGGTCAGGATGTAAATATTACTGCACCCGTTAGCGGTACAGTAGTTGCAACAACAGGTGGTTACTTTCCTGTGGCAGGATCGATCATCAAAAAAGGTGATCAATTAATGCGCCTCATAATATTGCCGCCTGAAACAGAAATAATTAGTGCCACGGAAGCGGTCAGGGTAAGGTCAGCTGAATATGAGGTGGCCCTTGCCGAAAAGGAGCGGGCTGAAGAATTATATAACAGCAAAGCATTGAGTGAGAAAAATTATGAACTGGCCGTTGCAAGCCTGGTGAAGGCTGAAGCCTCTCTCTCTGCTGCAAAAGGAAAGGTCGATCTCTACTTGGGCAAAGATCTTGAAGCTGCAGCTAAGAATCTGTCTACATATACCATTGAATCACCTCTTACTGGTGTGGTTCAAAACATAGCCGTAACCCCGGGACAGTCTGTCCCGGCAACCTCAGTACTCGCTGAAATTTCACCAACCGATAAGTTCTGGATAAGGGTGTCACTGTTTTCTGGTGATCTTGCCGGAGTTGACAGGAAAGAGGATGCCATAATAGCCACAGGAGGAATTGCCGGTAGTTCTTCAAACATGATTGCCCGTCCTATAGAGGGTCCCCGGCGAAGCGAAGCAATAAGCTCATCATCAGAACTTTATTATTCAATTGATAACAACGACAGGGACTTAAGAGCAGGGCAACGGGTAAGTGTGACCCTCCACCTGAAAAACTCGGCGGAAGCTATTGTGATTCCCTACTCATCTATTGTATACGACACTGATGGGGGAACCTGGGTATACGTTATGACCGAACCGCTGGCCTATGTCAGAAAAAGAGTGGAAATGAGTTATGTGAGCGGCTCACTGGCAGTTATTACACGAGGTGTTTCGTCAGGTGAGAAAGTAGTTTTTTGCGGGGTGGCAGAGCTTTACGGAACCGAATTTGGAGGAGGCAAATAATGAGGTGGCTTATATCAACCGCGCTGCGACTTCGCGTCGCCGTAGTACTCCTGATGATTGTTTTAATGATTGTTGGAACACGGATAGTGAGCCGTACCCATTTCGACGTTTTCCCGGAATTTGCCCCGGTACTGGTTGAGATACAGACTGAGGCCCCAGGTTTGTCGACGGCTGAAGTCGAAATACTTGTTACCGTACCAATTGAAAATGCAATGAACGGTGTTTCGTGGCTCGACCATATGAGATCTAAATCGGTACTTGGTCTGTCGTCGGTTGTTCTCTATTTTGAATCCGGAACAGACCTGATGGAGGCACGACAGATGGTGCAGGAACGATTATCTGTAATTACAGGCAAATTGCCTTCTGTTGCAGGTTCACCTGTTATGTTGTCGCCCCTTTCATCAACCAGCAGGGTATTAAAGATTGGCGTTTCCTCCGATTCGCTTTCGCAGATGGAAATGACAACCCTGGCAAAGTGGACCATCAGGCCACGACTTATGGCGATCCCCGGGGTGGCAAATGTGGCTATATGGGGTCAGCGTGACCGCCAGATACAGGTATTGATCGATCCCAATGTTCTGCATACCCATGGTATAACAACCGGTGAAGTATTAACTGCTGTAAGGCAGGCCTCAGAGATCGGAGGAGGTGGATTTATGGATACACCAAACCAGCGACTGGCTCTTTCGTTTGTCTCCAATATCAAGTCTCCCGAAGACCTCATCAATGTCCCGGTTGCCGTAAGAAATGGTGTGCCCATAAAGCTTGGCGACCTGGCCGAGATAATCGAAGGATCGCCTCCCGCTATCGGTGATGCGATTATTAATGATGAACCAGGGCTCCTGCTGATTGTTGAAAAACAGCCATGGGGAAATACCCTTGAAGTTACATATCAGATCGAATCTACACTCGAAGCCCTTCAGCCAGGTCTTAAAGGCCTTAATATTGATCCCACTATTTTCAGACCTGCCACATTTATCGAGATGTCACTCCATAACCTGAACCGTTCGCTTCTTATCGGATGTTTTCTGGTTATCGCCATCCTTATATTTTTCCTCAACGACTGGAGGACCGCTCTCATAAGTGTGATAGCAATTCCTGCTTCGCTGATAACAGCAGCTCTTATACTAAACTGGCAGGGAGGAACAATAAACACCATGGTGCTGGCAGGACTTATTATTGCCCTTGGAGAGCTGGTTGATGACGCCATAATTGATGTTGAAAACATTATCCGGCGGTTGCGACAGAACAGGGAAGCCGATAAACCAGAACCGGTTTTTAAGGTTGTTCTAAACGCCTCGCTTGAGGTGAGAAGTGCCGTGGTATATGGTAGCCTTATCGTTGCCCTGGTGCTGATGCCTGTTTTCTTTCTCCCAGGGCTGTCCGGCTCTTTCTTCAGGCCACTTGCACTATCATACATCCTGGCTATCATGTCGTCACTTATGGTAGCGCTGATACTTACCCCGGCCCTTTCGCTCATTCTGCTGCCGGGAGCTGCGGTGAGAAAGGAGTCGTCATCAATGGTTAACCTGAAGAACCGGTATGAAAAGATACTGCCCGGGATACTTAAAAATCCAAAACGCATTTTTGTTATTATTGGCATTGTTTTGACTGCAACCCTTGTTGCCATACCTTTTCTTGGAGAGGAGTTTCTTCCCAATTTCAAGGAGTATGATTTCCTGATGCACTGGGTAGAAAAACCAGGCACTTCAATTGAGGCTATGGACAGAATTACCATAAGGGCCAGTAAAGAGCTCAGGGCAATACCCGGGGTCAGAAATTTTGGTTCACATATTGGTAGGGCCGAAGTTGCGGATGAGGTTGTGGGACCTAATTTTACAGAACTCTGGATCAGTCTGGACCCAAAGGTAAAATATGATGAAACTGTAAGCGAAATACAGGAGGTAGTAAATGGTTATCCGGGACTTTACCGTGATTTACTTACCTATCTCAGGGAGCGAATAAAGGAGGTTCTTACAGGATCGAGTGCCACCCTTGTAATAAGGATATATGGTGAAAACCTGGAGATAATCAGGAGCAAGGCCGAGGAAGTAAGGAGTTCAATAGCTGATGTAAGGGGAGTAATTGATCTTAAGGTACAACCACAGGAAATGGTTCCTCAGATCGAGGTACGGATCAAGCCCTCCAGGGCAGCACAATATGGATTAACAGCAGGTATGATCAGGGAATCGGTAAATATTTACCAGAAAGGAATTAAGGTAGGTGAGTTCTTTGAAAACCAGAGTGTCTTTGATGTCGTGGTTTGGGGTACACCTGATGTGAGGGCAAATGTTGTTGCATTGCAATCTCTTATGGTAGAGACTCCCACGGGAGGACTGGTCCCATTAAGGGAGATTGCCGAGGTATATATCGCTCCAGTTCCAAACCTGATTACCCGGGAATTTGCATCACGATATACCGAGGTTACCTGCAATGTTGAAGGCCGTGATCTTGGAAGGGTTGCACGTGATATTGAGACCCAAATAAAAATGATTCCATTTGATCGTGGTTATCATCCAGAGTTGTTAGGTGAATATGCCGCGCAGAAAGAATCTAAGAACCGTATCCTGTCCATGTCGTTGCTTGCCCTACTAGGGATATTCATTATCCTGCAGGCCGATTTTGGTTCAGCCCGGCTTGCACTGTTGATTTTCTCGGGGCTGCCATTTGCGCTTACAGGCGGAGTGATTACAGCCTTTATTAGCGGTGGCGTTCTCTCTCTTGGCTCATTGATCGGATTTATTACCGTCCTCGGTATTGCAGCACGAAACAGCATAATGCTTATCAGTCATTATAGGCAACTTGAAGACCATGAAGGTATGTCTTTCGGCCTCGAACTAATAGTGAGGGGAGCTAAAGAAAGGCTTATGCCTATTTTGCTCACTGCCATGACCACCGCACTTGCTCTTATGGCAATAATCATAGGCGGTAACCGGCCTGGCCAGGAGATTGAATTCCCTATGGCTCTGGTTATTCTTGGTGGACTTATAACATCAGCAGCAATGAATTTGCTGGTCATGCCAGTTCTTTACTGGAAGTTTGGGAAGAAACGATCACCAGAAAAGAACGACTTATAAACCACGTTGTGTTAAATGGTTAAGATGAGAGAGATACAGGAACCCTGTTGCTTATTTCATCAAAGACTTCAATATTACAGTCCGAAATTTGACCAGAATTTCAGAAGATCCGCCGTAGCCCTGACTGCCGTCAGACTGGCTTGGCGAAGGAGGGCTTTTTCTTTTCTCGCTGTTCTCGAAGCCAGCACGACAGTCTTGCACCTCGGGGGAATGATCCCCCGGATCATTCCTTTTTCCCTCGGTCCGGTTCGAGCACACAGGAAAAACAATTCTGGTATGTCTATATTTTAAAATGTAGAAATGGCAAAATTTATACTGGTTGTACCAATAACATAGAGGATCGTATAAAGAGACATAATGCTGGACTGGGTACAATTGAAAAGATGAAGCTTCAAAGTGAAAGGAATAATTTTTGTGGCAGGTTATTTACAAACCAATCGAAATCATGAAGAAATTATTATTCGTTGGTATTACTGTATTATTTGCCTCCCTGTTGTTCATAGAAGGTTGTGAAAAGAATGACACTAAAGGGGAATTGTTGTTTTGTACAAACGCAGCTTTATTGAATTGCCTGTTTTCCATTGAAATTACTATAGATGATACAATATCTGAAACAATTACAGCGGAGTCAATTTATTCATCAAGTAATTGTTCATGCCCCGAACTATATTGTGTGGGATTAATATTAGACATCGTACCAGGAACTCATACTTATACTGCAGAATTAAACTGTTCTGGTTATAAAAGTGTAAATTATTGGTCTGGAAATATTTATATTGGTGCGAATAAGTGTGAAACCATAATATTGGATGTGTTAAAAAATAACTGATGAAAAGAACTCTGACAATAATTGCCTTATTTTTCCTGATGCTGCCTGCCAGATGCGATGTTATCTTTTTCCCCTATCAATTTTCACTTGTTAACTACTCGGTAGAATTTATATATAGTTATGAGCTGGCAAAAAAAATAAAAAGCAGCACGGTCTTTTGGGGAGGAGCAGGAACTGTTGGATCATTCTTTTTTCTGGACGAGCCTGTTGCAGGTTTGGAAGTTGCAGTGGAAAGGAGAAGATATTTTAAGCCAGAGCTTTACAGTAAATTTTTTATCAGCGGCTATATTGGAGCAGCATATATGACTGATTTTAGTGATACGCATAATCTTGGTCTGGTTCCGGGATTCAAGTTTAATTATAAGGCGCAATTATCAGAGACTTTAGTATTTGAACCTTA
>CAZSJH010000100.1:0-10025 GCA_964607105.1 uncultured Rikenellaceae bacterium | reverse complement strand
GTAAAAATAGCATTTAACCAGTTGCTCGAAAGAAAACCCGACTGGGTGGTGTCGGGAATAAACCACGGAGCCAATGCTTCAGTAAGTGTTATATATTCGGGTACAATGGCAGCTGCAATAGAAGGCTGTTTGTATGGAATTGATTCAGTGGGGTTTTCGCTTAATGATTATTCAGCGAAAGCTGATTTTACTGCTTCAAAAAGATATGTCAGGATAATAATGAATAACCTCAGAAAAAATAAACTGCCCGAAGGAATTTGCCTGAATGTGAATATCCCATCATGTAAAGGTAATGAAATAAAGGGAATCAGGATATGCAGGCAGGCAAGGGGTAATTGGCGCGAGGAATTTGAGAAAAGGAAAGATCCTATGGGAAAGACTTACTACTGGTTAACGGGTATATTCCAGAATCATGAACCTGAATCGACAGATACCGATGAGTGGGCATTGGCAAATAATTATGTTTCTGTTGTTCCTGTATCAATTGATATGACTGCCCATATTTTTATTGATGACCTGAGAAAGCAGATTGATAATGAGTAAAACCCCGATAAATAATCGCTTCCTTACAGGCTTTCTCGCCGGATTACTTTTACCTGCCATTGTCTTCGTGATAGTTTATTTTTTCTCCGGTGATGGTTTGTCACTGAGAGAATATATTGAGAGGATTATAAGCAGAACTGTTCTTACACACATTATTAGCCTCTGCGTATTATCCAACCTGGTAATATTCCTGGTTTTTAACCGTTTTGATAAATTGAGAAGCTCAAAAGGGGTAGTGGGAGTTACTCTTATTTGGGCATTGACAGTGCTGGTGATAAAGTTGCTCTGATAGGACGAATAAGAAATCAATATAATCACCCGGAAATATCTATGTAGTGAAATATTTTATTATTGCAGGTGAGGCTAGCGGTGATTTACATGGCTCTAACCTGATTACAGAACTAATTAAAACGGATCCCGAAGCAAATATTTGCTGTTGGGGAGGGAAGAGGATGGAAGAAGCAGGGGGGCAGCTTCTTGTTCATTACAAGGAACTGGCAGTTATGGGTTTCTGGGAAGTATTGATAAAAATTGGTAAAATATTCAGGAACCTGAGGCAATGCAGACAACAAATACTTGATTTTAACCCTGACCTGGTCATACTAATTGATTATCCTGGTTTTAACCTGAGGATAGCTAAACATCTCAAAAACAGCAATATCAATATTTATTATTATATAAGTCCCAAGGTATGGGCGTGGAAGAAATCCAGGGTGAAGAAGATAAAGAAATACGTAAACAGGATGTATGTTATTTTCCCTTTCGAACCTGAATTCTTCGAAAAATATAATTACAGGGTTCACTATTTTGGTAATCCACTCATTGAAACAGTGGAAAAGGGAATAGAAGCATCAGCAAAAAAAGAACAATTACTGGCTGAGTATGGTCTCGATAATAAACCAATAATTTCACTTCTTGCAGGCAGCAGAGTGCAGGAGATAAGGAAAATACTTCCTGTAATGGCCCGAATGGAGACATATTACCCTGATTACCAGTTACTGGTTGCAGGAATCAGTACCGTTGACAGGACGGTTTACGAGCATATACTGGATGGAAGCAGAATAAAGGTAATATACGATGATACTTACAGCCTGCTGGTAAATTCTGATGCAGCACTTGTCACTTCAGGAACAGCAACACTGGAGACGGCAATTGCCGGTATACCACAGATAGTGTGCTACAGAGCAAGCTGCCTGTCCTATGCTGTGGCTCGCATGCTTGTTAAGATAAGATTTATTTCCCTTGTTAACCTGATAATGGATAAGGAGATTGTTAAGGAACTTATTCAGAACAAGCTCAATGAAAAAAACCTTGTTTCAGAGTTAAATATTATCCTCCCCGGTGGCTGGAAGAGAGAAATAATGATTGCTAACTATTTAGCGCTTAATAAGAAACTTTCTGGAATGGGTGCATCAGCACGCATTGCAGAAGATATGTATCACTCCCTTAAACTGGTCGACAATGTCAATTAGGCGCAAAAGCTGTATTGCCCTGTTGCTGTTGCTGACAGTTACTACCTCAAATCCGCTTAAGGCTGACATAAGAATAGGATTACTTAGTCTTGATCGTCCTTTGTCACTAACCGTAAATATTTGCGAGGGTAAATACAAGATGCTGATAGCTGGACAGCATTATAATATAAATACAAACGATAACATTCTTATTGCCAGGGCAGGAAATAAGGTGCTGATTACTACTGCATCCGGGAATACAATACTTTCAGATTCGCTTTTGCTTAAATCTGTTAATCCTGAAGCTTACTTCTCGATAAGAAATAATTTTAAAGGGACTGATCCCAGGGAGTATTACGGCGACCTGGTGATTTCATCAGACATTGAATCGCTTATAGTCATAAATACAATTGATGCAGAGAGGTACCTGGCCGGAGTTGTGCAGGCAGAGGCCGGGTTAAAAGGCAATATTGAGTATTTTAAAACGCAGGCGATGCTTGCAAGGACTTACCTCTACATGAACATAAACAGGCATATGCTTGATGGATACAACCTCTGCGATAATATACATTGCCAGGCATATAATGGCCGGTCGGAGGTGCAGCTTATTTATGAAGCAGTTAATGCAACAAGGGGCCAGGTCCTGGTAAATGCAGATAGCCTTCTGGTTTTTACTCCTTTTCATTCCAATTGTGGCGGGCAAACACAATCATCAGAAAATGTATGGTTAACCAGCAATCAACACCTCTCAGGTGTGATTGATCCATACTGTAGCCAATCGAGAAATGCTCGCTGGGTCAGGGAAATTGAGATAGAGAAATGGATATCTTATCTTGATGAACATGGTTATCGGCACTTGAATAATAATGAGTTGTTATTTAAGCAGTTAAGTAGAAAACGTGACTATATTGCAGGCAGTTTTTCATACCCTCTTGTCAATATTAGGCAGGACTGGGGTTTGAAATCAACATTCTTTTCCACCAGGCTTGTTGGTAACACGATTATCCTGGAGGGTCGGGGATACGGGCATGGTGTGGGTTTATGCCAGGAAGGGGCAAGGGTAATGTCGGAGAGAGGCTTCAAAATGGATGAAATCATTAATTTCTACTTCCAGGGTTTACGAATAATTGAGGTGGATGATGTCAAGCCATCAGTTGAGATAAGTAGTGCTTTTTAAGTACATTTGTACTCAAATATTGAATAACATGCTTGCTATATACAGGAGAGAAATAAGTACTTTTTTTACAGGTATGACAGGCTATATTGTAATATTTGTCTACCTCCTAATTAATAGCCTGTTTATGTGGATATTACCAGGTGAGTGGAATATCCTCGACAGCGCTTATGCAAGCCTTGAATCACTTTTTATCATAAGCCCATGGGTATTTCTTTTCCTGGTGCCTGCCGTAACGATGCGCATGGTGGCTGAAGAAAAGCGCAGTGGAACTATGGAACTGCTCCTTTCGAGACCGGTCACCGAAGGGCATATAATATATGGGAAATATCTGGCGTCTGTCACTCTTGTGCTGCTGGCCCTTCTTCCCTGTGTAATTTATTATATATCAGTAAGTATACTTGGAGATCCACCAGGTAATATTGACAGCGGGGGCACACTGGGATCAGGCCTGGGGCTACTATTCCTTGCTGCCGTTTATGCTGCAATAGGAATATTCGCCACAACACTCAGTTCAAACCAGGTTGTGGCATTTATTATAGCTGTAATTACCGGATTCATTCTTTTTGCAGGATTTGATTCTTTTGCCCTGCTTCCTGGCCTTAAGAAACTTGATGAGTTTATCATCAGGCTTGGTATAAACGAGCATTATAAATCGATGAGCAGGGGAGTAATAGATTTAAGGGATATAATCTACTTCGTGGTTACTGTGCTCATTTTTACAGAAGCTTCAAGGCTTGCATTGTCTGCACGCAGATGGAGATACGGCAGTAAAAACCTTTACAGGAACAGGCCTGCCGGTAAAATAAGCACTTATGCCATTATAATCACCATAATTATATTGCTTGCCTTCATGTCATCTTTTGTTTCTTTCAGGATAGATCTTACAACTGATAAGAGACATACATTATCAAATCAGACAAAAGAAATCCTTTCCGGTCTTGATAATGATGTATTTTTCCAGGTTTATCTGGATGGTGACATGCCAATAGCTTTCAAGAAACTCAGGAGGTCGGTGAGGGCAACACTGGAGGAGTTCAGGATGTATTCAGGAAGGAAGGTGGACTATATGTTCATCAATCCATCAGAAGCTGAAAAAGAGGAAGAGAGGAACAAACAACAACTGTCGCTGATAAATAAAGGGCTGATGCCTGTTACTGTATTTGATAATGATGAAGAGGGAGGCAGAACAGAGAAGAGAATCTTCCCCGGGATGATTTTGAATTACAATTCGGTGGAATTACCCATTAATTTCCTTAAAAATAATCCTTCACTGCCTGCAGAAGTAAACCTGGCTAACTCAATTGAAGGCCTTGAATATGAGTTAATACAACCAATAACAACACTTGTATCAGATACTATATATAAAGTGGCCTTTATAGAAGGCCATGGTGAACTGGACGAGATGGAAGTGGCAGATGTGACTCTTGAAATGGCTAAGTATTTTACTGTTGACAGGGGCTCAATAAATGGTCAGGCAGGCATACTTGATAATTATACCGCAATTATTATTGCCAAACCTTCCCATGAATTCAGTGAAGAAGATAAGCTAGTGATCGACCAGTATATAATGAACGGGGGCAAAGTGCTCTGGCTTATTGAAGAGGTGATGGTAAATACCGATAGCCTTACCCAGGGGGGTACAGTTGCAATATATAAGCCTTTGAATGTTGAAGACCAGCTTTTTAAATATGGTGTGCGCATCAATCCGGTTTTAATACAGGATACTGACTGCCTGATTATACCGATAAGGTCAACAATAAGGAATTCCAGGCAAATAATCCCCGTACCCTGGATTTACTATCCTTTGTTGCAAACTAATTCAAATAGTCCTCTTACACGGAATATTAACAAGGTTAAAGCAGAGTTTGCAAATTCTGTGGATACTGTCGGGCAGAACCTGGAGGTTAATAAAGAAATACTCCTGGCCAGCTCAAGAAACAGCAGGACAGTTAATCCTCCAATGGTGATAAAACTTGACGATTATAAAAATCCTCCTCCCGAAGAGGCTTTTACGGCTTCATTTATACCTGTTGCAGTACTTCTTGAAGGACATTTCAATTCACTTTATGCAAACAGGATAGTGTCATTCCGGGATGGGGAGTTAAAAAAGAAAAGTGTCAATACCAGGATGATAGTAGTAGCCGATGGTGATATCATAAGAAATGAGGTAAGCATAGTAGGTAACAGGATTGCTCCACAGGGATTGGGTGTAGATAGGTATTCAGGACAAACTTTTGGTAATAAAGACTTTATAGTCAACTGTCTCAATTATCTTGTTGACGACAAAGGATTGATAGGTCTACGCTCAAGGGAATTGAAAATAAGACTGCTCGACAGGGATAGAATAAAAGATAACAGGTTTCTCTGGCAGCTTATAAATACGCTCGGACCTTTGTTTCTTATCTTTATTTCCGGAACCATCCTGATGATTCTAAGAAAAAAGAAATACGCTAAGCCATAGTATGAAACGAATAACCGGAGTCATATTGATTATAGTCCTTGCTATCGGCTTATTCATAATTGGCAGACATTCCCCTTTTGGAGAAGGAAACTCGGTTTTTCATGTTAAAAATACTGATAAAGTGACCCGTATATTAATAAGCAAGGAAAATGAGACACTTGAGTTGGAGAATGGACCTGACGGCTGGCAGGTTAACGGGAAATATGCTGTCAGACCATCGGCAATTGAATCTATACTGAAAATTATAGGAGAGATAAGGATTAAATCGCCGGTCTCAGAAAGTATTTTTAATAACATCTCCGGTAATGGTGACACACAACTTATTGAAGTTAAAATATTTGATGGAGGGAGGCTTATTCAATCGTTCCGTATATACCGGCATACCTCTCCGAAGTTTCCCGGTATTATGCAAAAAAAGAAAAATAAAAAACCTTTCTTTGTTCATATACCCGGATATGAAATTGACCCAAGTATCTACTTCGTTACTGATGAAAAGTACTGGATACCAAATACAGTATTCAAACTAAGTCCCGAAAGGATTGAAGAAATACACTTTCAATACTTTGAGATGCCAGATTCATCCTTCAGTATTATATTTAACGGAAGGGAAATATCATTTACAGGCGGGAAGTATGATAACGAGGACATTGATACCGTGGTTATAGGCAGGTACCTTTCATATTTCACCTATGTCCCATTCGAAAACTGGGCTCTGGATATAAGATCGGCAACCATGGATTCGATCACAATGGCTACGCCATACTTCAAACTGGACGTATTAAGCAATGATTCGGATAAAATCAGTCTTTTAACATGGGTCCGGAGGATAAAATATCGTGATAGGACTGTGGAAGATACTGACAGGCTTTGGGGAAGTATAAACGGGGGAGAGGATCTGTTCATAATCAAATACTATGACCTGGATCCTCTTATCAAAGGTCCGTCCTATTTTATTTCAGATTGATTTTTATTTGAGGATAAAACTTTTTTTACTAATATTGATAAAATGTAATAAATATAAAACATGCCTTTGGTTCAGGCATTTAGCTCATTCATTTATTGTTAATCAGATTATTGGTAAACCTAAATAAACATTAAACATGAAATTCGTCGTATCAAGTACCGAGCTTCTGGGTCATCTTCAGGGTATAAGTAAGGTAATAAGTTCAAAAAACACGCTTCCCATACTTGATAATTTTCTATTTAAGCTTGAGGGAGTCAACCTGGAAATAACGGCTTCTGATCTTGAATCAACACTGATAACCAAAATGAGCCTGCAGAATACCGATGGTGACGGAAGTATTGCCATACCGGCAAGGATACTCCTGGATACACTGAAGGAGTTCTCGGAACAACCACTCACTTTTGAAATTAACCTGGAAACACTGGCGATAGTGATAAGCTCAGAGAAGGGTAAGTTCAGTATAGTGGGTCAGAATGGTGTTGACTTTCCCGTTCTGCCAGCAATCAAGGAGGACAAAAAAGTTGCTTTTGATATCGATGCCGAAGTGCTGCTGTCAGGAATAAATAAGACCATTTTTGCCACCGCTGATGATGAGCTCCGACCGGTAATGGGAGGTATCTTCATGGAGGCAGGAACAGATAGGATAACTTTCGTGGCTTCCGATGCACATAAGCTTGTCAGGTACCAGCGCAGCGATGCACGTTCGGAGGAGAATGTATCTTTTATATTGCCCAAGAAGCCGGCCTCATTACTGAAAAACATACTTCCGAAAGAAGAAGGTAGGGTGTCACTTGAATTAGACGACAAGAATGCTTTCTTCACCCTCTCAGAATATAAGGTTGTGTGCAGGCTTGTTGAGGGTAATTATCCTAATTACAATTCGGTTATTCCTACAAACAATCCAAGGAAGATCACAATCGACAGAGTGGAATTATCAAATACACTCAAAAGGGTATCGGTATTTTCAAACCAGGCAAGCAATCTGGTCAAACTGGAACTGACAGGAAATCAGATAAAAGTATCTGCCCAGGATATCGATTTTTCAATTTCCGCTTATGAGAGGCTTAACTGTCAGTATGAGGGGGATGATATGGAGATTGGATTTAAATCTGTATTCCTGCTTGAAATACTTTCAAGCATTGAGTCTTCGGATGTTGTGATTGAACTCGCCGATCCAACCAGGGCAGGATTGTTACTTCCATCAGAAACTGATAACGAGGCGGAGGATGTGCTGATGCTCCTTATGCCTATGATGATAAATGCTTGACAACTGGATGGAACTAAAGCTCAAACGACCACTCGCTTTTTTTGATCTTGAGACAACAGGGATTAATATTGCCAGAGACCGTATCATAGAAGTATCGGTTGTTAAAATACATCCCGGTGGTAAGGAGGAATGGTTTACAAAACGCCTTAATCCTGGTATCCCGATAAGTCCGCAAGCAAGTGCAGTGCATGGCATAACTGATGATGATGTGAAGGATTGCCCTTCTTTCAGGGAAATAGGGAAAAACCTGGCAAAATTTCTGGAAGGCTGTGACCTTGCCGGGTATAACGCAATAAGGTTTGATATTCCTTTGCTGGCCGAGGAATTTTTAAGGGAAGGAATTGACTTTGATATAAGAAAAAGGAAATATGTTGATGTACAGGTTATATTTCATAAAAAAGAGCAGAGAACACTGAGTGCCGCATATACATTCTACTGTAACAAGGTGCTGTCTAATGCTCACAGTGCCAAGGCTGATACAGGGGCAACTTATGAAATACTGAAAGCCCAGATTGAAAGATATGATGATCTTGAAAACGATGTTGATGAGCTTGCAAAATTCAGCCACCACAGTAAGTTTGCCGACCTGGCAGGGCGTATAGTATATAATACCAAGGGGCAGGAAGTCTTTAACTTCGGGAAACATAAAGGTGAGCTTGTTGAAGATATTCTAAGGAGTGAACCCAGCTATTTTGCCTGGATGATGGAAGGTGACTTCCCGGAATATACAAAGAAGGTACTGACAGAAATTAAGCTACGAGCATTTAATAACGGCTGAGAGCTGTTCATAGGATATGAAAATAATCTGTATAGGACTTAACTATAGTGACCATGCTCATGAAATGGGCAAACCTCTGCCTGAAGAACCACTTGTTTTTCTAAAAGCTGACTCATCACTCCTGAAAAATAATAAACCATTCTTTATACCTGATTTTTCCTGTAATATACATTACGAGGCTGAGATAGTATTACGTATATGCAAGCTGGGGCGAGCTATCGCAGAAAAATATTCATACAGATACTATGACAGTATTACTCTCGGGATTGATATGACAGCACGTGACCTTCAATCATCTCTTTCATCTTCAGGGATGCCCTGGGAAATATCAAAGTCTTTCGACGGGGCTGCACCATTGGGTGAATTTATACCTGTGGAAGAAGAAGGTGATATAAATAATATCTCTTTCAGGCTCGAAAAAAATGGAGACACAGTACAAAGCGGTAATACTTCAAAACTGATCTTCAGCTTTGATCGTATAATATCTTATGTATCACGTTTCTTCACTCTCAAGACAGGCGACCTTATTTTTACAGGCACTCCATCAGGAGTGGGCCCGGTGAGCCATAACGACCGGCTAACGGGTTATATAGGAGACCGGAAAGTGATTGATTTTCTTATTAAATAGGGACTGTCTCAAACCGGAAGTAGATCTGCCAATCACTCAGTGTACAGCTTCAGGTTTCCCGGATCATTAATAATCCTTGCAACAGGGTAGAGCCTGTTGTATTTTTCTATCTCATACATGGGTGCCCTTTCATAAATGAACCTTAGCTGGGCCATTGGATCATTGGCAAAGCTATCATCATCAGCTTTCCTTTTTTCCACCTCGGCACGTAGCTCCTCATCTTCATTCAGCAGCTCCATGAGATGACTTTCAAATCCCCAGATGGAATAAAAATCATGTGACTCAAGGATGGGATCGAAAAAGTTCCATGCAAAATATGAGTTGGGTGCATGTGGTTCAAGCATCTCAACAATATATTTATTGGCATGCTGGTTTGTTATTACAACATAATCACCCTTATAATAGGGCATTTTTTGTTTCTCAAGGCGCACTCTTATATTCTGGTTTACATGGTGACCCTGGTTAGCTCTCCCTGATGGTTCAGCGTTCTCAATATAATAAGTTTCAACCTCCAGTTCAGTATCTTCCTCCAGCCTGAATGCTTTCACTCCGTTATGGTATAGTTTTTCTGCAACATCACTCCATGCCTGTGGGATAATATACGCCCATGGACTTTTTACGGTATTAACAGGATCATACCTTGTATAATAAGGTATGGTGTCAGTCCAGGGACGATCGCGATCATAGTAACCCCTTGTTCTCCTGTCTTCTGATGGCTCAGGTCTAATATATTCATATCCCTTGAACTGCAGGTCT
>CAZSJH010000099.1:0-10147 GCA_964607105.1 uncultured Rikenellaceae bacterium | reverse complement strand
GATAAGGTCCGAACCCAGATTAGAAGTCATGATGACTATTGTGTTCTTAAAGTTTGCCACCCTTCCTTTATTATCCGTAAGCCTTCCGTCCTCCAGCACCTGTAATAAGATATTGAATATATCAGGATGAGCTTTCTCGATCTCATCAAGAAGTATTACAGAATAAGGTTTTCTCCTCACAGCTTCTGTCAGCTGCCCTCCTTCGTCATATCCCACATATCCGGGAGGAGCTCCCACGAGTCTTGATACTGCATGACGTTCCTGGTACTCGCTCATATCGATCCGTGTAAGGAGTGTCTCATCATTAAAAAGATATTCAGCCAGGGCTCTTGCCAGCTCCGTTTTACCCACCCCTGTTGTGCCGAGGAAAAGGAATGATCCAACAGGGCGTTTTTCGTCAGACAGGCCGGTACGGCTTCTTCTGATGGCTGCAGCTACGGCATCAATTGCTTCATCCTGGCCTATTACTCTTTTGTGGAGTTCTTCTTCTATCAGCAACAGTTTTTCTTTCTCACTCTGCAGCATCCTTGTGACTGGTATTCCCGTCCATCTTGATACTATATCAGCAATATCTTCTGAAGTGATTTCCTCCCTTACCAGGCGTTTTCCATCTTTCTCATAATTGTGTAGTTTTTCAATAGCCTTTTTTAGATCTTCTTCAGCTTTTGGCAGTAAACCATATCTTATTTCCGCTACCCTGGCCAGGTTGGTTTCCCTTTCAGCTTTTTCGGCCTGGTACCTGTAGTCTTCTATTTGCTGTTTAATATTCTGTATCTCCGTTACTACATTCTTTTCTTCTTCCCACAGTGCCATCAGCTGTTTCCTTTCATCCTCCAGTTCTGCCAGGTTTTTCTTTATCTTTTCAACCTTTTCCTTTTCTTTTTCTCTTTTAAACGCAACTTTTTCAATTTCCAGCTGCTGGATCTTCCTGTCGAGCACATCAATCTCCTCCGGTTTTGAATTCATTTCTATCCTCAGGTGTGCAGCTGCCTCGTCTATCAGGTCTATAGCCTTGTCAGGCAGGAAGCGGTCATTGATGTATCTTATCGAAAGTTGTACGGCAGATATTATTGCTTCATCCTTGATTCTTATCTTATGGAAATTTTCATATCTTTCCTTTATGCCCCTGAGTATTGATATTGCATCTTCCTCATCAGGCTCATTAATGAATACTTTCTGGAACCTTCGTTCAAGTGCTTTGTCCTTTTCGAAATATTTCTGGTATTCATTCAGTGTTGTGGCACCTACGGCTCTCAATTCGCCCTTCGATAGTGCCGGTTTAAGGATGTTGGCCGCATCCATTGCCCCTTCGCCGCCACCTCCGGCTCCAATAAGGGTGTGGATCTCATCAATAAATAATATGACATTCCCATCTGAGGAAACCACTTCCTTCACAACTGACTTTAACCTTTCTTCAAATTCACCCTTGTACTTGGCCCCTGCTATCAGGGCACCCATGTCAAGCGAATATATATTTTTTTGGAGAAGATCATCAGGTGCGTCACCATTTACTATCCTGAATGCTATACCTTCTGCTATTGCTGTTTTCCCGACACCTGGCTCACCAACGAGTATTGGGTTATTCTTAGTACGGCGTGCCAGTATCTGCAATACTCTCCTGATCTCATCATCGCGGCCAATAACAGGGTCCAGTTTACCGCTTCTGGCTCTTTCATTCAGGTTGATTGCATACTTGGCAAGAGCATTATATGTTTCTTCGGCAGTCTGGCTTGTGACACTAGCTCCCTTACGTAATTCGTTCATTACAGTTTTTATGTCCCTGGCATTAAGACCTATGTCCTTCAGTAGCTTGGATACATCAGTTGGTGTATTAAGCAAGCCAATGAATAAATGTTCAAGTGAAACAAATTCATCACCTGATGATTCTGCTTCCTTGCGTGCCAGTACCAGCACCTTGTTAGCCGAATCGGACAGATATACCTGACCGCCGCTGACCTTTGGATAGGAATGTAATATTCCATCGAGGGCACCCCTAAGGGCCTGCTCATTGATTGAGAGCTTTTTGAAAATATATGGAAGTATGTTTTCATCAGTTTCCATTATTCCTTTGAGCAGGTGCCCGCATTCAATGGACTGATGATCCATTTCCATTGCCAGTTGCTGTGCTCTCTCTATCGATTCCTGTGATTTTATGGTGAATTTATCGAATTGCATATTGTTCCTTTCATACAGATTGATGCAGGTTGATAATTTTCATCCTGCATCAATCAAATATTATTATACCTGTTTCTTTCAACTAATCGAGATCTGTTTTGCAGGCTTGGGCTTAATCTCTTCTCTTTTAGGTAAGGTAATATAAAGAATTCCATCCTCATATATTGCCTTGATTTTCTGGTGGTCGATAACATTATCGGCAACCTCAAAACTTCTGCAGAACGACTGGTAACTGAACTCCTTGCGATTATATGTTTCATTCTCTCTTTCTTCTTGCTTTTGTGAAGAAATGGTGAGTCGTCCATTGTCGTAGTTAATTGAGAAGTTATCTTTTTTCATTCCGGGTGCTGCAACCTCAATCATGAAGTCATTATTTGTTTCTTTAATATTAACTGCCGGCAAACTTGTATTCGTAGATGAATAATTTGAGCTTGCCCTGTCCATCAATTCATTATCCCAGAAGCGATCAATCATTGATGGGAATAATGGAAATCTTGCTATTGTCATTGTTTTATCCTCCTTAATTTAAGTTAAACATTTCTTTACACCACATTTTCAAATCCTGTGCCAGTATAGTGGAGCACATATGATTTCATATACTTAAATATCTAATAATTAAGGAAATAATGTAAATTGACAGATCGATTAGTATTTTATTGCAGTTTATTCTGATGACAATATGACCGATTACTATCAGATAATCAGGACATAATGACAGGTCATTATATAAGAATCAATAAATACTTGAAAAAAAGGCGCTGCATTTAAGTGCAGCGCCCTCTAAGGTTCTTTCGACATATGTTAATAAATCATTTTACTTTTTCTACTATTGCTTTAAAGGCATCAGGATGGTTCATTGCAAGGTCGGCAAGTGTTTTCCTGTTTAGTGCAATTCCTTTTTTATTGATCTTCCCCATGAATTCTGAGTAGCTCATATCATACTGCCTGGTGGCGGCATTTATTCTTTGTATCCACAGCGATCTGAAATTACCTTTCTTCTTTTTTCTGTCGCGGTATGAGTACTGCATGCCTTTTTCGAGGGCATTTACAGCAACCGTATATACATTTTTTCTACGACCGAACTGACCTTTTGTTTGCTTCAGTACCTTTTTTCTTCTGTTTCTTGAAGCAACTGAATTAGTTGATCTTGGCATAATACTTCAATTTATTGAATGTGAGCGCTCCCATATACGGGAGACTTAACATGGCTACACACTCGGTTAATACTCTTTTTAACTCTCTCTCTTCAGCGCATGCATTATTTCTTAGCCAACAGAATCTTGACATTCTTCTCATCTGCTTTGTCAACCAGGCCGGAATAGGTTAGATTCCTTTTCCGCTTGGTTGATTTTTTAGTGAGAATGTGGCTTTTGTACGCATGCTTACGCTTAATCTTACCCGATCCGGTAAAAGAGAATCTCTTCTTTGCACCGGGATTCGTTTTCATTTTTGGCATTTCGTACAGTTTTTATATAATTTGAAAGAACCTATTTTTTCTTTTTAGGAGAAAAGGTTATTGTCATTCTTTTACCTTCCAGTTTTGGCATTTGTTCAACCACACCATAGTCTTCCACATCCTGTGCCAGTCTGAGAAGAAGTATTTCACCTTTCTCTTTGAATAATATTGACCTCCCTTTAAAGAACACGTAAGCTTTCAATTTAGCACCATCTTCCAGGAATTTAATGGCATGTTTCAGCTTAAAGTTATAATCGTGATCATCTGTATTCGGGCCAAATCTTATTTCTTTAACCACAACCTTGCTGGTTTTGGCCTTCATTTCTTTCTGTTTCTTTTTCTGTTGATAAAGAAACTTCTGGTAATCGATGATTTTACACACAGGTGGATCAGCCTTTGGAGATATCTCAACCAGGTCGAGCTCCATCTCATCAGCTAGCCTGATCGCTTCACCTATTGATATTACCTGCGGTTCAACATTGTCTCCCACAACCCTTACTACCTTTGCGGTAATGCGGTGATTTATCCTGTGGGGCATCCTGTCATCACGTCTCCTGGGGGGCATGTTACTTCTTGGGCCTGCTATGGTTATTCCTCCTTTATTTTAATATTTATCTGTTATTCTTTTACTTAGTGCAGTTCGTTTTTAATCTGTTCTCTAATAAAATCAACAAATTCCTCTGTTTTCATAATTCCTTTATCTCCTTCTCCCTGCTTTCTGACGGAAACTGTTGAAGATTTTTCTTCATTTTCGCCAATTATAAGCATATATGGTATCCTCCTTAACTCATTATCCCTTATCTTTTTACCTATCTTCTCACTTCGTTCGTCAATCAGAGTGCGAATATCGTAATTATTTAATAAATTAAAAACTTTTTTTGAATAATCATGGTATTTTTCACTGATTGGCAGTATAATAACCTGGTCAGGACTTAGCCAGAGGGGTAATTTCCCGGCTGTACTTTCTATAAGTATGGCAACAAATCTTTCGAGGCTTCCGAATATTGCCCTGTGCAGGAGTACGGGCCTGTGTTTCTGGTTATCCGCTCCTATATAAGACATATCGAATCGTTCAGGCAGGTTATAATCTACCTGTATGGTTCCCAGCTGCCATTCACGACCTATGGCATCTTTTACCATGAAATCAAGCTTGGGACCGTAAAATGCGGCTTCACCTTCAACCACTTTGGTTTCAAGTCCTTCCTCCCCGGCAGCTTCTATGATTGCTTGCTGAGCTTTTTCCCAGTTCTCATCACTGCCGATGTATTTTCGCTTGTCTGATTCATCCCGTAATGATATCTGTGCCGAATATTCACTGAAATTAAGTGATTTAAAAACCCACTGTACCAGGTCGATTATCTTTTTAAACTCCTCTTTCATCTGATCGGCTTCACAGAAATGATGGGCATCATCCTGGGTGAAACTCCTGACCCTGGTAAGACCATGCAGTTCGCCGTGCTGCTCATACCTGTAGACTGTACCAAACTCGGCCATACGTACAGGCAGGTCTTTATATGAATGTGGTGTGGCATTATATATTTCACAATGATGGGGACAATTCATTGGTTTAAGCATAAATTGTTCACCTTCCTGTGGAGTGTTCATGGGCTGGAATGAGTCAGCCCCGTATTTTTCATAATGCCCTGATATTTTATATAATTCAACATTGCCAATATGAGGGGTTGATACAATGGTATATCCCCTGCGCTTCAGTTCAGCAGTCATGAAGTCTATCAGCCGCTGTCGCATATCAGCTCCCCTTGGTAACCACAGAGGTAAACCCATGCCTACTTTTTGTGAAAAAGCAAATAGCTCAAGTTCTCTGCCTATTCTCCTGTGATCTCTCTTTTTGGCTTCTTCCAGCATTTTAAGGTAGTCATCAAGGAGTTTTTGCTTGGGGAAAGTAATAGCGTAGATCCTGGTCATCATCTTCCTTTTCTCATCACCCTTCCAGTAAGCACCCGCCACGCTCAACAGTTTTATGGCTTTTATATTCTCAGTATCAGTCAGGTGGGGGCCACGGCACAGGTCAGTGAATTTGCCAAGCCTGTATAAAGATATCGTACCATCTTCAAGATCACTTATAAGCTCGGTTTTATATTCATCTCCTTTTTCCTCAAATAGCTTAATGGCATCCGCCTTGCTTATCTCTATCCTTTCCACCTTAAGGTTTTTTATTGCCAGCTCTTTCATCTTTGCTTCTATGGAGGGAAGATCTGACTCACTTATGATAACCCCTTCTCCGGGGTCAATATCATAATAAAACCCGTTCTCAATGGATGGTCCTATCCCAAACTTTATCCCCGGGTACAATTCTTCAAGGGCTGAAGCCATAAGGTGAGCACTGGTATGCCAGAATGTATGCTGTGCTGCCGAATCTTCCCATTTATGGAAAACCACAGTGGAGTCTTCATAGACAGGCCTGCTGAGATCCCTCACTTCACCATTTACCGTGGCAGCATATACCTGCCTTGCAAGCCCTGGGCTTATGCTTTTGGCTATTTCCAGGCTGCTTACCCCAGCTTCGAATTCCCTGACTGAATTATCCGGAAACTTTATATTGATCATATTATTTATTCACTTTAATTTCCGTTTGCAAAGATAATGATATTTTTACACAGGTAAATAGTAATACTGCCTGTCTTAAATGAACAATTCTTTGTTTCTTAAGTTCAGCTGCAGCGGACAAAATTGCATTAATGGAATTTTGAAATAATGGAACCGAGGATCCCGAACTTGCAATAGCAAGTGAGGGAGACGAGCTCGACGAGCCCTGCAGCACAGGTCAGAGACCTGCGCCAGCGGGGAGAGTTAATAATGGAACCGAGCAGGGCGAGTTTGCTGAAAGCAAGCCCCGCCTTCGCTGAAGCTTCAGCGGGCAAAGGAGAGCTTCGAGCTCGACAAAACCCCGGGTACTCGGGTATGTCAATATTGGCTTATTTTGAAGGTTTATATCATTCTATTCAATCTTAAACTCCCGATTAAACAGTTAAACCTGCCTGCCAGCAGGCAGGCAATTCAACGATTCAACAACTGATCAACCTAACTAACATACATTTAATCAGGCATATATAATATTATTAACTATAAATTATATTTAATACTTCCGGTTGGCACATAATTTGAATTACATTTATTAAAACTAAATATCAAAGTCATGAGAAAGGTTTATTACATATTATTTATAATCCCCATAATCCTCAGTTCTTGTGAGATTTACCCTGATGCATTCTTCACAGTTGATAAAGTCCAGTCTTATATTGGTGAGGAAATTTACTTCACTAATGATTCTTATAATTCGGTGGATTATGAGTGGGATTTTGGTGATGGATATTTTTCTGATGCTGTGCACCCCATCCACAGCTATTCTGCTTCAGGAACATACGAGGTTACGCTGACAGCCTTCAGCAAAACCGGGGCTTCTGATAAAGCATATCAGACTATTACTGTAATAATTCCCACAATACTTCAGATAGAAGTACTTGAATGGGTTGATGAATATCCTGTTGAAGGCGCCAATGTACGTCTTTACCCAAGCCTTGCCGACTGGGATGCAGAAGATCAACTGGTGGCTGAAGGAAATACCAACTCAAATGGCAAGGTTGTATTCTATAACCTGGGACCATATGTTTATTATGTTGATGTATGGGAGGAGCAACATAATAACTGGGATCTGAGGGGTTATATGGATGATATTTACATTCGAATTGATCAACTTGTGCCAAACGAAATAAATACCTTCATAGCCTGGGTTGATTATGTTGGAAACAAAGGCGGAGACGAGCGTGACCGCTCCCTGGTAGTCAGAAAACTGGAGCGAAAACCGAAAAAATAAAATAGTACGTTAATCTTCACTCATAGCTTCAAGGGCTTTTTTTACGGAACCGTGAAGCACTAAAAGTTTTCGGGCTTTTTGACTATCAATACCCAGCTCTTCGACTATCATTTTTGTCCCTCGTTCTATCAGTTTCTGGTTAGTTAGCTGCATATGGACCATTTTATTACCCTTTACACGGCCCAGTTTTATCATTACTGCAGTGGTCAACATGTTAAGTATCAGTTTCTGTGCTGTTCCTGCTTTCATCCTGGTGCTGCCTGTGACAAATTCAGGCCCGGTAACAGCCACAATAGGGATGTCAGCATGTTTTTCAAGTGCTGTTGAGGGATTACTTGTTATACAAGCAGTTAAGATATTTCTTCCCCTCGCTCTTTTAAGTGCACCTATAACATATGGTGTTCGTCCTGATGCTGCTATACCAACTACTGTATCAATTTCATCTATGTTATATGCCATGAGGTCGTTCCACCCAAGTTCCTCATTATCTTCGGCCATTTCCACTGCTTTTCTTATTGCACCATCGCCACCGGCAATAAGGCCTATAACAAAACCATGTTCAAGCCCATAGGTAGGAGGTATTTCCGATGCATCAACAATACCCAGCCTTCCGCTTGTTCCTGCACCTATGTAAAATAACCGACCACCCTTTTTCATCCTTTCCACCACTTCCTCTACGAGTTTCTCTATTGAGGGAATAACTGAGCGCACAATAGGTACTATCTTGTTGTCTTCATCGTTAATGTATTCCAGGATCTGCCGGGATGACATTTTATCTATATCCTTATACGGGGATTCTGCTTCCGTTATATTATTATCTGGTGTCATTGATTATATTCACTTAAGTGATATTCCATTATTCTCTCAGAAGGTTCCTTTAATATTTCACCCATTACAAGACCATAGGATTCAAGTACTTTTCTCAGGATATCTCTGAAATGCCAGGCAATGGATCCCGTGAAAGAGATCTTAAGCATTTCATATTTGTCATAATATTTAACATTACGGTTTATAAAGTCGCTGAAAGCATCTTTTACAAGTGTGGAGCAGTAGGGCTTATCTATATTGTCCTTCAGGAAAATAACAAAACTGGCAATGTATTTATTCGGGAATTCACCCCGATAAACCTTTTCTGTTACCAGGTCTTTATCGGTATGGTATTTATAGCTGAATTTTTCTGATATGTCATCAGGCATTATGCCTTTCAGATAATCAGACAGTAGCCTTTTTCCAAGGTATGCACCCCCTCCTTCATCTCCAAGTATAAAACCCAGTGGTGGGATATTGGCTATTATCTTTTCGCCGTCATAAAGGCATGAATTTGAGCCAGTACCCAATATGCATGCTATCCCTTCAGTTTTTCCAAGCAGGGCACGGGCTGCTCCCAGCAGATCGCCATTAATCTCTACGTAAGCCTTGGTAAAAATATTTTTAATTGCTTCCTCAGCTTTATTACAGAGAAAGGTCCCTGAGCATCCCGATCCGTAAAAATATATTCTTGCTTTATCAACATTTTTAACAACAGGCAGTATTTTCTCCCTTATTACCGAAGAGATTCCCTCGGTCGACAGGAAATTAGGATTCAGGCCAACAGTATTAATTCTATCATAAAGACCTTCTTTCCTGGCAATGATCCAGTTTGTTTTTGTTGAGCCGCTATCTGCTATAATTATCATAATACAAAAATATCAAATAAAGAGTGATAATACTGCCTTAAACTTACACTGGCGGGTACTGACAAGGCTATGCAGTTTATTTTTTTAATATGTCATCTATTTTATTCAGTTCCTGTTGTGTAAAATCAATACCAGAAATTGATTCTACGTTTTCAACCAGCTGTTCTTCAGAACTGACTCCAACGAGTACGGAGCTAATCCTTTCGTCCCTGAGTATCCAGCCCAGCGCCATCTGGCTTAGTTTCTGGCCTCTTTCACCGGCAATTATATTCAATGCCTTGATTTTATCAAGCTTACCAAGAACCTCTTCTTTCTCAAGGTAAGTCATCTTTTTCCCTGCTCTGGAGTCCTCGGGTATCCCTTTCAGGTATTTGTCAGTCAACATACCCTGCGCGAGGGGTGAAAAAGCTATCATCCCTTTTCCATGTTCCTCAAGGGTGTCAAGTAGCCCGTCTTCAACCCACCTGTCAAAAAGTGAATACCTTGCCTGGTGGATAATGAAGGGTGTTCTCAGTTCCCCGAGAATTTTTGAAGCCTCAGCAGTTTTTTCTGCATCATAGTTGCTTATTCCAACATACAGGGCTTTACCTGATCTGACTATCTGGTCAAGGGCCAGCATTGTTTCTTCAAGCGGTGTGTCAGGATCAGGCCTGTGATGATAAAACAGATCAACATAATCAAGTCCCATTCTCTTCAGACTATGGTCAAGACTGGAAATGAGGTATTTACGCGATCCAAAATTACCATAAGGTCCATCCCACATATCATAACCGGCCTTTGTGGATATGAAAAGCTCATTGCGATATGCACCAAGGTCCTTTTTCAGGATAATGCCAAAAGTTTCTTCAGCAGACCCGAATGGAGGTCCATAGTTATTGGCCAGGTCAAAATGTGTTATACCAAGATCGAAAGCTTTCCTGGATATGTTGCGGGCTTTCTGTACTGTATCGATGAATCCGAAATTATGCCATAGGCCCAGTGAAATAAGTGGTAACAGTATGCCAC
>CAZSJH010000098.1:0-10165 GCA_964607105.1 uncultured Rikenellaceae bacterium | reverse complement strand
GGTGAAAAAACCGAATTCCGTCTCAAAGGCAAGAAAAAACGTGTTATAAGATATATCATTGCTATGGAAGGCAAGAAGGGGACTGCCAGCTTTAACCTGTCATCCCTTACAGGCGGCACTGACAGTAAGAGTATATCGATTGTGATTGATTAACCAGGTTGATAAGGTTGATAAAGTTGAAAGAGTTTATAAAGTAGAGGTGAGGTCTAACAAATGAACCAACCATGATGGTGTGGGCTTGAACCCCACACCATCATGGTTGATCAATGCTATTTCTTAAGTACTTTTTTCAGCACCTCGTCCTTGCTGAGTTTTTTGGTACAGAAGAACCAGTCATGGCAGGTAACACCGGGATCACTCTTACTCATTCTCTCTTCGGCAACACCACATGACCCGGCAGGAGGTACTATCACATCATCACCCGGACGCCAGTCGGCCGGTGCAGCACAGGCAAACTCATCAGTAGTCTTGAGAGCTATCAGTACCCTGTAAAGCTCATCAAAATTACGGCCTATACTCAACGGATAATAAATGATCGTACGTATGATTCCTTCAGGATCAATGTAAAATACTGCCCTTACAGCCTGTGTGGCAGCTTCGCCCGGCTGTATCATACCGTACTTGTTTGCAACGTTCATGCTTACGTCGTCAATAAGAGGAAACTTGACCTCAATATTCTTCATTCCCTTGAATTCAATCTTATCCTTGATGGTCCTGAGCCAGGCAATATGACTGTAAAGGCCATCAACCGAAAGACCTACAAGCTTGCAGTCGGCCTCCTCAAACTGGTCTGCCATCTTGCCAAATGTCATAAACTCAGAAGTACAAACAGGCGTAAAATCAGCCGGGTGACTGAACAATATTGTCCAGTGTCCCTTGTATTCCTCCGGGAAATTTATTACTCCCTGCGTAGTCTTAGCTGTAAATGAAGGTGCCTTATCACCTATCCTTGGCATCGCTACAAATTCTTTTTCTTTGATTTCTTCCATTGTAATTAATTTTAAGTGTTAATAATTAATATGTTATACTCTTTTTATATTAAATACCTTTATCGAAGATAAATTTCTCCTAAATAAGAATTATTCTTATTTAATATTCAGTAAATTTACAAATTCTATTAATAACAGGCAAAGAAAAATAGCCAGGATTTTCAATTCCAAGGCATATTTATTGTACCATTGCATTAGTAATCCATAGTCTCAATGAAGATTGCACACCTGGCAATACTATTACTATTACCGGCAATTCTCTTTGCCCAGGAGAGTTATACAATAAGCGGCAGGGTTACGGAGAAGGAAACAGGGGAAGATCTGATAGGTGCAACCGTTGTACTGCAGCCAGGGTTACAGGGTACCGTCACCAATCATTATGGTTTTTACTCAATATCAGCGCCCGGAGGCAGGTATAAGATCAGGTTCAGCTATATAGGTTATGAGGCCATAGAAAAAGACATTACGCTTAAGGAAAATATGAGGTTTGATATTGAGCTCGGTGAAACAAGTTTCAACCTTGAGGAAGTGGTTATTTCTGCTGTAAGGACCGACCGCAATATTTCCAATACTGAAATGGGTGTTGAGAGGCTCGATATGAAACAGGTTGATCTAATCCCTGTTCTCATTGGGGAGAAGGATATCCTCAAAACACTCCAGCTACTCCCTGGGATAAGCGCTGCTTCAGAGGGGAGCACGGGATTCAACGTCAGGGGCGGGTCCATAGATCAAAACCTTATTCTCCTTGACGAGGCATCGGTATACAGCGCCTCGCATCTGGCAGGTTTCTTCTCTGTATTTAATTCTGATATCATAAAGGATATAACAGTATATAAAGGCGGTATCCCTTCTCTTTACGGAGGCCGTGCATCGTCGGTTGTTGACATAAGCATGAACAATGGCAACAATAAGGAACTTGAAGGAAGTGGAGGTATCGGTTTATTATCGACCCGACTGAGTGTTGAGGGGCCTGTTATCAAGGATAGAATGTCTTTTTTATTATCAGGAAGGAGATCTTATGCTGATATTATCCTCAGGGCTCTCCCGGGTGATATTATTGAAGAGGGGACAAAGCTGTTTTTCTATGACTTTAATGCCAAGCTTAATCTTACAGCCAATGACAGGAACAGGTTTTTCCTGTCGGCTTATCTGGGCCGTGATGTATTTGGTTATGAGGGATATGGTATGGACTGGGGTAATTATACCGGCACCTTCAGGTGGAACCATCTTTTCAGCGAGAGGATTTTCTCCAATACTTCCTTGATATACAGTGACTTTTCCTATGGTTTCAACCTGGAATCGGATATAAAATATAATTCAGGCATCAGGGATTACGGTTTCAAGAATGATATTACTTTCTTCATTAATCCTGACAATACATTGAATGCAGGCCTGGAATTACACTACAGGTATTTTAACCCCGGGGCATTAATATCATCTGAAAACAGCGACACCGATGTAATCCTTGATAAAAAGCAAGCATTGGAAACAGCCATATATATCGAGAATAAACATATTATAAGCCAGGTTTTCAATGCACAGTATGGTTTACGGCTATCCTGCTTCCGGATGTTTGGGACAGAGGAAGAAAAGAATAGCTATATCATTCCCGAACCACGCCTGTCACTCAACTGCCGGATCACCACCACATCATCGCTTAAAATATCGTACAACAGGCTGAGCCAGTACCTGCACCTTTTATCAAACAGTACAGCCGGGCAGGTAACAGACATATGGATTCCCAGTTCATCCGCTATAAAGCCTGTAATTGCCGATCAGCTTGCCACCGGATATTTCAGGAATTTTTTTAATGATATTGTTGAGTCATCAATAGAAATATATTATAAAAATCTGCGGAACCTCACTGATTTTGAAGATGGTACAAGCATTATGCTGAATGAGGATATTGAAGACCAGATTATTAATGGCAGGGGCAGAAGTTACGGGGCTGAATTTTATATTAAGAAAAAACAGGGGCGGTTCAGGGGCTGGCTCAGTTATACTTTATCCCGTACTGAGCAGAGGATAAAAGGAATAAATAACTATGAATGGTACCCGTCAAAATATGACAGGATACATGATATATCTCTTGTCGGGAGCTATAATATCAACGAGCGCATATCCATATCATCCGTTTTTGTATATTCCACTGGAAATGCGGTAACCTTTCCCAGTGGTAAATACGAACTTAACGGCATGGTCATTCCTTATTTTACCGAAAGGAACGGATACCGTATGCCTTCCTACCACAGGATGGATATAAGCCTGAAAATAAAGGGCAGGGAAAGGAAGCGTTTTAATACAAGCTGGGATATATCAGCATATAACCTGTATAACAGGCATAATGCTTATTCAATATACTTCAGGGAGAGCGAGAACAACAGCGGTTCAACCGAAGCTGTTAAGCTGAGCTTATTTGGTATTGTACCCTCTGTCACATTTAATATGAGTTTTTGATGAGAAGAGCTTTTATGATACTGCTATCATTATCCTTTGCATGTATATCATGTGAAGAGATTATAGATGTTAATCTGAATGATTCGGCACCGGTACTGGTTGCTGAGGGGTCTATTATGCTCAGTGATATATGCCATATCAGGCTGAGCTACACCTCTGACTATTTTGACAGCGACTCACCCTCTGTTGAAGAAAATGCCATAATAAGCATATCCGACAGTGAAGAAAGATCGGAAATACTGGAATACGAAAGTGGAGGATACTACAGAGGCAATACCATAACCGGCCTGCCTGGGCATATTTTTACACTGACCATTAATGTGGGCAATAAGGAATATACCGCACGGTCGGCTTTAAACAGGCAGCCCGAACTTTTACAACTTGACTATGAACAGCTTGATATCCCTCACTACTATGAGGATACTATTTACACCATTAAAAGCGCAATAGTTGATGACCGGTTTGAAGAAAATTATTATCTGTTCAGATACTACAGGAATGGTGAAATGCTGAATGATTACTACTCAACATACAGTGATCGCTTCATTACTACCGATACCGTGGTTTATTCGGAGTATCGTCTTGACTTTTATCGCGGGGATACTGTCAGGGTTGAACTATATGCCATCGACCAGGGCATATTTAATTATTTCAACCTTGTCAATAATGTTTTGTTCAGTGCCATGAGCTCATCCACTCCTTTCAATCCAACATCAAATTTCAGCCCGGGAATACTCGGTTATTTTATGGCATCATCTTTTGACAGCGAGACAATAGTCATCAACTAATCATACATGGTATCATAATCCCTGTTTGCTTTCCTGAGGATTATCTTTATTATAAAAGGGAAGAATCTTACAGCTATGCCCTGCAATTTTCCTAAAGTGCTGAGGGTAATTGATTTCTTCTTTTTAAAGACTGTTCTTGCTATGGCTTGTGCCACATCTTCCCTGGTAGCCTTCTTCAGATTGCGTTCGGGCATTCTTTTAGATGTCCCGTCGGGATATAATATTTGTTTGTTCTCTTCATTTTCTGTAAAGCCAACGTAGATTATTCCTGTATGCAGGCCGGTATCCTCAAGTTCAACCTGTATAGCCTCGGCCAGTGCATTCAAACCCATTTTTGAAACGCTGTATGTCGAATGACCTGGCATACCTACTTTAGCTGCAAGGGTAGAGATAAAAATAATACTTCCTTTTGCCTTTAAGAGATGGGGAAGGGCATATGAACTCATGTATACCGGTCCCATCAGGTTTATGCCCACAACTTTATCCCAGGCATCAATGGTCAGATCACGGAACCTGCCATGGCTACCGATACCGGCATTATTAATAAGCACATCAAGCTTTCCGTATTCATTTATTATTTGATCTATAATCTCCATGCAGGTTTTACTGTCAGACACATCTCCCGGCAATCTAAGACACTCAACATTCTTAGCCTTCAGTTCACTGTATGTCTCTTCCAGGGAATCAACATTTCTCCCGTTGATACATACCTTTGCACCATAGCTTCCAAATAGCAGTGCAGTAGCTTTACCAATTCCCTTGCTTGATCCGGTTATGAATACAACCTTGTCATTGAAATACTTTTCCATTATCAATTATTTAGATATTTATTTTCCCTGAACCATTCAACAGCTTCTTTTAGTGCTTCACTTACAGGTGTCTGTTTAAATCCAAGGTCTCTTATTGCCTTTTCGCTTGAATAGAAGTGTTTTTCCGTGGATATCAGGGCCATGGGGTAATTTATTGGAGGTGTGAACCTGAAAATAGCGCTTGCCCCTGAAAGCAGGCGTCCGTATGCCAGTGTCAGCCAGCGGGGCATTTTCATACCCGGGGCTTTGACACCAAGGGATTGCGCCATTTTTTCAAAGGCTTCCTTATAACTCAGGTTTTCATTACCGAGTATATAGCATTCGCCTGTAACACCTCTTTCGATTGCACCTGCTATTGCATTAGCTACATCCCTGACATAGACAAAGTTTCTTCCGCCTGATGGATATCCCGGTATTTTCCCCTTGTTTACTGCCAGTATCATGGTACCGGAGCTTGGTTTGGAATCATAAGGGCCAATCATAAAAGTGGGGTTCAATATAACTGCATCCAGTCCTTCTTCCTTTACTGCTTTGAGTACTACCTCCTGTGCTGCCCTTTTTGTGCACATATAATCCAGCCCGTATTTCCCTGCCGTATAGGGTCTGGTTTCATTGCCCAGGTCATTCTCATCTCCCGGGCCGAAGGAATTTGCGGTTCCTATATGAATCAACCTTTTCACTCCCAGCTCCTTCACGGCAGCTATAACATTCCTTGTACCCTCCACATTCACTTTCCAGTAGCTCTCGTGCCTTGGTGGCCAGGTGTCAGTCTTAGCTGCGGCATGAATAACAATGTCATATCCTTCCATTGAACTTTTCAGCTCTTCATAATTGAGTATGCTGCCTGCAGATCTTTCAACAGTTAATCCTTCCAGGTACCTGGCCTCCTTACCGGTTTCAATAAATACTTTTATCTCATAACCCTTATCAAGGAGTATCCTTACCAGGTTATTACCCAGGACTCCATCGGCCCCGGTTATAAAAATTTTCATCCTGTAATGTATAAATTAATGTTCTATCTTACTATGATCTCATCGGCAAATATCCAAGCTTTATCCCCGGCGCCTGCATGCCATGGCGGGCAACTAATGATACTTTTTGCAAACACACGCACATAACGAGCCTGCCGAGCTTCACCCTCATAGGAAAATTCCTTTATCTCCCTGTCCTGTTCCTTAAGATCAATGTCATTATCTACCCTGGCCAGATCCTCGAATATTTCGCCATCAGGCGAAACCTGGAAAAGTACATATTCAGGAAGGAATATCCAGCTTCCCACACTGCTCAGGAAGCTTACTGAGACTGAAGTCATCTCTGTCAATTCATCAAGGTCTATTGTTACATCAAGGTCTTTACCGTCGAAACCCTGCCACTGACCGTCAGCAAAATTAAGTGATCCTTTTATCCCGTTCACCAGCGTAAGTTCTTCCAGTGCCCTGTACTGATCACTGTATTGTTCTGCGTACTTAACATTACGACCTGTCGCATTATGTATATATATTTCTTTGCTGGTGACTGTCCCCGCTGATTCACCCTCAATAAAAAGAGCTGCTTTAATCTCTGTTGTTAATTGCAGATTGATTGGTTCCAAGTATATTTCTGAATTATTGTCCGGTTCTGATCCATCAAGTGTATAGTGTATCTCTGCATTTGGAAATTCCGATTCCATTATTACTTTCACCGTCTCATCCTGTTCATCATAAGTTGCTTCCATATCAACCCTGTATGAGCCCTTTGAATAATTGAGGCCCATAATGTCGAAGCGTTTAAAGAAGCTATTTATTCTCCGGCTGAAGTCTTTCCAGTCGAGTTTATCCTGTGACAGCCAAAGGACTTCGGCCAGGGCTGTCATACGCGGCAAAACCATATATTCGGCATGATCACCATTTTGGATGTATTCAGTCCACAGGTTAGCCTGCGCCCCCATAATATATTTTGTCTTATCTTCACTAAGGTTTTCGGGAACAGGATTAAATGAGTATACTTTTTTAAGTGTTGTATACCCGCCGATGGCCCTGGGCTCAGTGGAAGGATCGCCCTGGTAATAATCAAAATAACAATGTGTTCCCGGGCTCATAACAACATGATGACTGCTTCGTGCTGCCTCTATTCCTCCTTCCATTCCTCTCCACGACATAACAGCTGCACCCGGAGCCAGTCCCCCTTCAAGTATCTCATCCCAGCCAATAAGTTTTCTGTTATTTGCCGAAAGGAACTTCTCAATTCTCTTAATAAAATAACTCTGCAGCTCAGCTTCATCCTTAAGTCCTTCTTCTCTTATCCTTTTCTGACAATCAGGGCATTTTTCCCATTCCGTTTTATCCGCTTCGTCGCCACCCACGTGTATATACTCAGACGGGAAAAGCTCCATTACTTCAGTTAATATATCCTCAAGGAATTCAAAAGTCTCATCCTTCCCTGCACAGTAAATATCAGTTAAGGGCCACAACCCTCCCGGAGGTACTGTAATTGCGTTGCCGGTGCATGAATATTGCGGGTAAGCGGCAAGCGCCGATGATACATGTGCCGGCATTTCTATTTCGGGAACAATTGTAACATACCTTTCAGCAGCATACTTAACAATATCTCTTATCTCGTCCTGGGTATAAAACCCTCCATAGGTAGCAACTTCACCTGTCTTCTGTGGCTCCCTGGCATTCCAGGGCTTATCTTCATGATCTACACGCCAGGCACCTACTCCCGTCAGTTTTGGGTATTTCCTGATCTCTATCCTCCATCCCTGGTCATCAACAAGGTGCCAGTGAAAAGTATTCATCTTATGCATGGAAATAAGGTCTATGTAACGTTTTACGAACTCAACAGGAAAGAAATGCCTGCTTACATCCAGATGCATGCCCCTCCATTCAAACCTGGGATAATCCTCTATATAGACGCATGGTATATCCCATGATATATCTTTAACAAGCTCCTGCGATTCAAATTCAGGAGGTAAAAGCTGTCTTACAGTCTGTAGTCCATAAAATATACCTGCCGGTGAAAATGATCTTATATGTATCTTTCGCCTGTTAACCTCGAGTGTATAAGACTCGTCACCAGTCAGCCCAGTATCCGTCATCTCGAGTATAATGCCTATGGATGCATTGATATCATTGTCGATTGCCGGTTCATAACCCGTAGGCACCCCGATCATTTCAGCGAGAAGTTTTGCAGTTTTACTTAATGCGGGATTGTCAGTAACATGAATCCCTGTAGAATTATCAAGTTGAAAAACACCGCTGCGTTGTTCCATGAAAACAGGCTCTGGAAGAATTACAATGTCTCTTTCCCCGCTATCCCCTTTGCATGAAGACAAGAGTGCAAGGGAGAATAATATAGTGACCTGGATAACAATTACTCTCATAGATACTATTTTTAGTATTTAACACTTTTAAAGCTGGGAAATTATAAAATATTGACAAGAAATTTAGCCAAACAGCTTATTTTTGTCATAATCTAAATCACCCTGATGTTAATTTTTATCATAGGATAATTTTAACTTTTTTATATCAGCAATACCGGGCAAATTATGAAAGAGCCTTTATTCGGAAAAACCATTGATGAGTTAATTCCCATAGTCAAAGAAGAGGGACTGCCTGCATTTACAGCCAGACAGATAGCAGAATGGCTTTATCATCACAGGATCGGTGATATTAATGATATGACAAACCTTTCAAAGAAGGCAAGGGAGGGACTGAATGAAAAATATTCCATCGGTCATGTAGCCCCCGAAAATGTTATGGAATCGGCTGACGGAACGAAAAAATATCTTTTCCCTGCGGGCGACAGCAAGTACATCGAGACTGCATATATCCCGGAAAAGGAAAGGCACACCCTCTGCCTGTCGAGCCAGGTGGGATGCAGGATGGGATGTCACTTTTGCATGACCGGGATGCAGGGTTTCCAGGGAAACCTGACTGCCGGAGAAATACTTAACCAGTATATAAGCATACCTGAAAGTGCTGATATCACCAACCTGGTATATATGGGTATGGGTGAGCCTTTTGACAATACCTTGAATGTAATAAAATCAATAAAGATTCTTACCTCTGAATGGGGATTCGCAATGTCACCGCGCAGGATCACGGTATCGACAATAGGTATTATCCCGGGCATGAAGGAGTTTCTTTCAGCGAGTGATGCACACCTGGCTTTGAGCCTGCATACCCCTTTCCCGGAAGAACGCTTTAAGCTGATGCCGGCTGAAAAGAAGTATCCGCTGGAGGAAATAATAAAAGTGATAAAAGACTATGACTGGGGCCGGCAGAGAAGGATATCATTCGAGTATATCATGTTCCGAGGATTAAACGACACCGAACAACACATCAAGGGCCTGTTAAAATTACTGGGCAGGCTGCGCTGCCGTGTTAACCTTATACGTTTTCATTCCATCCCGGGCATGCCATATGAAAGCAGCAACGATGATACTATATTACACTTCAGGGATAAACTGAGCGACGGGGGCATTACCGCGACAATCCGTGCATCACGGGGAGAGGATATTATGGCTGCCTGCGGGATGCTGTCAACATTGAAGCAGGGAGAGATGAGAACTGAGTAATGCGAGTATGCAATAGCATGCGAGTGCTACGAGCTCGTCACCTTCGTCCCTAATTCTCGGGACTCAGGCTCCTCGGCTCCAGTTAAATCTCCAGGTTGGTCAGTTCTTTCGTAACCTCAAATTCATATTCCGGGTATTCATACACAGGTATACGTGGTTCCGTTTCACCCATTGAGTATCCCCATATGCTCTCGTACTCAGCCGGATTCTCTCCCAGTTCAGCCAGCTGGTGCAGGTATTCACTTATCGCTTTAGATTCAATAATAATAACCTTCCCCATTTTATGTATAATGGGGCTGTGCACTCTTGTTGGATCATGATCAAACTCAAGGATCCGGCGCCCATATCGTGTAATACCTATAACACGGTATGTCAGGCTCTTGCCCACGCCCGGGAGGTTAAGTACATTCCTGTCGGTCGAAAGGAAAGGTATACTGGCTTTTTGTCTTAATGCATTGATATTCTCCTGCATATTTTCAGCTTCAACAGGAAATTCTTTTATTTCATCATAGTATTTCTCCGGGATATAGCCCAGTACTTTTTCTTCAATCTGTTCCTGTACAG
>CAZSJH010000097.1:0-10175 GCA_964607105.1 uncultured Rikenellaceae bacterium | reverse complement strand
TGCCTTTCTTTTTCCCCTTAAGTATTTCGCTGAACCTTTCAAGTTCAAGGTCATACGCTGAGGTGTTTTTATTCAATATGACCATCACCATATCATCATTGTTATATCTGAAGTAAACGTATGTTCCATGTTCGGGAGCAAAATGCACCAGTTTGCCCGTATGTATAATCTCTGCTGTTTTTCTCCAGTTAAGGAGTCGTTTAAACAAATTCTGCATATTTCTTTCTTCGCTGCCCATTCCTTCACCGGTAAAAGCATTAACCTTATCACCTTGCCATCCTCCCGGGAAGTCTTTGCGTATGTATCCATGGTCGTCCCCTTCCTTATGGGTCATGAGTATTTCGGTGCCGTAATATATCTGGGGTATGCCCCTTGTGGTAAGGAAGAAGACTATCCCGTTACGGAACAAGTCGCGGTTCATATCGAGCTGCATATAGAACCTTGGCATATCATGGTTGTCGGGCATTACCACCAGGTTTGAGGGGTTGGGGTAAAGGAAGTCATTTGCCAGCATCTCGTATATTTTAATAAGTCCGCTGTTCCAGTCTTCCTTGTCGTTCAATGCTTCGCTGACGGCATTCTGCAGGGGAAAATCCATAAGGCTTGGCAGTTCCCCTTCATATCCATCCCTGTTATTTTGTCCTTTCTGCCAGTATGCTACTATTGCGGGGTTAAGGCTCCATTCTTCTCCGACTATATTAAAATGAGGATATTCCTCAAGCACCCTCCTGTTCCATTCGGCCATCATATGTTTTTCGGGATAGGGATAAGTATCCATTCGTATTCCGGATATACCTGCGTATTCGATCCACCATATGCTGTTCTGTATAAGGTATTCTGCCATGAAAGGATTTTCCTGGTTAAGGTCGGGCATGGCTGAAGCAAACCAGCCACGTACCATTCCTTCTTTATCATATTCAGATGCATAGGGATCCTGGTTAACAGTTCGTCTGTGGTTTGTCTGGACAAATTCAGGGTAGCTGAGCCAGTCTATTGAGGGGAGGTCGTCCATCCACCAGTGACCTGCGCCGCAATGATTAAAGATCATATCCATTATGACCTTCAGACCTTTTTCCCGGGCTGTGCTTATCAGTTCAACATAATCTTCATTTGTACCAAAGCGTCTGTCAATCTTATAAAAATCGGTAGCTGCATAACCATGGTATGACCATGCTTCCATATCGTTTTCGAGCACAGGGTTGAGCCATATTGCTGTAAAGCCCATATCCTTCAGATAATCGAGATTATCCTTTATTCCTTTTATATCGCCGCCATGCCTGCCGAATCTTTTCCTGCGGTTCAGTCCTTCCTTCATCCCTTCAATCTCATCATTTGAGGGGTCACCGTTAGCGAACCTGTCGGGCATAAGAAGGTACATAACGTCAGAGTTATTGAATCCCTGCCTTTCGGCTGAGTCCCGGTTTCGCTGCAGCAGTTCATATTTTTCAGTGAAGATTAGCTTAGCCCCATCTTTAAATTCAATATTTAATATCCCGGGTTTTGCATCAGGGGATATATCAAGGTTAATAAAAAGGTAATTATTATTTCCTGTGCGGTCGACGGAGACAAGGCTAAGCCCATCATAATCGATACTAAGCCGGTAGTCGGCAATATTATTACCATGGATCATAAGCTGCAGGGAGGAATTATGCATCCCCGTCCACCAGAAGGGTGGTTCGATCCTGTCAGCCTGGGGGTATGTTTTAATAGTTGTGGCCATAATCATCAGAGTGGTTAATACCAATAATTTTATTCTCATTATCAGAAGTTATAGTTATAAGTCATATAATCGATTCCCTGCAGGACATTACCCTGAAAACCGAAAAAAGTATTACAATCGAAGGCGGAGCCTGTGCCCCACTGTGTTTTTGCACTTGAGCTTATCCATGCCGGTTCCCAGTAGAATATCCCTTTGCCACCGCCATTGATTATTTCCTGGGTAAGTTTTTTAAGGTATTTGTACTGTCCTGCTTCTGTTGCGGGGTAGTTGGGCACCAGCTTATCAACATCCATTATGTTGGGGTATGAGTCAGCATTTTCCATTGTCCATGGGTACGCGGTTTCAAGGACCATAACATCTTTACCAAATGTATTTTTAATCTCCTGTATATAATCACTTACATCATTTAGTATCACGGTGGACCACATATAATAATATGACAGGCCTATAATGTCATAGTCGGCCAGGCCTGCATCGTCAAGGCCGGTGAACCAGTTTTTTACATTTTCCGGCTGGGCCACGTGTAGCATTACTTTTATATCTGTGGTGCTCTGTGACGCGGCATCCCTCACGGCACTTATTGCCCTGTTTATAAGGCTTATAAACTGTGTTGTATTATCCCACCTGTTTCCCCGGGGCAGTACAAAGCCGGGGTTTATCTCGTTACCCACCTGCACGTATTCAGGCATCAGTCCTTCGGCATCCAGTTTTTTCAGTATGTTAAAGGTATAGTTATAGATGCTGTCGCCAAGTGCTCCGGGGTCAAGGTCCTGCCATACAGCCGGGGGCACCTGTTTCCCCGGGTCAGCCCAGTTATCGGAATAGTGAAAATCGAGTAATATCCTCATTCCTTCTTCTTTAGCCCTCTGTATTCCCAGTTGTACATCGTCATAGTCGTGGTACATTTTACCGCCACCGTATAGGTCGGCAGTCCATTGTGGTGTATGGAACAGTCGGAACCTCACAGCACCCGCACCGTATTTGCTGAATATTTCATAGGGGTCGGTCACCTTCCCCGAGTCGATATAAATACCGCCGTGATCCAGTATTTCGTTAACGTAGCTAAGGTCTGCACCCATAAGGAAAATATCAGGGTTATGATATATTCTCTGGTTCTCTTCTTCATTACCATCATTCTTATTACATGAAAGGGTAATGGCAGCAATAATTACAATTATATACTTTGTTGATCTCATGGTTGTATGAACACGGTTAAGTATAAAGGTGAAGGTAAGATAATAAAAACGGGATAAAAAAAGGTTGTGTAGAAAGATGCTTCTCTTTCAACACAACCTTTTTCCCTACTCCAAAATTCTAATTTTTAACTACAGTATAAGTGTAAATTGCCTGGCTGAGGTCGAGTGTAATTGTATAATTACCTGCCTCAGGGATAAGAATATTTGAACCTCCGGAATTAACAATACCATCTGGTTCATCATCTCCATAGTTAAGGTCCCAGCCATCGTTAGCCCTGAACTTAAAGTCTCCTTGCTGGAGGTCGAGGGTAACTTCGAGTACCTGTTCAGCATCATTATATGTCATATTGACATCCACACTCCAGTCATAAGGAGGTACTGCTCCACCTATAATACCCCATTCGGTACGCAATATTGAATATGTTTCTGCACCGAGGTCTGCTTTAATTCTATGCAATCCGGCGGGTGTATTTATAACAATATTATTACCGCCCCATGCTCCTATCTGCAGTGTACCTGATGTTCCTGATCCATCGGGATCACCTATTGTATTAGCTTCTTCCCAGGCAGGCACCTTGAGTAATTTAAAGCCACTCGGGCTTACGGTGGTATTAATATACCCTTCATACTTGTCATTGAATCCGGCAGACCATATAACCGATGTTGAATCGTCGGCAGGCCAGCCGTTATGATCACCCGAGACAAACAGCCTGGGGTAAATGATTACTTTTTCAAAGGGTGTCAGGGTAAAGGTGATGGCATTTGAATACAGTGTATCTATATCCTCGTGCAATACAGCCATTATCCTTGCTTCCATACTGACCTGTTCTTCGGGAGTTGCCCCCATAGCCATAAGGGTGCCGTTCATATCACCCACTGTGAATGCTGTGCGCAGGCCATTTGTATTTCCCAGGTTCATATATTGAGAGAAATTATTCCCTGCAAAATCGAGCTGGAAGAAATAGGTAGCTGCGGCAGCAAAGCCATAGTCGGCCGGTTCCCAGTTAAACACGGCGAGTGTATCGTTCTCATTATCTTCAAGAAGAACTTCGCTTGAACCTGCCAGGGTACTGATTAATACCGGTCCACTGAGCGTATCTGCCAGGAATGGTCCTTCCTTATCTTTTTCGCAAGACTGGAAATATATAATTCCCAGGATTGCCATTAATATGATATACTTTCTTCATAGTGCTTGTGTTTTTCTAATTTTCACCATATCCAGGGTTTTGTACAAGGTTGGGATTAGCTCCACGGTCTGCATCGGGTATCGGGAACAGGTTATACTTGTCATCTGTTGCGATACCATCTGTTGCAGCACCTTTAAACTGCCAGAGATAATCACCGCCTGTGAATAACCCGAAGCGAATCAGGTCGGTCCTGCGGTATCCTTCATAGTGAAGTTCCCTTCCTCTTTCGTCGATCATCCAGTCCAGTGTGAGCTGTCCGGCCGATATCTCCCCATCAGGTCCTTCATAAGCCCTGTTGCGTACGAGGTTAACATAATCGATTGCATTTGCAGCTGATGAGTTTGTAGCCCCTCGCAGGTGAGCTTCGGCATACATCAGGTATACATCGGCAAGCCTGAAGAATGGTATATCTGTATCGGGGTGAGTAGAATGAGATCCTGCAACACCTTCAGATGTAATATTTTTCCATTTTGTCAGGCGGTATCCTTCGGATGGTTCAAACTGGTCTTCGATATCCAGTGTCTGGCCATCGGACCAGATCATGGCTCTCTTATCTGTTGCGCCCGTTATGTCAGGAAATACACTCACAAATTCCCTCAGTGTTCTCAGTCCGTTCCATGCCTCACCAACTCCAAAATCGGCCGGCACAATTGTTCCTCCAACAGTTGCACAAACAAGAAATGTAGTACCACCCCAGGTTTTTATGTACTGGCCATCCTGTGGAATGGCAAAAATAACACCATCACAATTATGGTTATCTGCGAGGAACAGTTCAGGATAAGAGTCATGCAGCACAAAACCTGCGTTAATTATCTTCGTGCAGTTGGTAATCACCCCGTCATAGTTTCCTGTTCCGGTATACACTTCTGCATTGAGGTACAGTTTAGCGAGCAATATCCATGCTGCTGCCTGGTCGAAGCGTCCGTAGTCGTTCGTCATTGGTGGAGGGAGTTCATCCTGTATCTCCAGCAATTCAGACTCGATGTAATCATACAGGTCAGCCCTGCTAATCTGTTCGGGCAGAAATGATCCCACACCATCTTCCTCGGTTACGAAGGGCACATTACCGAACATGTCGAGGGAGTGGTAATAAGCCAGTGCGCGCATCATACGTGCTTCGGCCTTATAGCCTCTTATGGTTGCCTTCTCAGCATCCGAGAATCCTCTTTCATCGAGCTTGCTGTCGGCACATTCCCTGATGAATTCGTTACATATGGATATCTGGTAAAAAATCCTTGAGTACATATTTGTAATAAACTCGTTTGAAGGCGACCAGTCCATTTCCTGGTAATCCCTGAGGTTACCATCGTTCCAGGACAGTATAGATTCGTCGGTAGGCAGTTCCTGTGCGTACCAGTAAGCCCGGTGGTACTGGCCGAATCCTTCATCCAGTCCCATCAGGTCATTGGCACCATGCGGTCCCTGCTGTCCGCTCACAGCCAGTCCGGCATATACTTTTGCCAGTACACGCTTATAATTGGCTGCCGATTGGTATACTTTTGCAGAAGTTATTATATCTTCGTCAAGAGGTACTGTATCAAGATCCTTAATACAGGATGTCAGCGACATAATAATGCTTACTACTGCAACAACTGATATTTTTATATATTTATTCATTTCCTTATTCTTTTAACATTAATAAGTCATACTAACACCAAAGAGGAAGGTCCGTGGGCGCGGGTATATATTATTGTCAATACCATTGGCCACTTCCGGATCGAGTCCTCTGTATTTAGTAATCAGCAAGAGGTTCTGTACTGATGTATAAACCCTGAGATTAAGTTTACCTTCGAGCAGCTTATCAAATGTATATCCAAGTGATGCATTATCCAGCTTAAAGTAAGAACCGTTCTCGATATAGTAGTCAGAGAAATATTTGGGATTCTCATACTGTGTTTCCAGCAGGTTCCTGTTTGCATTGCCAAGGCATCCAGCAAGGTAGATACTGGAATATGAACCGGAGTTTGAGAAATTGTTATTATAAATATAATTGCCCAGTGCTACTCTTCCAGTAAATGAGAAATCTAAGTTCTTATACCTGAGCAATGAGTTGAAACCCATGTAAATATCGGGGTCAGGATTCTTATATCTGTATCTGTCTTCAACGGTTATCGTTCCATCGCCATTCCTGTCGACATATAATCCTTCAATTGGCGTGCCGTCCTGATCATACACCTGTTCCCATACATAGAATGAGTATTTAGGATAATCTACACTGTGTATCTGTATGGTATTACCAACAGCACCGGAGATACCTCCTACCGGTACACCTTCATAATCGGGATCATCAACAAGGGTAAGCTTGGTAATCTTGTTCTCATTATAGGTAGCATTGAAGCCAACATCCCATGAAAGGCCGGGTCTTGAGACCACCACGGCATTGATAGCGAATTCAATGCCCCTATTTTCCATGTTGCCCACGTTAGTGAGTATCTGGTTTGTCAGGTTGGTACCCGCCGGTATGGGTATAGTATTTATAAGGTCTTTTGTGAACTTGTAATAAGCATCAATTTCACCGGTGATCCTGTTATTCAGGAATCCGAAATCAAGACCAATATTATATGTTTCTGTCTGTTCCCATTTCAGATTTACATCATATCCCTCGGGACGCAGAGTGGTGTAATATGTATCCCCGAACTGGTATTTTGCATTAGGTTCGCTGAATGTATACCTGGCAAGGTAAGGATAGTCATTAGAAGTAATATTCTGCTGACCTGTAACACCGTACCCAAGTCTCAGTTTAAGAGTGTTTATTACATTACTGTTTGCCAGGAATTGTTCCTCGTCAATATTCCATGCCAGTGCAACCGAAGGGAATAGTTCCCAGCGGGTGTCAGGTGAGAACCTTGATGATCCATCCTGGCGAAGGGTAACAGTAAGGAGGTAACGATCCATGAAAACGTAGTTGAGGCGTCCGAAGAATGACACCAGGTAACTCTCTGTCTTATAATCTGTCTGCTGATTCAGAACTGTTCTCATGGCATTGGTGGAGAAATAAGTTCCTTCTCTGTAGAAGTGCTGCCATGAATATCCTGCCACTGCATTTATACGGCTACTGATCTGTGGTATTTCAGCTATATAGTTGAAATAGAAATCCAGCAGAGAGTTTTGCTTTCCCTGGGTATATTCTGATTTTTCTCCTCCCCCTTTTACAGGATCATAATCCCAGGGTGCATTCACAGGAGCATTGATATCACCATTACTGCGTGAACCGTCATGACCCATATTAAGTTTAGCGGTAAGTTCCGGCAGGAAATGCATCTTGTATTCAAGCTGAACATTTCCGATGAACCTGTTAACTGTGGAAAGATCATCCCTCATCATCAGTTGAGCCACAGGATTGGTTGTAGCCGTGAAATAGGGAGTGCCATCCGGGTTGGTCCATGTGAAATATCCACCATATGGACTTTCAGGATCATATACAGGCTGTGTGGGGTCCATCGATACAGCACCTCCTATAGCACCCCTGTTAGCAAAAGTATTGTTAACATGCATTCCCTTAATATTAACATCAAGTGACAGGTGATCATCCAGGAATTTTGGGTTCAGGTTTATAGATGCTGTTGTTCTCTTCAGGTTATCCGTCTTGAGAATACCATCCATATCAGAGTAACTTAAGGATACCCGATAAGGAAGTTCGTCAATTGAACCCGAGAAGTTGAGGTTATGGTCGTGGCTCACTGCTGTGCGGTAGATCTCATCCTGCCAGTCGGTATTGGCTGCACCCAGGAGACCCAGCACGAGATTATTGCCGGCATATCTTTCCTGTACAAGAGATCTATACTCATCGGCACCAAAGTTATCCACCTGGTTGTAGCGTGAGCTTATTGACAAATTAGCTGTGTAATTAATTTTCATTGCCTGGCCAACTTTACCTTTCTTGGTATTGATAATGATCACACCGTTCGAAGCCCTTAAACCGTAAATAGCGGTTGCCGATGCATCCTTCAATATTGTAAAGTTTTCAATATCAGAAGGGTGAATGGTGTTAAGCGGATTTCTCATACCTGAGACACCTTCATTATCAAGTGGTACGCCGTCAATTACTATAAGTGGGTCATTACTGGCAGATAGTGATGAACCACCCCTGATCCTGATGGTTACTCCTTCACCGGGAGCACCTCCACCATCGGTGATCTGCACACCTGCTATCTTACCAATAACAAGCTGCTGCGGGGAAGTAATTGATCCCCTGTTAAAATCCTCTGAATTGATAGCTTTAACAGAGCCTGTTGCATCTTCTTTCCTGGTTGTACCATAACCAATGGATACAACCTCGGCAATCCTCATTACGTCGATCCGAAGATCGACGTTTATGGTAGTGCGGTTATTAACAGGAATTTCCTGTTCTACATAACCAATAAAAGAGAATACGAGTGTTGCATCAGGTGGTACCTGTATGCTGTATTCTCCGTCGGCATTGGTTGTTGTACCCCTTGTTGTACCTTTAAGCAGTACGTTAACTCCGGGCAAAGTTAAATCTTCCAATGCATCAGTAACCGTTCCGGTGACAGTAATATCCTGACCGAAAACAGCACTGCTCATCATTATACCGGCGATTAAGATCATTAATCGCCGCATCAATAATCTGTTCATAGATTTTTGTTTATTAGCGGGTTACACATTTCTGAGAGACAATATTTATATTATTAAAGAAAAAAAGGTTCGGGTTAATATATTCAGGCTAATTGTATCAAAGCTCCACTATACAAGATAAAACAAATATTATTGCTTTAAAAGTTTATATGCTAAATTTCGTTTTTTTCTTTATGCTATCCTATTCTTTTCCAGTATTTTACTGCAATCGTTTCCGCAAACGTTTGAAATCACTGTTATATCCATTAGCTGATTGAAACGAAATAGAAAAAAAATAATTACTTTTAACGGAGGGGTCTTATTTAGACAGATTATGAATAAGGAGAATGTTACCATAAAAGATATTGCCAGGGAACTGCAGATATCACCTTCCACGGTATCGAGAGCACTCAAAGATCATCCTGATATAAGTCCTGAAACAAAGAAACTGGTAAACAATCTTGCTGACAAATGGAACTACAGGCCCAATCCCATAGCATTGAGCCTGAAGGGAGGCAGGAGCCGAACCCTTGGTATTATTGTTCCGGAGATTATTCATTATTTCTTTTCATCCGTAATCAGCGGTATAGAAGATTATGCCGATGAGAATGATTACAATGTCATGATCTGCCAGTCAAATGAGGAATACGAGAAGGAGCTAAACAGCATACAGACCCTGGTTAACAGCCGTGTTGACGGAATACTTATATCCATATCCAAGCTTACGCGAAATATGGAACATTTTCACAAGCTTAAGGAGAGGAATATTCCACTGGTGTTTTTTGACAGGATTTCCGAAGAGATAGAAAGTGACAGGGTTATTGTGGATGATTCGGAAGGTGCCTATATGGCAACCAAGCATCTCATCCTTGAGGGCAGGAAGAAGATAGTGCACCTGTCGGGGCCACCCAACCTTGCTATTACCAAGGGCAGGATTGACGGTTACATAAGGGCACTGAATGAGTTTCAGTGCAATGTAGCCGAAGAGAATATAGTTAAGTGTGACCAGATGCAGGAGGCTGAATGGATAGTGCCCAGCTTAATGAAGAGGACTCCTCCTCCCGATGCTTTTTTCTGCGTTAATGATTTCACTGCGGCACAAACACTTAACATAGTCAAGAAGCTGGGGTTCAGCGTTCCCGGTGATGTTGCCATTGTTGGTTTCACCAATGGTCAGCTTTCGGGACTCACCGATCCCGGCCTGACCACCATTGACCAGCATGGCTATGAGATGGGCAGGGAGGCTGCCCGCCTTATGCTTGACAGGATAACAGACAGGAACCGCCCGTACCAGACGAGGGTGATAAAGACGGATCTGGTGGTGAGGGGAAGCAGTGTTAAGTAAGTATAAATTATTATTTATTATTTATTTAAGGGGTGAATAGGAGAAGGGGAGAATGGCTTGATTAATTACCCGTTTCAACGATTTAACAGTTGAGTCCACTCCGAAAAGTCCAAAATCAATTATGCGACTCCGCTGGAGTCGAGGTTTTTGGT
>CAZSJH010000096.1:2161-10262 GCA_964607105.1 uncultured Rikenellaceae bacterium | reverse complement strand
TTCTATACTTAATCCGAATCTTTTTCCGGGTTATGAGCTTGTATATTATACTGAACTGAAGAATGAAGCACCCGACTGAAAATGAAAACAACCTGTGGGTTGATAAGCAGGAAAAGAAAGTGAAGATACACCGTTCCTATGTTTTTTTACTTCTGGGCTTAATCCTTGTTGGCTTATTTATTGCTGACCTCCTCACCGGGCCTGTCAGAATTGTTCCTGGTGATCTTGTGAGAGCTATAGCAGGCAGGGGAGATCAGGACATCCTCCTTATATTATTAGATTTCAGGCTTCCAAGAGCTCTAACAGCATTGATAGCTGGCATGGCATTATCAGTGAGCGGGCTGCAGATGCAAACGGTCTTTCAGAATCCGCTGGCAGGACCTTATGTTCTGGGTATCAGTTCCGGAGCCAGTCTGGGTGTTGCGATACTTGTACTTGGCCTGTCATCAGTGATTTCCGTAAATATTTCAATGGCCTTCAATAGCTGGGCAATTGTTGGTGCAGCATGGCTGGGATCAGGTTTAGTACTGGTCCTGATAATGATAGTATCTGTAAGGGTAAGAGATATAATGACAGTGCTTATTCTTGGAATTATGTTTGCCAGTGCAGTATCTGCCATCGTAAGCATTATGCAGTATTTCAGTAATGAATCAATGTTGAAATCCTTCGTTATATGGTCCATGGGCAGTCTTGGGAACCTGTCATGGCCGCAATTGAATATTTTGATTATTAGTGTTATGATAGGCTTAGCACTGAGTGTTTTTGCCACTAAAATGCTTAATGCACTCCTTCTCGGTGAAGAACATGCTCTCAGCCTGGGGCTAAAGGTCAAAACAGCAAGAACGCTGATTTTTATAAGCACAAGCATACTGGCAGGTAGCGTAACAGCTTTTTGCGGACCTCTTGCCTTTATTGGAATAGCGGTTCCCCATATCTGCCGCCTGCTTTTTGCCACTTCATCACATAACTATTTAATTCCGGGGACAATATTATCAGGGGGCATAATTTTACTGGCAAGTGATATTGTAAGCCAGCTGCCGGGAAGCGGTAAAATATTACCGGTTAATTCAGTTACTGCATTGATAGGTATACCGGTTTTAATCTGGATTATTATCCGTAGGAATAAGTTCATGAGGCTATCATGATGGAAGAAAATGATAACATAGTAAACCTGAAATCTCTAATAATAGGGTATAATGCAGGCACTAAGAAAGAAAAGGTTTTGCTGCCTCCATTGGATTTATCTGTGAGAAAAGGGGAGATGGTTGCCCTGATTGGACCAAATGGGATAGGGAAAAGTACATTACTGCGAACAATAGCGGGATTGCAGAGCGGAATAAAGGGAGAGATCTTATTATCAGGTAAAAAGCTGGAAGCATATTTAAAGTCGGAGCTCGCAAGAAAAATAAGTTTTGTTTTTACAGGTGCTTCAAGTGTCTATAACATGTCAGTGTTTGATGTTGTTTCCCTGGGACGTTTCCCGCATACAAACTGGCTGGGAAGGTTGACTCCCCCTGACAGGCTTATAGTAGAAAGGTCAATTCAAAATGTAGGGCTCGAAAAATACTCCGCTACAAATATTGGGGAATTATCGGATGGTGAAAAACAAAGAGCAATGATAGCAAGGGCACTTGCCCAGGATACTGAACTTATACTTCTGGATGAACCTACTGCTTTTCTTGATCTACATAACCGTTATGAATTAGTTTCACTGCTCAGGAAACTATCAGTGGAAAAAAATAAATCGGTAGTGTTCTCTTCTCATGATATCCATATTGCTATCAGGGAATCTGATAAGGTGTGGCTTGCAACAAAGGATGGTATGACACAGGGAGGACCGGAAGATCTTGCCATTAATGGCTCATTTAATAAACTGTTTGCCAATTCAGACCTGAGTTTCATCCCTGATGAAGGAGTGTTTACCTACCCTGTACGCACCAGGATGACCATTAAGCTTGAAGGTAGCGGCCTGCACTTATACTGGACCGAAAGGGCGCTCAACAGGCTGGGCATAAGGGCGCAACACGGTGCAGTAAGTCCTTCTGTAACTATAATAGCAGATAAAGGTGCTTATTCATGGGTCTATGAAAGTGCAGTTGTAAGAAAATACTTTGAGGATCTTTATAGCCTTATAATTTATATGAAAGAGGTGCTCAGGGGATAATCTCGCTATTTATTTATTCGTCTGTAACTGTTAATAAATTCCTCAAGGTTTTCAATAGGTAATTTCTTTGCAATTATTATTTTGTCCTTATTCAGAATATATATAAGAGGGGTCGCTCTTACATTATAATAGAAATCATAACCCGTACTTCTTAATGGATCCCATCCGTTTATCCACTCCAGCTCATTTTTTATAATATATTCTTCCCACTCTTTTTCATTGTTCTGCGTGCATACGGCAAATATTTCAATTCCTTCATCCCTGTATTTTGAATAAAAGTCTCTTAATTTGGGTGTTACAATTTTACAATGACCACAATTTGGTTCCCAGAAATATATGATCGTAAATTCCGAATTGATGTCATAAAGTGATTTCCACTGCCCTGAATATGTTTCCATGGTAAAATCTGCTGCCTTTTTACCTATAAGGCTTGGACGAATACTTGCTACGTCTTTTTTTAAATTATTCAGGAACTGCTCATCCACCCAATCAGCCCTGCCATTTAAATAATATTCATCAGCAAGCATCACAACAACAGCATCATGTCCCATTATCTGGCTGTCGCGGAAATGGTTGAAAAGAAAAGCAAGAACGTAGCGATAGGTCTCCTCGTTGCCTTCGGCCATACTTACAACCTTCCTTACCTCTGGAATAATAGAATCAGGAGCCTGAATTATTACATTTGTAAAGAAGGTCTTTAGTTTATTATGCATTATAGGAGTGCGTATCAGTCCAGGGTCATCAAGTTTTATGTTATCAAAAAAATGTTCCTTATTGTAATGATATCCCATAACCCATTGCATGGAATCCCTGTTTGATACATTAAGTGGTATATCAAATTCAGGCATTTCCATCGGCAACATTGAATATAACATCGATGAGAGAAGGCTGCCTTCATATTTTTCAGCAGTATTTCTAATGTATCCGAGTATGTCTTCCTCCAGGCCGGATATCTCTTTCCTGAGCATATTTATTGAATCCTTACTTGACAGCTTTTCAATCTTTTGCCTTTGTTTTGTGGCTTTCTCCTGGAACTCCATCCATCTTTTCCTGTATGTTAGAAAAGTACTGTTCTCATCTGAACCTGTGAACCTGAGGGTATTCATTATATCATTACGGTCACAAATAACACTGAATTCCTGGTCTTCAGAAATAATGATCTCGAAAAGGCTGTTATCGGGAAAAACAATCATATAAAGGCCCTTCTCTAGGGTTTCCTTACTCCTGTATGTGGCATGACCGGCATTGTCAGTATATATCGTGTCCTTTATATATTGCCTGTCGCCCATATGGTAAGCAAGGCTGATAAAGCTGTTACCATGTCCCTTCAGTTCAAATGATATATTGCACTTATCTGCTCCATGGACTGCTGTTTCAACAGCTAGAATCAATATAAAAAACGATATTATTCCTTTCAACATCTATTTATTTTTTCTTAATTGACAGAACAAAAGTAATTGTTACAAATACCTTTCCAAATTTTACTGGTTTCATCCGCCAATATTTTTTATATTTGATGTTCAATTAATGAGGGTATGATTTCAATTTTAATCCCGGTATATGATTACGATATTGCTTCGCTTGTCACCGGGCTTCAGCAGGCAGTGAAGGATATTGAAGAGTATGATGAGATAATCATTGGAGCTGACGGCTGTTCTGGTGATTACCTTGGTATGTATGAAGCATTAGCCAAGATGGATAAGGTAAGCTTGCTCATTAGCGAGAATAACGTTGGGAGAGCAACAATAAGAAATATGCTTTCTGAACAAGCCGTAGGGGATTACCTGCTTTATATTGATGCTGATGCCCTTATACAGGGTAATCCAAAAGATTATCTCAAAAGATGGCTTGATAATTATGAAATAGCCTCTGTGATCTGTGGTGGTACCGATTACCATAAAACACCACCGGATAATCCGGATAAATATCTCAGATGGCATTATGGATATTACAACGAGAGAAAATCTATAAAAAAGAGAAAAAAGCAGCCCTATTCAACTTTTTCAGGTTTTAACTTTATAATTGAAAGTTCAATACTGAAAAAATTCAAATTTAATGAAGAACTGAAGAAATATGGTCATGAAGATACTTTGTTTGCATACCAGTTAAAAAAGGCCGGTATACCTATCGAACATATTGAAAACAGGTTGATTCATGATGGCCTGGAGTCAAACCGTGATTATGTCCTGAAAACAAGGGACAGCATTAGTAATCTCAATATATTATATGACAAAGTAACTGATAAAAGAACCTTTGCCAGGATTGAAAGTCTGCTTAAATACTTCATTTACCTGAGACCACTTGGTGTTCCCCTCTTGCTGGCTTACATTTATAAGAAAAGACAGAGGAGAATAGAGATAATGCTGCGTTCAACAAAATGTTCACTGAGAATATTCAAGATCTATAAGCTGGGCCTTTTTAGCTATCATCGGTATCATAAAGAATATTCTGAATCCTGAGGAAGCTGCCGCATATGATCAAGACTTTCACCGCCTTTAAGGAAGTAGCTTCCCATGCAGTCAGCTGTAAGACATGAATGCACAGGTATAACAGCTATAAGATCACCGGGGTGAATATTTTTAACAATCCTGCTAGCGGTGTATTTAATTATACCATGTTCCTGAGAAAGGGATGATATATAAATTTCATCTGTGGGTTTGTGCCATCCTGAATTGTCCATCCTGGCTACCATTCCGTATACTTGCTTTTTATTAATGACAATACTGTCTTTTGAAAAATGTACAGCTCCTCCATGAACAACCACAGTGCCTGAAGACGGTCTTATATCTATAACAGGACAGATCAGTGCCATAGCTATGTCATTGAAGCTACATGATCCGTTTATGTACTGCATCAGGTCATAAAAGACAAAATTCCCTGGCCTTATCTCATCAATCCCGCTAAAATTATCAGCAAGTGAGGCTGAGGGTGTATCACCAATAGAAATTAACAGATCTCTTATGCCTGTTTTATCGCGGCATTTAATAATCCTGTCAACTGAGACTGCATAATGTTCCATGATCTTATTCCTGCTGTTCAAACCATAAGTGCTCCCATCATGAGTCATCAGACCTCTGATTTTAATCCTGCCATTGTGGTTTAGATACTCCATGGTCCTGTAAAGTTCTGCCGGATCGTCCCATTTAATGCCTGTACGGTTATAGCCTGTGTCAATTTTTATCATTACATCAAGAGGAAAGTGACATTGAGCGGCGAGAATACGGGCAGAGTCCGGACAGCTGATGGTAATTAATGTCCTGCATTTAGCAGATATTTTCTCATACAATTCATATTCCCTGGGATTATATGCTATTCCAACTAGTATATCTCTCCACCCGTTGCGGGCGAAATAATATGCCATCTTTAACGATGATACGGTAATCTTATCTATACCGTATTCCCTGAACCACCGTCCTACAGCGATTGATTGATGTGTCTTGAAATGAGGCCTGAATATTATGTCATTTGCCTTGGCTTTTTGTACCATTCGGTCAATATTATCAAGGCACTTTTCCCTGTCAATCATTAAACACGGACCTGTTATGCTTTTTGTATCCATAAAGACATGCTTTTTTCCGAAAATAAATAAATTTAGTCTAAAGGCAATTAATTTACCATTAGTATATTTGTTGATCACTAATTAAAGCAAAATGAAAAAGATAGGTGATTGGATCAGTAGAAAAATAAAATATATCACTGAGGAGATATGGCATATTCCACTGGGTGAGCTGCCAAAGAGAAAGACATTCCTCGTGAGGGAAATACGTATTCTGGTGCTCGCATTCAAGGGTTTCAGGGAGGATAAAGTACAGCTCAGGGCATCTGCTCTGACATTCAATACTTTATTGTCGATAATTCCTGTAGCCGCAATAGCTTTCGGAATAGCCCAGAGCTTTGGATTCAATGAAAGACTTGAAATAGAAATACGCAATGCCCTTGTTGGTCATGAGGAAGTAATGAACTGGATACTGCAGACAACTGAGAACTTCCTGAAATCCAGCAGTGGAAGTTTTATAGCAGGGATTGGACTCCTAATCCTTCTGTGGTCGGTGATGCAGGTTCTAAACCATATAGAAAAATCATTTAACCATATATGGCAAATTAAAAAGTCAAGACCCTGGGTGAGGAAATTTGCAGACTACCTTTCCATATTGATTTTGGCTCCGGTATTTATTGTATTATCAGGAAGTTTTACGGTATACCTCAATGCTAAGATGAGTAGTATATCAGACCAGGCGATGTTTATGAGCACAATTAAACCGGCACTCATCTTCCTTCTGAAATTCATACCATACGTAATTATTTGGTTGGTCTTTACCATGCTGTATATGATAATGCCTAATACAAGAGTTAAATTCAAATCGGCTTTGGTAGCTGGTATTATTGCCGGTACAATATTCCAGATTGTACAGCTCCTATATATTAACTCACAGATAGGTGTTTCCAAATATTCAGCAATCTACGGAAGCTTTGCAGCATTTCCACTGTTTATCGTCTGGATGCAGATAAGCTGGCTGGTTGTATTGATGGGTGCCGAGATTTCTTTTGCCAACCAGAATGTCAACAGGTACGAGTTCGAATATGAATCACTGAATATAAATTCATACCAGAAAAGGATACTTACATTGCTTATATTGAATATGATAGTGAGGAAATTTATAGCAGGTGATAATCCGCTGACTGCAAGCGAAATTTCTAAGAATATTCAAATACCTGTCAGGCTTGCAAGGGATATACTGTATAAGCTTGTTGAGGCAGGATTAATTACTGAAATAAATATTGATAAGCCAAGAGACAGACTTTACCAACCATCCATGGATACACGCAGGATGACCATGGAATATGTTCTTACAAGAATAGATATGGCCGGGGGTGATAATGTACCGGTGAAAGAAACAAATGAATACAAGAAATTGAACAGCATAATTACCGGCTTTGGTAAGAAACTGAAGGAGAGTGATATGAATCTACTAATAGGTGAAGTCTAATCCGCTCTTCTCAAGCAGATATTCTATCATATTATCAAAATTCTCCCAATAATAAAAAGGATAATGGGGAAGGTCTGTGGTGATGTGTACTGTATCCTTCCTGCTTTTCCAGTAGTTGATCATGTTTTCAGGAGGAAAGACACGGTCATTTATACTCGTTAAAGCTATATCCCATCTGTACTTCCTGTCAGGATTCTCCATAATCCTGTTATATAACCATCTGAGTTCGGCAGCATAGGAATCAATACTTCTTCTGGATAATTTGTCCATATTATTTTCAAGTATCGATTTAGTGCCAAATAACCTTATATTAAACTTTTCCATGCCCCTTTCATTGATATTGTTAAGAGTGCCCTCAAATATATCCAGGGGTATCCCGTATTTATTATCGGCCGGTACAGGGGTACCATTAACCGCTATTGCCAGGTCAGGATTCAGGTTCATTGACTCAGACATATACTCAGCAGCCCATACACCCAGTGACCATCCTATAAGTACTATCTGACTGTATGTTTTGTGGTCCGGAAGTACAAGGGGTTCATCAGCTGAATAATTATAATAGAGAATAAAATCATGATCCTCTGCGCAAAGGGGAATAAAAGCATTCTGATCTACTCCCCAGCTGCCAAATACTATAACAAGCTTTTTATTATTCTCTCTGCGCCTGATATGAGTTTTCATAAAGGCAATAATTTCTACTAATATAAATAGATTTTTTTAGACCGTGATCCCTAATTTATCCTATAAAAAAAAGAGGAGTGAAGGTTGGTTGTGGAAGAAGGGAACGGGTTCTCTTAAAAGATAATCCCGGAATCTACTGTCTGATAATAAGGAAGACCCTCCTTGTCTCTCGGAGCGTCCTAATTGTGAAAGTCAATGTCTGCAATACAATCCTGTTCTTTCACACAACCATTACCTTTTTTTCACTCCTCTTATGCTAATAGCATGA
>CAZSJH010000096.1:0-2151 GCA_964607105.1 uncultured Rikenellaceae bacterium | reverse complement strand
ATGAGCTTCTACACAAATATAAAATTATATATTGAAAATTCAAAAATTATTATCCATAAATGAGAGAATACTGTTCATTTGTTAACGAACACTTTTTATACCTGCCTTAAACTGTTACCTTAAAACATAAACTAATTGAATAACATTTTATATTTTTATTCCATCATAAAACAAAATTAGTTGAAATGAAAAGAATATACATTTTACTTGCGTTATTCCTTTTTATAGGGCACTTAACTGCTCAAACACTGCATACTGGATTAAATTGCTCTACGATAATAGTGGGTAAGGATGCATCGGCATCAGGGCATGTACTAATTGGCCATAATGAGGACGATGGCGGAACACAGGTGGTTAATTTATATAAGTGCTATACTAATAATAATCCCGGTGATAATATTGTTCTGGCAAATGGAGCCTTTATTGACCAGGCATCAAACACCTTCGGTCATATTTGGCTTGAAATGCCGGGACAGAATTTTGCTGACAGCTTTCTTAATGAGAATGGTGTACTTATAACATCTAATTCATGCCCTTCTATTGAGCGTCTCGGTGAAATAGTCGACGGGGGTATTGGCTATAACCTGAGAAAAATAGTTGCTGAAAGGGCAAGATCAGCACGGCATGGTGTTGAAATTGCAGGCAAACTTATATCGGAACTTGGGTATAATGCCTCGGGAAGAACATATACCATAGCCGATACAAAGGAAGCATGGATGCTTTCAGTTGTAAGAGGAAAACACTGGGTTGCAATGAGAATACCTAATGATCATGTTGTGTATCTGCCGAATTTTTACATTATAAAAAACATAGATTTTGATGATAAGGAAAAATATTTATGCTCACCGGGCCTTAAAGATTATGCAATTGCCAGGAATTGGTATGGTCCGGAAAAAGGGGAATTCAATTTCAGGGAAGCCTATGGTAGTCCGAGGTCAGCAGAAAGTATGTCAAATATAGGCCGTATGTGGACTGGAGTAAACAAACTTTCACCTGAAGAGTATAATATTGATGACGAATTTCCTGTGAGCTTTGTACCCTCAGAGCCCGTTAATATTGGCGATCTGATGAATATACTGCAGAATCATTATGAGGGTACTGAACTGGATGATTCAAAACATTATACATTACATAACCCGCACGATAACAAAGTGATGAATATTTGCGCAGGTAGTCAGCAAATGTCATTTATAGCTGAATTGAGGGATAATTTGCCGGTGGAAACGGGATGCAGACTTTGGATAGCTCCAAGAAGAGGATGTGTTCATGCATATATGCCTGTTTATTATGGTATTAAAGATTTTCCGGCCTCTTTCAGGTACTTTGATGATATTAACAGGGTTTATGAAATGCACTTCAGGGTACCTGAAGATATGTACAACAGGGAAAATGGCTTAGCATGGTGGTCATTTATAGAGCTTACTGACTATGTTGATGAAAATTATGGGGAAAGGATAGAAAAGAGACGGGAATACAGGAACAAGCTGCAAAATGAATATTTTAGTATGGCTAAAGAATTTGATAATAAAATACATAATCAATGGCAGAAAGATAAAACAACAGCGTTGCAGGATATTTCACAATTTAATAATATGATTTTTGATAAAGCACTGGAAAGCAATAGTAATTATCTACAGGGACGATAAGTTATAGCTGTTTGTCTTAATCAGGATTTAAACATTTAAATAATATTCTAAAATGGGAATGACTATAATAGAAAAAATACTGTCCGTTCACTCAGGAGGTAAAGAAGTAAAACCTGGAGATATAGTTGATGTATATATTGATGCAAGAGTAGCACGAGATTTCGGAGGGGCCAATGTAGTAAAGAATATAAATGAATATGATCTTGAAATAGACGATCCTGAAAAAACACTTTTCACTTTCGATTGCAATCCTACCGGTTCAGACCAGAAGTATGCGGTTAACCAGCATATATGCCGCTTATTCGCGCGGGAGCGTGGTATAAATATTTACGATATAAATTCAGGTATTGGAACCCATTTACTGATTGATGAAGGATATGTATACCCCGGGTCCACAGCCATTTCCACCGACTCGCATGCCAATATCCTGGGAGCAGTTGGTGCTTTCGGGCAGGGAATGGGGGATAAGGATATAGCTGCTGCCTGGAATAAGGGCAAAATCTGG
>CAZSJH010000095.1:2549-10495 GCA_964607105.1 uncultured Rikenellaceae bacterium | reverse complement strand
ATACTTTCAATATTTCAATATGGTTTTTTATTTATATTATTTTTTCTATATTGCATAAGATCAATTTATTTATGCGTCAAAATAACCTGTTAATGAAATCACAATATGAACTTGAATATACACTTAACACCTCCCCTAAAGTCCTCTTTCCCAGGTTGAGCACTGCCGAAGGTCTGGCTGAATGGTTCGCTGATGATGTTCGTATTGACGGAGAGGACTATGTCTTTATCTGGAACAAGGCTGAACAAAGGGCAAAACTCGTTCAGCTGAGGGAAAATAAGCATGCCCGATTCAAATGGGCAGAAACACCCGCAAATGAAGACAGGTATTTTGAGTTTAAACTCGATATTGATGAATTAACAGGCGATGTGGCACTCTTTATCACCGATTTTGCAGAGGATGATGAGAAAGAAGATGCCATTTATCTCTGGGATACACAGATAACTGAGCTCAAGCGCGCACTGGGATTGTAAACCAGGCATGATTTATGTAAACATTACCGGGCTCACTCCCCTACCTGTATCATTTTAAGGTTAAATAAAATATTATTTATTAGCTTTGAACCCGTAGTTAAGCACTATGATTAAGAAATTAGACTGGCTGGTTTTTAAATCTTTTATAGGACCGCAAATACTTACATTTTTTATTGTCCTGTTCGTATTTGTACTGCAATTCCTGTGGATGTATATTGACGACCTGGCAGGCAAAGGGCTGGAACTGAATGTACTGGTAGAACTTTTAGCTCATTTTGCCCTTGTATTTGTGCCCAATGCACTTCCCCTGGCTATACTGCTCGCAGCACTTATGACTTTTGGAAATATGGGTGAGAATTTTGAGCTCACCGCAATAAAATCATCAGGCATATCTCTCCAGAGAATCATGCGGCCACTAATCATATTTATCTTCCTGCTGAGTATAGGATCTTTCTTTTTTTCCAACAATGTCGTTCCTTATGCCAACAGGAAAGCCAAAACCCTGATGTATGATATAACCCAGAAAAGACCTGAACTGAATATCCAGGCTGGGACGTTCTATAATGGTATTGAAGGATTCAGCATCAAGATAAGTAAGAAGGATCCCGAAACCAACAAGCTTGAGAAGATATTAATATATGATCACAGGGATACGGAAGGAAACAAATCACTTGTGATGGCTGACTCCGGGTATATGAATATGACACCTGATGAATCAGGATTGATATTCACACTTTACAACGGCTATGCCTATAATGATATAGAAGAAAAAGGCAGGTCGGCGAGCCAGAAAAAATATCCCTTCAGAACTGACCGGTTCAGGGAACAGAGAATGATAATAGAGCTCAGCGGATTTGACCTGGAACGATCAGACCTCAACCTGTTCAAATCGCACCAGACAATGCAGAATATGGCGCAGCTGGAGTATTTTATTGATTCACTGAGTGAAAGACTTGAGACTCGCCAGGAGACTTATATAAAGGAATACAAAACATCTAAAATATATTCCAGGAGGAATTACTACACAAGAGACCTGGAAAAGGATACAGGTATTTACGAATACCTCGTCTTCAATGTTGACAGTCTCTACAACTCGCTGCAGCCAATACAGAAACAGATGGTGGTATCTCACTCACTCAACCAGGCGAGATCGGGTTTGCAGTTTCTTGAAGAGAAAAGTAATATAAGCTATGGTGAATTAAAGCATATACTGAGATTTAAAGCTGAATGGCACAGAAAGATAACCCTCGCCGTGTCATGCATAATTTTCTTTTTTATAGGAGCACCGCTGGGAGCAATAATACGAAAAGGAGGCCTGGGAACACCCGTTGTTATCGCTGTGCTGTTTTTTGTCATATGGTATGTCCTCACCCTCTTTGGAGAAAAAGCGGCAAAAGAGGGTATTGCACCCGTCCCGCTGGGCATGTGGGAATCAACAGTTATATTATTGTGTGTCGGAATATTCCTCACCTACAAAGCCACATCAGATGCAGCCATAATGAATAAGGAAACATACACCCACTTCTTCAGGAATCTGGGTATAAAGCTGGGTTTTGTAAAACCCGGTGAAAAAGGTGAGGATTCTGATTGACATCAGCAACGAAGGATAAGCCATTTAAAGCTAAAACATCTGTTTAATGATACCGGAAGGGGAAAATAATTGTCCTATGACATAAGTCATAAGAACCCAGAGGGTGTTTTTGAAGGTTTGTTTATGTAATTTAGCTTACAAGTAATACTTTTGCAACATAAGCAATAATAATACAGGATTATATAATAATGACGAAAGACACAAAAATAAACAGTCCCTTTAATACCATAGATGAAGCTGTTGAAGAGATACGCAGAGGAAGGTTAATTATTGTGGTAGATGATGAAGACAGGGAAAATGAAGGCGATTTTATCTGTGCCGCAGAGTTGACAACCCCTGAGATTGTAAATTTTATGGCTATTAACGGCAGGGGACTTATATGTGTTCCGCTGCCTGAAGAAAGATGTGAAGAGCTTGAGCTGGACCTGATGGTGGGGAAAAACACTTCACCATACGAAACACCATTTACGGTAAGTGTTGATCTTATAAGCAGTAATACCAGCACCGGTATATCAGCACATGACAGGTGTCTGACAATCAATGCCCTTGTAGACCCCCGCACTAAACCCGAGAACCTGGGCAGGCCAGGGCACATATTCCCCCTGAAAGCTAAATCGAAAGGTGTATTGAGGCGTGCAGGACATACTGAAGCGGCCGTTGATCTGACAAGGTTGGCAGGATTGCGACCGGGGGGTACGCTGGTTGAAATAATGAATGATGACGGGTCAATGGCAAGACTGACTGACCTGCTTAAACTGTCCAAAAAGTTCAATATTAAAATTATTTCAATAAGCGATCTTATAAAATACCGGCTTGAAAAAGAAAGTATTCTTGAAATGGGTGTAAGAGTTAACCTGCCCACCGAGCATGGTGAATTTGATTTTATACCGTTCAGGCAGCTGAGTAATAATATTGAACATGCAGCACTGGTAAAAGGCTCATGGACCAAGAATGATACTGTACTCGTAAGAATACATTCCTCCTGTTTTACAGGTGATATCTTCGGCTCACTGCGATGCGACTGTGGTCCACAACTCCATAAAGCAATGAAAATGGTTGATGATGCCGGAAAGGGAGCAGTAATATACCTGAGCCAGGAAGGCAGGGGCATAGGATTATTTAATAAGATACGCACCTACAAACTGCAGGAACAGGGCATGGATACGGTTGAGGCTAACCTCGAACTGGGTTTCAGCGAAGATGAAAGAGACTACGGTATAGGTGCAAATATTATGCGGGAGCTGGGGCTGGGAAAGGTAAAGCTGATATCAAATAACCCGGTTAAAAGGGCCGGACTTGAAGGATACGGGATTGAAATAGTAGAAACTGTTCCACTGGAAATACCTCCAAACCCGCATAATGAATTCTATCTCAAGACCAAGGCTGATAAAATGGGGCATTACCTGAGTTGCTATAAACATACCAAGAGTAAACATTGAAAGACATGAGAAGTCCACGCATAATATTTATGGGGACGCCAGAATTTGCAGTACCCAGCCTCGGGTCACTTCTTATTAATGATTACAATATTGTGGCCGTGGTTAGTGCACCGGATAAACCTGCAGGCAGAGGATTAAAAATGCAAAGATCAGCCATAGCTGAATACGCCCGGGATAACCTCCTTAAGCTGCTGCAACCCGATAAGCTGAGTGACCCTTCCTTTGTTGAGGAGATAACAAATCTCAAGCCTGACATTATAGTAGTTGTTGCCTTCAGGAAGTTACCGGAGGAGATTTGGAAGATTCCGGGTATGGGAACCTTTAACCTGCATGCTTCACTGCTTCCACAGTACAGGGGCGCAGCACCAATCAATCATGCAATCATCAACGGGGGAAAAACTACCGGCCTGACAACATTCCTTATTGACGACAATATCGATACAGGTAAAATACTTTTCAGGAAAAAGATAAATATCGGGGCCGATGACAGTGCCGGGAACCTTCATGATAAGATGATGCGGGAAGGAGCAAAAATGGTAATAAAGACGGTCAAAGCACTTGAAAAGGGTAATATTAAAACATCAGACCAGACTAAATTCATAAGTAAAAATGAAACACTGAAAAAAGCGCCCAAGATACACAGCAAAGACTGTTATATTAACTGGGAGATGAAAAGCAGTGATGTCTATAATTTTATCCGTGGTTTGTATCCTCATCCTGGTGCACGGACAATCTTCAGAAGGGACACAAATGATTATACCGTAAAAATCGGCAAATGCAAATGCCTTAACAAATATAAGCATCTGAAACCCGGGGAGATTGAAAGTGACGGTCAAACCTATCTCAGAATAGGAACCGGTGGATGTACCATTGAAATAGAAAGGTTACAGATGGAAGGGCGAAAATTCATGCAGGTAAGTGAATTCCTCAGAGGTTTCGATATTAACGAGACATCAATTATTAAAGGCCCTCCGGCTTAAGTTTTCTTAACCACAACTCAGTTCCCGGGGGAGGTTCATATCCCGGTTCCATCCTGTTCATCCTGTAAAGAGCTCTGAGCCTGATTCCATAATTCTGTGATATGGAATACATCGTTTCCCCTTCCTCTACAATGTGATATTCTTTTCCACGCTCTGCCCTGTTCCTCTTTGGTTGAAGATATAATATCTGCCCGGGTCTCAGTTCAGCATCATCATCAAGTTCATTATACCTGTATATTTCCCATCCCAGCAAGCCAAATTCCTCAGCAAGATCCTCAAAAGTATCATTTTCCGTTACAGTGATGTACTCAAGCATGTTTTTTACCTTAAGCCTGTTACTCTGCTCGATTATGTATTTATCGTTATCAATAGCGTAATTTACCTCTGTATCATCCAATTTTTTTATACCATCGACTTTCTCCGTATTCAAAGCATTATATACCTTACCCCTTTCTTTCCTGTTTCCATTTAAAACCATCTTATCATATACATGAAGGTCATTTTCTTCTATCATATTGATCAGCATATTTGCATATCGGGAGTCTGTTGCATATCCAGCACTTTTTAGTCCCCTGGCCCACCCTTTATAGTCATCCTGTTCAAGGTAGAAAAGGAAATCATATCTCGAACCCTGCAGCAGAAAATCAGAATGATCTTTAAAAGATTCATTTGCTTCCCTGTATCTCCTGAAACATTCATTACGCCTGTCATCATTATGATATATCCTTCTTCCTGTCCAACCGTTATGGCATTTAATACCAAAATGATTATTGGCTAATCTCGCCAGTCTGCTTCTCCCATAATCACTCTCTATTACAGCCTGGGCAAGCGTTATGCTTGCAGGGACACCAGTTCTTTGCATCTCGCTCATGGCCATATCAGAATACTGTTTGATATAATTCTCTACATCAGGATTTTCATCAGCTGGCACCTGCCCTGTTCTGGCCCATCTTGCAGAATGACAGGAAGAAAAGAGTAAAGCAATTAATAATATATAAGGAATAACTTTCATAGGAAAAATTTACACCAAAAATAATAAGCTTATATGTATTTACATTGCTGTAAACGCTAAGAAATTAACTAATAGTATGGAATTATTAAGAATATAATGCTATCTTGTATATAGTGAATACCTTGTGCCAATATTTTTTAGTATTTTGCGGAACATACTTAATTTATGGCAAGGAAAAAAACAATCAAGCTTATCCTGAATGAATATACAAATCAGGAAGAATTATGTAAGGAAGATCAGGAACTTCTTAACGAAGCTATAAATGCAAGCAGTAATGCTTATTCACCCTACTCGGATTTTTCCGTTGGAGCTGCCGTGAGGCTTGACACAGGGCAGATAATAAAAGGTAATAACAGGGAAAATGCTTCTTTCCCTGTCAGTATCTGTGCTGAACACAATGCAATTGCATATGCAGGAGCTAATTACCACGAATCTGTCATTACTTCAATTGCAATATGTGCCCGTAAAGGGGAAAATTTTACTGTTGACCCTGTATCTCCATGTGGTAAGTGCAGGCAGGTACTAGCTGAAGAAGAAGACCGTTCGGGCAGAAGTATCAGGATGATCCTCTTCGGGAAATCAAGAATATATGTTATTGATGGTATAGATAATCTCCTGCCACTTCGTTTCAGCAGTTCTGTTCTCCGCCGTTAATCATCACTGTTTATTACCATCTGGAATCCAGCACCATGAATATTTTTTATGGATATATTACTGTCGCCTGAAAGGTATTTTCTCAATTTTGTGACATAAACATCCATGCTCCTTGCGGTGAAATAGTCATCTGATCCCCATATTGATTTCAGAGCTGTTTCACGGCTAACAAGTGCATTGGGCGATTCAGCCAGGAGTTCAAGCAGCTGAGCTTCCTTTGGTGACAACTTTCTTTCATCCTGCCCTGATTTAAGTGATCTTATTTTTGTGTTGAATGTGTATATACCTATTTTTATCTGATCCCTGGTCTTTCTCATCCCTTCCCTCCTGCTGGTAATGGCTTTTATCTTTGCAAGAAGTATATCAGTATCAAAAGGTTTGGTTATATAATCATCGGCTCCCAGTCCATAGCCACGTAAAACATCTTCTTTCAGTTTTTTCGCAGTCAGAAAGATCAGCGGTATGGTCTTGTTTATAGCCCTTATCTCAGAAGCAATTGTAAAGCCATCGACATTGGGCAGCATAACATCCAGTATACAAAGGTTAAACTCATCTTTCCTGAAGGCACTCATAGCATTTTTCCCATCGTCTATCCACTCAACCGCAAAATCATTGATTTCAAGGTATGATTTCAGAACCGAGCCAAAGCTGAGATCATCTTCGACAAGAAGTATCTTCGATATATCACTCATAGAAGTTCTTCATTTTGTGGTAAAAACACTTCAAATGTTGTGCCTTTTCCTGTTTCACTGTATACTTTGATATCACCGTTATGTGCATCTATTATAGCCTTAACGTAACTGAGTCCAAGCCCAAAACCTTTAACATTGTGAATATTACCTCCGGTCTGCCTGTAAAACCTATCAAAAATCTTTGATTGTACGGTTTTGGACATCCCCACACCTTTATCAGAAACCGATAATACAAAATGACCATCTTTATTAGAGGTGCTTACGGTAATTTCCGGTTCCCCAATACTGTACTTATTGGCATTATCAAGAAGGTTATGAACCAGGTTAGTAAGATGTTCCCTGTCTCCATATATTATTGGATCATCCGCCTCGTCATAAAAGAAGATATTCCCGTTTCTTCCTTCCACCAGTATTTCAATTGTTTCTATTGATCTCTTTATTACAGAATGCATATCAATTTCTGAAAAACTGAATTCCATCTCTTTCCTGTCAAGCGATGATATTTGAAGAATATTTTCAACCTGCTTATTCATTCTTGCATTCTCTTTTTTTATCATGCTTATGAAGTGCTTTACCCTGTTTTCGTTATTTATTATTTTAGGATTACTTATTGTGTCTGCAGCAAGTGAGATAGTTGCTATAGGTGTCTTAAATTCATGTGTCATATTATTGATGAAATCAGACTTGATCTCCGATATTCTTTTCTGTCTTATGATAAAGAATATGCTCAGTGCAAAAGTAATTAGTATTATCAGACTGAAAAGCAATGAACCGCCAAGAAGGAAAGACATTGACGAGAGTATATAATTCTTTCTTTCTGGGAATACCACGGAAAGTCTTGTGTTCCGACGTATCAATCTATCATTAAACAGGTTAACTGTATAATTACTACTGACAAGGTCTGCGGGAGGAACAGTTTCATACACTCCGTCCACAATCCTGTTACCCTCAATAATAGCAAACTCAAATGGAATGCTTATACCAGAGTTTGCCAGTTCACTGTACATGATGGATAATATTTCATCCCTGTCAGCAGGGCTGTTAATTTCCCACTCATAAAGTTCAGAAATCATCCTGTCGCCCATCTGGCGAAGGTCACTGGATT
>CAZSJH010000095.1:0-2539 GCA_964607105.1 uncultured Rikenellaceae bacterium | reverse complement strand
GAGCCATGACCTGAATTTGTCATTACTAATATTCAGCGGCTCTGTTTCTCCTGATTCAATACTATATTCCGGCCTTTCCCTATAATTACTATCGGTAATAAAATACTGCTGGTAATCTCTAAGTACCTGAATATTATTACCATCATCGGTCATTCTGAAGGAAAAGCTTTCACCAACTCCGCTGAGGCCTTCATAACTACTCAACGGTGGATTCACGGTCCCCGGCCCTGCAAAGGGAACTGTCTGCATCTCATAAGCCTGTGACTGTAACAACGAGTCGGCTACCATCATTTGTTTATAGAAAGCCAGTTGTCTTGATGACTCAATTTTTCTGGCAGTACTTTGCAGGCTGTTAAACACTGAGCGGTTAAACAGGTCATTCTTCACCCTTACAGCATTATTAATCCAGATGATCTGTACCCATATAATGCCTGCCAATGAAACAAGCATCAGAGACATGAGTCCTATGAGTTTCCACCTTTTCATATTACAAAAATATAATTATAAAATTACATCAATCAACATTTTAACTTTTCCTTAACTAGATTTAACCTCAGTTTAACCGACTCAGGATAATAATGTTATACATTTGTTTCATGATTTCGTATTAAATACGAAAAACACGATCAAAAATTCCGGTTTATTTGAAGGTAAGAATGAAGAAAAATAATAAAGGCCGGAGGGTAATTTTGACATCCTGACCTCTAATATTTTCAGTTTGAATGAAGTGGCTGTTTTAAATCAAAGCAGCCATTTTTTATTTCAACTGCTCTATTTTAGGCCATATATCCTTATCCGGGAGAGGTGCTATAATCTCAATCTCCTGTTTTTTAACGGGATGTATAAAACGTATCTTCCAGGCATGGAGTGATATGCTTCCATCATTATTTGATCTTGGGTATCCGTATTTAAGATCACCCTTCACAGGGCATCCTGCATTGGCCAACTGGCATCTTATCTGGTGATGCCGCCCGGTATGCAGTTCTACTTCCAGGACGTAGTATCTATCTGTCCTGCTGATCAGTTTATAACTTAAATGTGCTTCTTTACTGCCTTTTACCTGCTTGTCGTAAGCATAGGATTTATTTTGTTTCTCATTTTTCTTAAGGTAATGCCTTAAGCTACCTTCCTCTGAGGGCGGTCTGTTTCTCACCACGGCGAGGTATTTTTTTGACAGCTGTTTTTCCTGGAACATCCTGTTTAATCTTCCCAGGGATTTTGAAGTTCGGGCAAAGAGTACCACACCGCTAACCGGTCTGTCCAGACGATGAACCACACCCAGGAATACGTCGCCCGGCTTATTGTATTTTACTGCAAGGTATTTCTTTACCCTGTTTGAAAGGGCTTCATCACCTGTGCTGTCACCCTGAACCAATTCACAGCATTGCTTATTAATGACGATTATATGGTTGTCCTCATAAAGTATATCCATGTCGGGGTATTCAATACTGCTCCTTTTCATTTGGGAAATCAAGCGAGCGCACATCCCGTATATAACCCTGGACTGCCCCGCTTATTTCCTGGTAGAGATTATGGTATCTCCTCAGAAACCGTGGTGAAAATTCCTGGTTTATACCGAGCATATCATTAATTACCAGCACCTGCCCATCAACTTTATTACCTGCACCGATGCCAATTGCCGGGATGGTAAGGCTCTCAGCAACCTCTCCGGCAAGTCCTGCAGGTATTTTTTCAAGAACAATGGCAAAAGCCCCTATTTCTTCAAGTAATTTAGCATCACTCTTCAGTCTCTGTGCTTCTTCTTCTTCCCGCGCCCGGACAACATAAGTACCAAATTTATGTATGGACTGCGGTGTTAAACCCAGGTGACCCATTACGGGTATTCCTGCAGACAGTATTCTTTCGACCGATTCTGCTATTTCAGCTCCTCCTTCAAGCTTAACGGCATGTGCGCCTGTCTCTTTCATTATTCTTATGGCTGAAAAAAGAGCTTCCTTGGAATTACCCTGGTAAGTGCCGAAAGGCATATCAACCACAACCAGTGCTCTTTTTGCCGCACGGACAACTGAGGAGGCATGATATATCATATTTTCAAGAGTTATTGGGAGCGTGGTCTCAAAACCGGCCATCACATTTGATGCCGAGTCGCCAACAAGGATAACATCAATCCCTGCCTTATCTACAATAGATGCCATGGAAAAATCATATGAAGTGAGCATCGCAATCTTCTCACCTTTTAGTTTCATTTCGGATAGTACATGCGTTGTCACCCTCTTAACTGTATTATGGATTGACATATTCTTATTATTTATGGTTATACAAGGTAAAGCTACAAATTTGTTTAATATAATCTGATCTGCTTAATATGAAAATGCCATAACTGCCTTTTTGTCATTAGAGAGTTAAGTTTGGTCATGCAAAATTGCTTTTGAATGTCATATTAGCATAAATATGTCCTGAAATTCCGATGGCATAATCATTGCTTTATGGATTGAAAAATCAGAAAACATTAAATAAGTTATAAAATGGGAAAAATAATTGGTATAGACCTTGGTACAACTAATTCATGCGTTTCAGT